>JAAYUK010000214.1 GCA_012517735.1 Nitrospiraceae bacterium
CGCTGCAGAAATGCCTGATTGAACCACTTTCCTCTGAGTACACCGCTGCCGTCGGTAATGGCGACCTGAAAGATCCTGAGGCGCGGGTTTCGTCTGCTCGGCTGGACAACTTCGGCAGCGATTACCTTCCCGATAACTGCGATGGTCTGACCATGCGTGAGGGAGACGATTTTTGCCGAAGAGCGGCGATCTTCGTACCGCAGCGGCATGGTAAGGAGGAGATCCTGAATGGTGGCAATGCCGAGACGGGCAAGAAGAGCTGCTTTATGCGGTCCGACCCCTTTGAGGTACTGGACGGGAGCGGTTATGTCATGGGCAGTGGTCATCGATCAGAGAGACGGGCCGTCCATGAGATGACGGCCCGTTGCACGACGGTTTCTGTGCTTATGCGTTTTTGTCCTGCTCCGGCTCCTGCTCGTGTTCCTGTTGTTCCGCTGCGGCAGCGGCGGCTTCGCGGCGAAGCGTTTCATCAAGCGTTTTTCCGGTTTCTTCAAGCCTGATCTTGGAATACTCGGTATCGCTCAGGATGTCGATTTCCCAGCCGGTGAGCTTGGTTGCCAGTTTGATATTCTGTCCACGTTTGCCGATTGCAAGCGAAAGCTGGGTATCGGCGGCGATGACCATGGCGGTTTTTTCGTGATTGTCCGCTTCGTTGATCCCGACACGGTCAACCTGCGCAGGAGTAAGTGCCCGGGCGATGAAGATGCGGGGATCTTCATTCCACTGGATGATATCGATGCGCTCGCCGCGCAGTTCGCGTACAATGGACTGAACGCGGGTGCCTTTCATGCCGACACAGGCCCCGACCGGATCGATCACCGGGTCATTCGAAATGACAGCGATCTTGGTTCGTTCGCCGGGTTCGCGGGCGATGCCCTTGATCACGACGATGCCATCGTGGATTTCGGGCACTTCCATCTTGAAGAGGCTGATGACAAAATTCGGATCGGTCCTCGACAGGATGAGTACCGGCCCTTTCGGTGTCTGGCGCACTTCGACGAGGTATGCCTTGACGATATCACCACGTTTCAGGGTCTCGTTCGGCAGCGTGTCCCTCTGGTGCAGAAGGGCCTCGGTCTTGCCGAGCCCGACAAAATAAATGGTTTTCTCCTTGCGCAGGACGGTTCCGCTGACGATGGTGCCAATCTTGTCCTTGTATTCATCGAAAATGATATCCCGCTCCGCCTCGCGCACTTTCTGGAAGAGCACCTGCTTGGCGGTCTGGGCGGCGATACGGCCGAAGTCCTGCAGCTGGATAGGAAAATCGACGGTGTCGCCGATTGCCTTGTCAGGATATTCGGCATGAGGAACCTCATGGTCGCGGTCAGCAACCTCCTCGACGATCGTCTTGGTCTCAAAAATCGAGATCGAGCAGGTTTTCGGATCGATCGTAAGGTGGACATTCTCCCGGTTGGAGAATTTCTTCCGTGCAGCGGACAGGAGCGCGCTTTCGAGCACTTTGACCAGTGCGTCGCGGGCGATGCCCTTTTCCCTGCTGATCTGATCTATGACGAAACACAGTTCTTTCGACATATGGCCCTCTCCAATCTTATTCTATTTCAAGTCGTGCTTTAGCAATTTTATCCAGGGGAACTATTATCTCCTCCGGCGGCTCTCCCCGGACGGCTCCCGGTTTTCTGCCTTTCTGGGGGGTGCTTCCACCCTTGTTTTCCAGCTGGAGGCGAATCCAGCCTTCGCCAACATCGACAATGCGTCCGACAAAAAAAGTCCGGTTGCCGATCTGTCCGTTGGTGACGATGCGGGCGAGCTTGCCGACACTTCGTTCGTAGTCGCGTTGCGAGTGCAACGGCCGGTCAAGTCCCGGGGAACCGACTTCGAGCATATAGGTGCCCGGAATGGGGTCTTCGACATCGAGCAGAGCCTCCAGGCTGCGACTCATTTTTTCACAGTCGGCGATGGTAACCCCGCCTTCCTTGTCAATAACGATGCGTACCATCGATCGCCTGCCGCGACCGGTTACCTCGACGCTGACCAGCTCAAGCTGAAGGTCACCCGCCACCTCGGCGGCAAGTTCCGAAACCTTTTCCTGTGCGCTGAACACGGACTTCCATCACCTTCTTTCTAAAACAAAAGAGTGGGAGAGCCCACTCTTTAAAATGCGGTAAAACCAACAACATACCTATGAAGTAACTATAGCAATACGGACAAAAAAAAGCAACACCATGAAGGAGCATGGCTCCCCCATGGTGCTGCACAAAAACTACTTCTTCGGAGCCTCTGCCGGCTTCGGAGCCTCTGCGGGCTTCGGAGCGTCTGCCGGTTTCGGAGCATCCGCCGGCTTCGGAGC
>JAAYUK010000215.1 GCA_012517735.1 Nitrospiraceae bacterium
CTGCCGCATGGTCGCGCCGACCAGTCCTGGCATGGCCGAGGAAAGCGCCAGGCGCGAACCGTTCTGCACCACTGCAGTATCGATGTCATCAACCGGCATGCCGTCAAGAAACAGGGTGCTGATCCGCTGACTGATATAGTCGTCCGTCAGACCGAGTTCGTCCTTCAGGAAAGTCCGGACACTTCGCCCACAATGGGTCGTTGCGAGAGAAAACCCGCCCTGGAGCAGCCCGAAGAACTCGGGCAGACAATCAGCTTCCACCTCGAAAATCAGATGGGCTTGCTTTTTTGTCTGATGGACAGCACTTTCAGTCATCCTGTTTTATACCATGAAAAAGGCGTCACCTGAGAATGCCCTTGACAATCATGTCCACCGCCTCCTCCGGAGACAGGCCGTGCGCCATAAGGGTTTCGAGCTGTTTCTTGTCCACACTCCCGATCGCAGCCTCATGGGTCACCTTGGCCAATGGATGGGTAACATGCACAATCGGAACGGCCTTCGCGATTGCCTTATCCCTGACGACTTCGGTGCAGTCCACATGCCCGCGGGCTCCTGCGGCATTGCCTTCGGTAATGCCGGTCACCTCCGCCGATGCTTCGCCTTCCAGGGCAATGCGGGTTTTGATAAGGCCGCGGGCGTTTTCCCCGTTGAGGACAACCTTCTCCCGGAGAGCGATTACATCCCGGCCATGCCCGAAAATGCGCGCCGAAAGTTCGGCTATGGACTCGGCGCCAGCCGTCACCTCATAGTCAAGCCCGAGAGCGCCAACCCTGCCTTCCAGAAGCGTAAAGTCAGCAGAATACCGTGCCCGATCTCCCAGACGCACCATGGCCTTCGGAAGAACTTCAATCCCGCCGTACGGCCCGTGAAAATGGGTCTCCGCATACCGCATCTCGGCGCCCGCTTCCAGCTCGATCATTGCATTCATGATATGCTGCACCTTCCGCGCTTCGGGGAATACGCAGTGTGCAACAATCTGAGCGGATGCATGTTTTTTGAGATGAATCCGCATGGTGATGCGCTGCATTCCTTCTGCATGCAGCACACCAAAGCAGAGATGCAGCGGGCGGTTCAGCCGGACATCCTCGTGAAGAACAACCTCGGCAGTGATTCCGTCATCCGCCACCGATGTCTGCACCTCAAGCCCGGAAACTTCCCGCATGCTCAGGATAGCATGCCCGAGCGCCAGCAGATGCGGTGTCTCCGCATCGGCAAGCGCTCCTTCATCTCCACCGCACCGGCGGTACGCAGTCAGGAGGTCTTCACGCTCAGGCATCGCACACAACCTCGGCACAGACAGCACAATTCTTTGCCAGAAAAAAATCCGTCACATCCTGAGGCGTGCCGGTAACAACAATACGGCCGCCGCAGAGCTGCGATGCGCGATCCGCCATCAATGCAAGCTCGGGACGGTGGGTGATGAGCAGCACCGATGCTCCGTGATCACGAAACTGCCGGATGACCAGCACAATGTCATTGAAGGAAAGCATGTCTATGCCGGAGTCCGGCTCGTCGAGCACGACAAACCGGGGATGCAGTGCAAGCGCGGAAGCAAGTTCAATGCGCTTTCTCTCACCGCCACTCAGGCACCGGTCCACCATACGGCACAAATAGCGGTCAGGATCAAGACCGACGAGCCGCAAATAGGACCCGGCGTCGCAGGAAGGGTTTCTCAGCGAGACGTAGTCACGCACGGAGATCCCTTCAAAGCGCACCGGTTCCTGCCACGTCATGGTGATGCCGAGACGGGCCCGATCGGAAATGCCAAGCTCATTGATAACCTTTCCTGCGAAAAGAATATCCCCTGAGTCGGGCCGGTATCCTTCACAACCCATGATGATGTACGCAAGCGTGCTTTTGCCGACACCGTTGGTGCCGAGCAATGCATGAATCTCCTGCTGCCCGACACCAAGCGAACAGCCGTCAAGTATTCTGCGATCGCCCGCCCGAAATGAGAGATTCTTCAATTCCAGCATCCATGTCGCCCCATGCTGATTGTCAGAAAGGCTCCACACTGAACCCTCTGAAGTCATTGTATCAGGTATTGACGCATTTGCAGCGTCGGGCAGAGTATCGCTGGACATCAGGCCTGCTTTGCACTATGCTGTGTTTGAGACGGGTTGCAATGCCAATACATTCATCAGAGGGGGATACGATGCTTACGATTGATCTTACGTTTGCCGAAGCGGAGATGCTTGCGGAGATTCTCGAATCGTTTCTCGGCGATCTCCGGCTCGAAATTGCGGACACCGAGAAAAAAGCCTTCCGGGACCGGATGAAAGAAGAGGAACAGGTTATCAAGGAACTGCTCCGGAAGCTCGCTGCACGGGAAAAGATGCGGGCGGAAGACGAGAATCCGCCGATAGCGTAAATAACGCGGGCGGACGTCGGTGCCTTGACTCCCGCCCGCCATGCCGTTGGCGCTTCAACGCCGCTATTGCTCGCTGAGCGCGCCCGACTCGATACCGAGCAGACGGATTTTCTGCTGAAGATTCTGGCGATGGATATTCAGCAGACGGGCCGCTTCGGAAATATTCCCTCCGGACTCAAGCAGCGCCGCCATGATCAGATTCTTTTCAAACTGGATCTTCGCCTCACGAAGCGGCATGATCCGGGTGACCGACAGGTCTTTCCTCTCACGCTCCTCTTCCCCAAACAGGTATTTCGGCAGATCGTCCTGCTGGATCAACGGCCCGCTGGTAAAGGCGATCGCATATTCAATCGCATTTTCGAGTTCCCGGATATTGCCCGGGAACTCGTAGTCGATCAGCACCTGCATGGCATCCTTCGCAATGCCGGTAATGTTCTTGTCCGGAGCCTTCCCCTTATGCTTTCTGATAAAGTCCTGCACGAGCAGCGGCACATCCTCCTTGCGCTTGCGAAGCGGAGGCAGCTCGATCGGGATGACATTCAGCCGGTAAAACAGGTCCTCACGAAAACGTTTTTCAGCGATTGCCTTGCGAAGGTCGCGATTGGTTGCTGCCATGAGACGGATGTCGACCTTTCTCGACCTGGTATCGCCAAGAGGCGTAAACTCACCCTCCTGCAGAACGCGAAGGAACTTCACCTGAAGGATAAGCGGCAGTTCGCCGATCTCATCCAGGAAGAGGGTCCCCTTGTCCGCTTCTTCAACAAGTCCTTTCTTGAACGATGCCGCCCCGGTAAAAGCCCCCTTGACATAGCCGAAAAGCTCTGACTCCAGCAGTCCCTCGGGGATAGCGCCGCAATTGACCGCCACGAATTTTCTGCGCGCACGCACGCTGTTGCTGTGCACCGCCTTTGCCACCAGCTCCTTGCCGGTGCCGCTTTCCCCGTGGATCAGCACATTGCTCTCGCTGGATGCCGCCCGGCGCATCAGTTGATATACCTCATGCATGGCGGCGCTGTTGCCGATAATATTCTGGAATGAATAGCGCTCTTCGATCTGGCTCCGGAGCGCCTGATTCTCGCGCTGGAGGTTCTTCTTCTCGATGGCGCGCCGCACCGGAATGCGCACCTCTTCCGGCGTGAAAGGCTTCGGTATATAGTCGTATATGCCTTTGCGGAGGGCATCGACCGCAGACTGAATCGTACCGAATGCGGTAATGATGATGAAGATGGTTTCGGGGGAAAGCTCCAGCACGTGCTCAAAGAGCGCAAAGCCGTCGATCTCCGGCATCTTGAGATCGGACATGACAATATCGAACGGCTTTGCCTGAATCATTGCCAGCGCCTCGA
>JAAYUK010000216.1 GCA_012517735.1 Nitrospiraceae bacterium
CCTTCCTCCGCCAGCAGAATCAGCAAGGCGAACGGCAGCAGCGCAAGCCATATCCAGCCGTCCACAGGAGCCGTGCCGAACAAGGCATTGCCCGGCCTGCTGTAAATAATGAGGGCTGCCAGAAGAATCTCCATCGCTACACCGCTGAGGACAAGACGATTGGAAAAGATGCCGATCGAGAAAACGGATTCCCTGAATGAGCGGCAGGCAAACACATTGCCGATCTGGGATATGATGACCGCTCCGAGACAGACTGTCGTCGCCTGAATATAAACCGCGCTGTCGGGCGGCAGCATCTCTCCGTAATGCCATCCCGACATGTTCAGGAAAAAGAAAAAACCGAACAGACCTGCAAACGCCTCGATCGGACCCAAAAACAGATAGGCGCGCGCAAGCAGGCCGGTGCTGAGGAGCCGTTCGTCCGGGTCTCTGGGCGGCTGCTTCATGACATCTGACGATGGGGCTTCAGCGCCCAGCGCAAGGGCCGGAAAGAGGTCTGTGCCGAGGTCGATGGCCAGGATCTGGAGAATCGTCAGCGGCAGCGGAATACTGAAAAGCACATACGCAATATACGGAACGGCCTCCGGGATATTCGATGCAAAAATATAGCTGATGAACTTCCGGATGTTTTCAAAGATCGCCCTGCCCTCTTCGACAGCATGCACGATGGACGCGAAATTGTCGTCCAGGAGGATCATGTCAGCTGACTCTTTCGCCACGTCTGTTCCGGCGATGCCCATGGCTATGCCGATATCCGCCCGTCTGAGCGCTGGGGCGTCGTTGACGCCGTCGCCAGTAACGGCAACCCGTTCGCCCTCATCCTTCAGGACCGACACAATCCGCATCTTGTGACGGGGCGTCATTCGCGCAAACACGGCTGTGCCGGACTTTATACTGGTATACAGGTCACGGTCGTTCATGGCATCAAGCCCGTCAGCCTCAATAACCCGCGCTCCGCCGGTACTCAGGCCGATCTGGCGGGCGATTGCCGCCGCAGTGAGGCCGGCGTCTCCGGTAATCATGATGACTCTGATCCCGGCATCGCTGCATGTGGCAATCGCCTCTGCAACTTCAGGCCGCGGTGGGTCCTCCATACCGATCAGTCCCGCACAGATCAGATCGGTTTCAAATTCTGCGGTATCCCCCGACTCAGGCTGGCTTCGGAACGCCAGGGCCATGACCCGCAGTCCTTCACCGGTCATGCCGCGGTACGCCTGCATGAGCGCATTCCTGGCGGTATCGTCCATACGACGAACACCGTCCCGCGTTTCCAGCGCTCCGCATAAGGGGAGTATTTTCTCGACGGCGCCTTTGGTGAGAACCAGGGGGGCTCCGTCCACCATGGTCAGCGTGGTCATCATTTTCCGTTCCGGATCGAACGGAATTTCATTAAGACGTTCTGTTGTTTTGTCCGCAACGTGACGCCGTGCAGCCTTGAGAAGCGCAATCTCCGTTGGATCGCCGAGATACCGCCCCCGACCCGCAACAGCGTTGTTGCAGAAAGCGGCGACCGTCATGAACCGGCTGCCGGATTCCTCCTGGTATTCATCGATGCGCTGCACCCCGCGCCCGGCAGTCCATACGCTCCGGACTTCCATCGCGTTTTTGGTAAGCGTTCCGGTTTTGTCGGTACAGATATAGGTAACGGAGCCGAGGGTTTCGACAGCGGACAGCGTTTTGATCAAGGCATTGCGTTTCACCATCCGCTGGCTGCCCATGGCGAGCGCGAGTGTGACGGTAGGGAGCAGTCCCTCCGGAACATTGGCGATGAGAATGCCGATCGCAAAGACAAAATTCTGCCAGAACCCTTTGCCGGCATACAAACCGATCGCAAAGAAGATGGTTCCGGTAACGAGGGCTACCGCCGCAACGATACGCGTCACCTTGACGATCTCTCTCTGAAGCGGGCTCAGCCCCGGATCGACGGTGCTCGTCAGATGTGCGATTTTCCCGAACTCGCTCGACATGCCGGTCGCAAAGACAACCGCCCTGCCGGTTCCGCTTACCACATGCGTTCCGGCAAAGACAATGTTGGGACTTTCCAGATAGTCGCCGGCGTATGGTTCAGCGGAACGGGTGCGTGCATCGGATTCGCCGGTAAGGGGCGCATTGTTCACGAGCATCCGGTTCGCATCAACCAGCCGGGCGTCGGCGGGAATCCGGTCGCCTTCGAGAAGGACCAGGATGTCTCCGGGAACAACGTCACGGGCGGATATTTCACGTTGCTGCCCGTCACGGACGACTTTCACCCGAAAAGGCAGTTGTTTCTGCAATGCCTCGATCACCCGCTCCGCCCGGTACTCCTGAACAAAGGTAAAAAACGCATTGATCACAACGACGGCGACGATCGCAATTCCAAGCGACAACATGCCCTCGCCGGGGCTGAAATATTCGGAAAGAAACGCCAGTCCTGCAGCGATCCAGAGAAGAATGGCAAGAAAGTGGGTGAACTGCGCCCCCAGTTTCAGAAGGAGCGATTTTTTCCGGATCTCGCGTATCGCATTGGGGCCATACTCTTTCAGGCGACGTCCTGCTTCCTCATCGCTCAGGCCATCGATGCCGGTCACAAGGCTCTGAAGGACTTCCTCTTTTGATTGGGTATGAATTCTCATTGAATTCGTGATGCGTGATCAGGAATGCGTACTAAGTAACAACACGAATGACGGTTCCTTCACTTCGACGGGAAATACATACCTTTGCCATTACGGGTCACCCATCCCTGTCTTTGGTTTTTTACGCATTACCCATTACTCATCACAGTCTTTAGCCTGCCTGCCTTGAATATGATCAGGTTGCAGGGGGTTTCGCACAGCACATCTTCGACCGGATTGCCGAAGAGCATGCTTTTCAGAAGCCCCCGTTCGCTTGCCCCCATAATGATCAGGTCGTTCCGGCGGATCATCGCCTCAACGGCTATCGAGCGGGAGACCCTGCCATGTCCGGTACGCTTCTCATGGCGGATGCCGTAGCGCCCCAACTGCCGTACAAACGATTCGATATCGGCCGGAATCCGGCCTTCGCGCTGGAGCGGTGTGAGATGGAGTTCTCCGTGGAAAAACCGTGACACACTCCCGGCACTGTGAAAGAGTGTTACCGACGATCCAAATGCCCCGGCAAGCCGCGATACGAAAAAAACCCGTTCGTCCGCATGCGTAATCTTTCCCCGTAGCGGCACCAGAATCCTTTTGGGCGCAATTCTGCCGGCATGAACGATTCTCACCATGGCGACAGCGCAGGGAAGTTTCAGCAGCAGTTGTCTGGAAAGCGTCTTTGCGAAATACCGCCTGCTTGCATCGTCCCTGCGGCTGGAGGTGAAGACGATATCGATCTTTTCGCGATTGACCACCTCGCCGATTTTTTTCAGGGGATCCCCCCTCTCGGTCAGTATTTCGACATCGACCCCCCGCGATTCGGCATACAGAAACAGCCGTCTGAGTGCTGCCTCCGCACGGTTGAACGTCTCCACGGGAGAACCGGCCTGATAGACATGGAGCAGAGAGAGTGACGCATGACACGCCTGCGCAAAAGCGACGGCATAGCGCGCCGCGATCTCGGCGTTCGAGAATTCGTTGACGGCGGCAAGCACCCGCGTGTACATATCCCAATTATAGTGGATGTTCCAGCGTGAAGCTATGCCTGCGCAGGCAGGGGCGGCAACAGCGAAAAACGCCTTGAACGGAAATCAGCCGAGCAGAACGAGGTTGTCGCGGTGAATTACTTCGTCGGAATACTTGAAGCCGAGCAGTGACTCGATGTCGGAGGTCTTTTTGCCTTTAATGCGGTCAATATCTTCGGCAGCATAGTTGACGATGCCCTTTGCCACTTTCCTGCCGGCCTGATCAAGACACACGACCGCATCACCCGCACGAAAATGGCCTTTCACGCGGACGATTCCGGAAGGCAGCAGGCTTTTGCCGCCGTTTTTCAGCGCCTTTACGGCACCGTCGTCCAGCAGCATCTCTCCGGCGGACTTGACCGCATAGGCGATCCAGCCCTTGCGGGAGGAAATGCGATGCTCCTGCGGAAGAAAGGTGGTGCCGTGTTTTTTCCCCGCGAGCACAGCACTTGCGAGCCCGTACTTCCGTCCCGAAACGATATGCACGCGTATGCCGTGCGCTGTCGCCCGCTTTGCCGCGAGGATCTTTGAGTACATGCCTCCCGTGCCGACAATGCTTCCGGCGCCGCCGGCGAGCTGCTCGATATCAGGCGTGATTTCCTCGACAGTCGTGATGAGGCGCACCGATGGGTTTTTTTTCGGATCCTCGGGATAAAGGCCGTCAACATCGGAAAGAATGATCAGGCGGTCAGCTTCGATGAGACCGGCAACGAGCGCGGCCAGGCGGTCATTGTCGCCGAATTTGATCTCCTCAGTGGAGATGGTATCGTTTTCGTTGACAATCGGAACCACGCCAAACGACAGCAGCGCCTCCATCGTATTCTTCGAATTCAGGTAGGTTACGCGGTTGGAGAAAATGCCCTGCGTGAGCAGAATCTGGCCGACCTTCCGGCCATGCCGGTTGAAGGACTTCCCGTATGAACGCATCAGGAGCGACTGGCCGACCGCCGCGCACGCCTGTTTCAGCTGAATATCGGTCGGCTTGCGGTCAAACCCAAGCTTGCCCATTCCGGCTGCAATGGCGCCGGACGAAACCAGCACCACCTCATGCCCTTCAGCAAAGAGCTCCGATATTTCCTTTGCGATGGCCGCAACCCGCTTATGGTTCAGGCCGCCGTCCGAACGTGTCAGAATGTTGCTGCCGATCTTGATGACAATACGGCTCATGCCTTCCGGGACTCCTCCACTCGCTGCGCGAGATAAGCGGCGAGCTCCTGCACGCCCTGACCGGTTGCCGCAGAAATCGCAAAAAACGGCAGGTTTCGCGCTTGGCAGTGCTGTTTCAACGCGGCAAGACGGCTGCCGTCGCCTGCAATATCCAGTTTTGTGGCAACCACGATCATCGGTTTTGCCGCCAGCTCAGGGTTATATAATACGAGCTCTTTATTGATCTTTTCAAACGTTTCTACCGGATCTTCCACAACCATCTCCGAAACATCCACCAGATGCAGGAGGAGATGGGTGCGCTCCACATGGCGGAGAAACTGGAATCCGAGCCCGACGCCGCGATGGGCACCCTCGATCAGGCCCGGAATGTCCGCAACGACAAAGCTCTTGTAATCGCCCGTCTTGACAACTCCAAGGTTCGGCACCAGCGTCGTGAACGGATAATCCGCGATCTTGGGACGCGCGGCGGAAATAACCGATATGAGCGTCGACTTGCCCGCGTTCGGCATGCCGAGAAGTCCAACGTCGGCGAGCAGTTTCAGCTCGAAGATGACCCACCGCTCTTCACCCGGCTCGCCCGGCTGCGCAAAGCGCGGCACCTGCCGCGTGGAGGTCGCAAAATGCTGATTCCCGAGACCGCCCCGGCCGCCCTTTGCGACAATGACCTCAGCGCCGTCATGATCGAGGTCCGCAAGCACTTCTTCGGTCCCGGCATCCTTGACAATGGTGCCGACCGGCACCAGAATGATCTTGTCTTCGGCATCCCTGCCGCTCTTGTTGCTGCCCTTGCCGTGCTCGCCGCTGTCTGCCCGGTACTCGCGCCAGTACCGAAGATCGACCAGGGTATTCAGCTCGTGCGTTGCGCGGATGATGACATGGCCTCCACGACCGCCGTCACCGCCGTCCGGACCGCCTTTCGGGACATACTTCTCCCTGCGGAAACTGACACACCCGCGACCGCCGTCGCCCGACCTGACATAACTTTTTACATAGTCAACAAATTGCATAAAAATAAAAAGGCAGCCCGGTTGCACCGGACTGCCTTCCTCTCTGGTTCAGAGCGGTGCCGGAAACTAGGCCGGTACCTGCACCGGATAGACGCTCACTTTCGTGCGGGTCTTGTCCTTGCGCTCGAATTTCACGATGCCGTCGATCAACGCAAAAAGCGTATAATCTTTCCCGCATCCGACGTTGTTGCCCGGATGCACCTTGGTGCCGCGCTGACGGATGAGGATGTTGCCGGCGGTAACAACCTGACCACCAAAGCGTTTTACGCCAAGACGTTTTGCCTTACTGTCACGACCGTTTTTTGAACTGCCAACGCCTTTTTTATGAGCCATGGCTAGCCTCCGATAATTTCCTTGATTTTGAGCGTCGTCATCAGCTGACGATGTCCCTTCAGCTTTCTGATTGCCTTTTTCGGCGCAGGACCAAAGACCAGAATCTTGTCGTCCTTCTCCGTCTTCACGATCTCGGCCTTTACACGTGCACCCGCGACGTACGGACGGCCGACAACAACCTTGCCGTTGTCCGACACGAGCAGAACCTTGTCGAGCACGATATCCGTATTTGCTTCACCTTCAACCTTCTGCACAGCGATTTCGTCGCCCGGGGCTACCCGGATCTGTTCGCTGCCAGTCTGGATTATTGCGTACATGAATTCACCTCCACACAAATTGACAGACTTGTATATAACCAGAAAAAGCCCGAAAAAGTCAATCATTCCCCGGAATTCTTCACCGGTTCCTGACAAAACCTCACCGGCTGATCGAAAACGGCCGGGGCGGATTTGAGGGGTCCGCCCCGTCGTTGTATTTCTGTTTGACCACAAGCTTGCCGTCGGTTCGGTTATAGACAACGTTGAAGGGATGGAGCATGCCGTCCAGGCGGTTGGGGTTCGACCCGACCGTAAAGGTCGCTTTTGCGGTAATGCCGACGATCGCCTGCGAAAGCTCCATGTCTCCCATATACTGGTTCAGGACGGCAGCATTGTTGAACGTAAACCGCAGTGTCACCGAGCCGCCCGATATGGAACCCGAAACCGGAACCCCGCCAGCAGGGGTCTGGAGCGTACCGCTCACAGCGGAACCCGATTGTGCGAGGGTCAGCTTGCCGTTGAATCGCCCCTTGCTGTCCGTCGCGGTCCAGGTTCCGGTGAGGGAAAACTCCTTTTTCGCCTCGGGTTTCGGAGGTTCAGGCTTCGTTTCAACCACCGGCGGTTGCGGTTTGGGCTTCTCAACAACCGGTTGCGGCACCGTCGGTTCAGGTTTCGGCTTCTCAACGACCGTCACCGCCTTTGACGCCCTCGCAAGAAGAACCGGATTCGGTTTGTGCTTCATCCAGAGTTCGAGCGTCACCTGCATGACTCCCGGCCACACTGCCGGCAGGGTGAGACTGTCGGCGTAATTCACCCGTTTACCATCGGCTATCCAGCTGAAATAGAGCGACTCCGCAGGCACGTTCGTTTCATCGATGGTTGCCCAAAGGTTCGCCGTATCGCCGACCGTCACCTGGTTAAATCCGTTGATCGAAACCTTCCCGAACGACTGCACCGCGGGCTTCACCGTCACCGGCATTTTCGTCTCTGCAGCCTTGATCCACTTTCCCTCGACCGCCTGCCAGACAACAACCCCGACCGTATGCTGCCCCGGCGCGCCAAACACTGTGCTCTGGCGGGCAGCGGCACCGGGAAGCTTGGCGCCATCAGCCATCCACGAGTAGCCGAAGGTAACCGGCCGCTCGTCGAGCGTTTTGGGAGCAACCGATACCTCATAGGTTCCTGACTGACCAGCCGTCAGTTCGGAAGGACCGGTCAGTGAGGCAACAAACGCCGCCTCCGTTACCGTGACCGTCTGAAGGGCTTCCCCCAGTTTGACGGTAGACTTCTTGTCTTCGGCGAGGGCGTACACCACGAGGGCAAAGCTCTGCCGGCCGGTCTGCACAGCCGTCTTCCTGAGTGTCGGCTGGGCGGAGATTACCTGCGAATCGGTTCCGGCACGCCATGCATACTTCAGGGCAGTCTTGACCGAATCCGGAACATCGACATTCGCCTGCAGCTCAATGACGCCGCCGACAACCGTCCGTTCGGTTCCCGAAATGGTTACCGATACCTTCGGCGTCAGCCGGATCTCGACACCGACCGGCTTCCCTGCATCTGCCTCATCGCTGGCAGGCGGCACCAGTACGTTTTTGCGTTCGGTTTTGAATCCGGAGGCTTCAATCGTTGCCACATAGGTAGCCGGCAGCACATTCCCAAAGCGGGCGATGCCGCGTTCATCGGTTGCTTCACTGCCGACTTCGGAGAGCGCAACGCTCACATCGCGAAGCGGCACTGAAAGGCCCTGCACCCGAATCAGCAGCGTGCGAAGCAATGGTTCGAGGGTGACCGAAACCGCATCTTCCCGCGAGGGACGCGCGCTGACCGCCGCCTGATGGGTTTTGTAGCCTTTTGCACGGACCGTCAGGGAGTAGTCGCTGTTTTTCACCCCCTTGAGAAAAGCGGTTCCCTGGGCGTCTGTCGATCCGGAGATGCGGGTCTCCCCGGTCAGCGACACCTGTGCCCCGGGAACCGGTTTGCCCGATGAGTCGGTTATCACATACCGGAGCACGCCCAATCCGGTCTGTGTCCGGTCGATCAGGTTGCGATGCACCTCGGAAAAGCGCTTGATGGTCGCGCCCTCGTCATCGGAGAATCCGGTGTACCCCTGATGCACCTCCATCAGACGCCCCCACCCTTGGGTAGTAATGGCATTGTATGCGCTGTTTTCGAAGCCGCCGAACTTCCCCTGCGAACCGCCATGCATCCAGAGATCAAACGTGTATGGAACCCCATCGATAACAACGACCGGCGCGACATGGTTCAGGTTCACGTCGAACAGATATCCGCGGTTCAGCTGCTGCCAGCCCTCCTTGTAGCCGATAACCGAATAAATCTGTTTCTCCTGAAGCATTGCCCCTTTGAATGCCTCCGTAAGGGAATCGCTGAGATACCCGCAGGTACCGACTCCCTGATCGCCGAAACGATATCCGGCGACCGGCCGGGACAGATACGAAGTATTCGGCGAGATACCGAGTTCGTCGAGCTTCTTGCCGACTTCCGTCGCAATATAACGGGCGCGGTCAAGTTCATTGGCCGGAGCAGTGTTTTTGAGTTGGGCTCCGAACGACCTCCACCATGCCTTGTCTGGATAGGAAGACGTTGTTTCCGGCGTGTTCTGCCGGACCGGACCAGCATCGAAAGCAGACGAGCTGCCGGCAACAAGAATGACGATCAGGAGCGCAAGACATGACAGGATATGTCCGGAAAGCATCCGGTAATGTGCCATCAATTTCATCGAAAGTCTCCTCTCGCGGGATTCCTTATTAATTTAGTATACGGCATTGCGAGCGTTGCATATGGGTTCCGGTTCCTTGACTGAAGGGCTCCGGGTCCGCTACATTAGAATTGGACATTTTTCATGCAGGAGGAGATACAGCATGCCTATCTATGAGTACGGGTGTCAGAAATGCGGACATGAACTCTCAAAAATGCAGAAGTTCAGCGACGCCCCGCTGACCGAATGTCCCCGGTGTGGCGGTGAACTGAGAAAGCTGATCTCGAACACATCGTTCGTGCTGAAAGGCGGCGGCTGGTATTCCGATGGATACGCATCAGCCGATGCCAAGGCACCGGCCTCGTCCGAAAAGGCGCCGGCGGCAGCATCGTGCGGAGCTTCCTGCTCCGGCGGCGGATGTGGTTCCGCTGCGGAAAAGGCCCAGACAACAGCTTCTCAAAAGGATGCGGCGGCATAATCAATGGCCGCCGCCCTCCCCTCGCCGCACGTCCACGTCCCGTTCCCCCGCATTGCCGAATTCAGCCATCTCATCCGTGAACGAAAACTCAACCTCGAAATCTACTTCAGCGCCGAATGCCTCGACAGCCTGAGCGCCTGGGATATTTCCGATGTGCGCGACATCCTGTCATACCGTCCGTCGCTTTCGTTTCACGGCCCGTTCATGGATCTCAGCCCCGCCGCCATGGACCTTCAGGTGCGGCAGGTTACCATCGACCGTTTTAGCCAGACCTTTGCGCTCGCCGAAATACTGCGCCCCCGCTGCATTGTTTTTCATTCCGGGTACGAAAAATGGAAGTATTCACTCCGGATCGACACCTGGCTGGAGCGAAGCATCAACTTCTGGGAACCGTTTATCGAACGCGCCGCAAAACTGGGGACGACAATCGCGATCGAAAATATCTTTGAGGATGAGCCGACGAATCTCCGCATGCTGATGGAAAAGATCGGCTCGGAGCATTTCGGCATCTGCTTCGATACCGGCCATTTCGGCCTCTTTACCAGGGTTCCCCTCCAGACATGGATCGACGAGCTCGGAGCGTATTTCGTTGAACTCCATCTGCACGACAACGATACTACGGCGGATCAGCATCTGCCGATCGGGGACGGCGTGTTTGATTTCCGCTCATTCTTTGCGGCAATTCACGGCAGGGAGCTTGTGCATACGATCGAAACCCATACCCCCGATCGCGTGATCAGGAGCATGGAGCAGTTCGCCCGTTTTATGCAAGATGTTTCACGAGATTCCGCAGGGCAAAACCGCGCAGGGTAGGCAGCCGGTCGCCCTTGTACTGCATCAGCACTTTATGCGACTCTCCCAACCCGTCGGGCAGGATCAGGTTCTTGATGCGCGCTGAAGCAAACGCGTCCAGCTCCCCGAGCTCCTGCATCACCTCGTCGATGCCGAGCGATATCAGATAGGTGCCCTGAGGACAGTATCCGACCGTACGCAGTCCCGCCTCGTCGCCCTGCAGCCGGAGCGCCGTAAAATTCACATGCGCGGTGATGTCCTGCTCGCCAATGAGCTGGTAGGGATTGTCGTTGACCTCATGCTCATGATAGCAGAGCAGCGTTCCACGGTTGCGCTCGGCACAGTAATAGTCCGACGCAGGATACCCATAGTCGATCGTCAGCACAAAACCCTCGCGCAGTTTCGACGATACCGCATCAAGCCACGGACGGGTGCGCAGGTTCACTTCAGTGCGGTCGCCCGGGCGAAACACCGTCACGAGATCAGGGGCATAGGTATCAAGATAATCGATGACCTCAGGGCTGCACTGCCGGCCCTCTTCGACAAACTCTCCGTCATACTCTGCGACAAAAATCTCTTCAAACCCGTTGTCCATCTGGACAAGCCGGACCGGAAACGCGTCTACCAGCTCATTGGAAACGAAACAGCCCGTCACCGGCTCGATAATGGCATCCAGACTCTCGATCCAGCTGACGCACGACCCGAACACGCCCAGCCGTGACTGTTGCTCTGCCCGCGCAAAGGGATTCCGCTCAACGATGATATAGCGGAGCGCCTGCGAGACCAGGCGGCTGCTGAGGTAGGAAAGCAGGTCCTTTGCGCAATGCCCGGAACCGGCGCCCATTTCGACGATCACAAAAGGGGAAGGATTGCCGAGCGCCAGCCAGCACTCCTCCATCTGCCTGCCGATCATGGCGCCAAATACCGGATGCAGATGCGAACTGGTGTAAAAGTCGCCTGCGCGGCCGACCGGCATGACATCGCGCTGGTAGTAGCCAAATCCCGGTGCATAGAGCGCCGTTTCCATGAACTGCTCAAACGTGATCGGCCCGCTCCGGCGGATCTGATTTATCAGTCTGTCGCGCAGAATGCTCACGACGGAATGGCGAGCATCCGGTCGAGCGCCTGCCTGGCCCGGATGCGGATGTCTTCCGGCACGGTAATAACATTGTCCATGTTCTTCAGTACGCGGAGGACGCTTTTCAGGGTAATCTTCTTCATGTTCGGGCAGATCATGTCGCTGCGCAGCGGATGAAAAATCCTGTCCGGATTTTCCTTGCGGAGGCGATGCATCAGCCCGAGTTCGGTTCCGACGACGAACTCTTTTGCGCCGGACTCCCGCGCATACCGGAGCATGCCGGAGGTACTCGTCACGCAGTCTGCGGCTTCAAGGACCTCAAGACGGCACTCGGGGTGCGCCATGACAACCGCATTCGGATGTTTTGCCCTCGCCTCGGCAACATGTTTTGCCGTAAGGCGGTCGTGGACATGACAGAACCCATCCCACGCGATAATCTGTTTGGAGGTGTGTTTCTGCGCCCAGGCGGAGAGATTCCGGTCAGGAATACAGATGATCCGCTCGTCCGGTAGCGATTCGACAACCTTTACCACATTGGCGGACGTGCAGCAGATATCGCTCTCCGCCTTCACTGCAGCAGTGGTATTTACATAGGCGACCACCGGCGCTCCCGGATACTGTGCCTTGATGTCCCTGAGCGTAAAGTCATGCGGAAAAGCAAAGACCGGCTGCTGATCGTATCCGGGAAACGTGCGCCACACGGAACGTTCGTCGGAGACTTCAATCATGTCCGCCATCGGGCAGCCCGCATCCATGTCGGGAAGCAGGACGGTCTTGTCGGGTGACAGGATCGCCGCACTCTCCGCCATGAAATGAACGCCGCAAAAAACGATCACCGCGCAGTCGATTCCGGCGGCCGTGCGGGAAAGTTCGAGCGAATCACCGGTAAAATCAGCGATATCCTGCACTTCGTCGCGCTGATAGTTATGGGCAAGGATGATTGCACGTCGCTCCGTTTTGAGTTGCAGTATCTCGTCAATCAGTTCTTTCTGGTCCTGATTCATCTGTTCTCCTCGGAAATGTCTCGGCTATTGGGTTTTGCGCAATGATGGCAGAGAAGATGCAACATTTGTATAGGCAATGCTGCCGTCCCGGAGCACCACCTTGTATATCCTGGTCGTTGACTTCGGCCCGTTCATCAGGGGAAGAGACGCCAGCGGAGCCACGCCGGTATAGTCTCCGATAACCCGCTGCACGTACGTGACGGTTTCCGGAATCGAAGGCACGCCGCCCTTCCGCTCAACCCGCATCGGGCCGGCATTGTATGCGGCAATGGCGAGCGTCAGATTACCCTCAAACCGGTTGAGGAGGTGACGCAGATATTTCACGCCGCCTTCAATATTCTGCTCGGGATCAAATGGGTTATTGACGCCCATCAGGCTCGCCGTCTGCGGCATGAGCTGCATGAGTCCCATGGCACCTTTCGGCGAGACCGCCCGGTGGTTCCAGTTGGATTCCGCGCGGATTACCGACTTCACCAGTTTGGGATCGACATTATGTTTTTTCGCTTTTTCCTCAACAATGCCGGAGTATGCCGTCTTCCGGGCATGTACCGGCATCGGCTTGTCGTGAGGCGGTACGGCATATGACAGCTTGATGTCGGAGTCCTTTTTATCCGGTTTGGCCGGCTCCTTTGCCTGGGCGGCTTCCTGCGTCGGCTTCCGACGCTCCTTGATGATCAGCCGGTCCGTCTTCCGGTACGGCGTGTTGGTATACACGACGCTGCCGTCGGGAGCGATCGACCTGTAAATATCCGCTTCCGCGTTCCATACGGAAAAACAGAGACCCGCTGCAATCATCGCTACGAAATATCTCATCATTTGAGTGAATCTTATCACGCAAAGATGCTCAAATTCAAGCTTTTTGGGCTTTCGCTTGACAAAAAAAGCGGTTTTCAGGTTAAATGTATGTCCTGAAGGCGCGTAGCTCAGTGGGAGAGCACTACCTTGACACGGTAGGGGTCAGCGGTTCAATCCCGCTCGTGCCTACCATTTGGAGAACGTTGAAGGGCAAGGCTTTGGAGGCTTTGCCCTTCTTCATTTTTTGCATCGTTCCCGTCGTGCGGAGTGGAATCGTAATGGTGATGGCACTGGTTTCGCCAGCATTTTTTTGCTTCTCATTCCTTCGTCAGATTCAGCAGAAAAATACCCCAAAAGCACTGTGAGCGGTCACGGTGCAATCAGCGCATTGCTGAAGTCCGTGCAGCGCCCGGGATACCCATGCGGCATCCGGTCTTCCGAACATCGCAAAACTGCGTCTTCATCCGTATTCACCGTTCGTTCCCGGCTGCCCTGAAAAGCTGGTATAATGGACTCGTCACCAATCAGAAGCGCTCCGGAGGGCAGTCAGGCATGACGACGGACCAGCAGCAACAGCATGGCACCAACGATGAACAGATCATCAGTGAGTTCCGGAACACCCTGGCACAATACAAAACCATTGTCGTCACCGGAGATGAGGGCGTCGGCAAGATTGTTTTCTCGCTTGCGGCGATGAAGGATATGCCGAATGTATTGTATATCGGGAACCCTCTCGATTTTCGCGGCCAGAGCCGTCCCGGGGGATACGAACAATACCTCGACCATATAAAACCGCTCAAGCCCGATCTCTCAATTGTCGCCACCGAAACGGATACCCTCAGTCTCAAGCCTGAGCAACTGATCGATTCTCATGCCATTCTGCTCATTGATGAAGTGTACGGCAGAAGTGAAACGCAGCGTGCAAAGCTGTATGAACTCATCGGCACCGAGGGGATCAAGACCGTTATTGTGACCGGCTGCATGAAGAATCTTCACAATCTCGTCTCCCTGGTCGATGCGGGCTTGATGCTCACCGGACGGTCCGCTCTTTTCATCGAGGGAGACTACATAAAAAAACTCTGCCCCCATCTGCAGCCCGAGTCGTTTACTCCGGAAAAATAGGACTGCATCTCTGGGAACACCTGAAAAAAGACGGGGGCACGAGAATGTGCCCCCCGTTGCATGATCGATCCAGCTATTTATTGATGACCTTGATTGCCTTCTTGTTGTCGGCAGTCTTGAAGATACAGGCAGAGGATTTTCCGGTTCCGGTTGACCCGTAAAAATAGTGGATGTTCACGCCTGCGGCAGCGATTGCTTTGGAGACTTTCTCCAGCTCGCCGACCTTGTTCGGCATCTCGACCAGAACGACCGCTTCATCGTGCATTTCGGCACCCATTTTCTTGAGAAGCTTTTTCGCCTTGGTCAGATCGTCTGCCATCAGCATGAACACCGCCCGGTCCTCCATCTCATACCCGCACATGGCGCTCACGTTCACTTTTGCTCCGGAAAGGGCTGCGCAGATCTCAGCAGTCAGACCAACCTTGTTCGGCATGAAAAAAACAACCTGTTTTGCTGCCTTTGCATTTGCCATCGAGGATCTCCTTGCACAAAAAGTTTTCTGCTGAACTATAGAATAAATGGCAGCGTCATGACAAATAGCCGGACATCGCTCCAAAAAAAACGGCACGCTGTTCACGTGCCGTTTGTCTCGATTGCCGGAAAGGAGCGGTTACAGCTTCATGCCCTTCTCTTCCATCTTTGCCTTCAGCAGCGCCCCGAGGCTGCCCATGCCGGAAGCATCTTCAGACTTAACCGAATCCTGATACTGCTTCAGTTCTTCACGCTCGGCCTTCTCAAACACTGCCTTGCGGCTGAGGCGCACCTTGCGCTGCTTCTTGTCTACATCAAGGACCAGCACCTGCATAGCGGTGCCGACCGGAAAGGCATGGCTGTGGTCAGTGCCGAACGGAGTGCCCATCTCGGCATTCGGGATCAGGCCGGTAACCCCGCTCTCCAGCTTGAGAAACACGCCGTACGGCATGATGCTCTCGACGGTCCCGTTCAGGATCTCGCCAGCCGCAGGCAGAGCCGCTTCTTCCTTCCTGGCCTGTTTGACCTGCGGCTGCAGGGAGAGCGAAATTCTCCGTTCTGCCGGATCTACGCCGATAATGTAGACTTCAACCGCCTGACCGACCGTGACGACTTCTTTCGGATGATTGATGCGTTTGCCGGTACCGAAGTTCGAAATATGGATAAGGCCGTCGAGTCCGGGCTCGAGATTGACAAATGCGCCGAATGCCGTAAGACGGACAACCGTCCCCTCCACCCTGCCGCCGACCTGATATTTTTCGGCAACAGCCGCCCACGGATCGGGCTGAAGCGCTTTCAGACTGAGGGAAAGACGATTCTTTTCCCAGTCGATCGAAATGATGCGCGCGGTCACTTCCTGCCCGACGGCGAGAACATCGTCCGGCTTGTCGACGCGGTTCCACGACAGTTCGCTGACCGGGATCAGGCCATCGATGCCGCCGAGATCGATAAACGCACCGAATTTCTGGATCGAGCGGATTTTACCGGTTACATCCTTGCCCACTTCGAGCGTCGCCTTCAGTTCGGCCTGCTTCGCCTTCCGCTCCTCGTCAAGCAGTGCCCGGCGGGAAAGGATGATATTGCGGCCATCCTCGGAAAGCTCCAGAATGCGGAACGGAAACGCCTGGCCGACATACTGTCCCCCCTCTTTGCCGCCACGCAGATCGATCTGGGATGCGGGACAGAATGCGCGGATTCCCTCAATCGAAACCTCAAAGCCGCCCTTCACTTCACGCTTCACATCGCCCGTGACCGGCAAACCGCCGTCAAAGGCGGCACGCAGCGTGCTCATCTTCACCGCGGAAATACCGCCGCGGATCTTCGTGGTCAGCTCCCGTACGCCATCGCGAACCGAAACAAACGCCGCCTCGACCTCATCACCCGGCTTCACGCAGACAGCGCCGGTTTCATCCCTGAATTCATCCAGCGCAATCGCGCCTTCGCTCTTTCCGCCCAAGGCGATATAGACACGATCGCCCGAGATGCCGATAACGGTGGCTTTCACCTTCTGTCCCGGCTTCAGGCGGTCGGAAACACTCATGCTCTGTTCGAGCAGTTCGGCAAAACTCTCTTCTGTCTTCGATTCCTGCTCGATGCTCTTGTTCTCTTCACTCATTGTTCTTCCCTCACTTTTTACAGAGAACACCGCAGCATCCGGTGTTCCGTCGATCTTCACAGACAACCCTGTGAATTATACCATTTCAATGCGATAATCTCTTTTCCCGACCCCGCTGGCGAAGCACTTCATACAACAGAATACCGGTTGCAACCGAGACATTCAGCGACGAGACATGCCCCTTCACCGGCAGTGAGACGATCGTGTCACAGAGATCACGCACCGTCCGGCGGAGCCCTTCGCCCTCGGAGCCCATAACCACGGCAACCGGCCCGCTCAGGTCAAGATCCCACGGCTCGGTATCGGTGTCGGCCTCCGCACCGACGATTTTCACTCCCGCGTCTTTCAGGACACGCAGCGCATGCTTGATATTCACCGTCTCAATCAGCGACAGGTGCTCAAGGGCACCGGCAGATGCCTTCGATACCGCAGGGGATATCCCGGCGGAACGTTGCTGCTGGAAAATCACGCCATGCACCCCGGCAACTTCCGCAGTGCGGAGCATCGCCCCGAAATTGCGCGGGTCCTCAATGCAGTCTGCCACCAGAAAAAACGCCCTGCGGCCGGCCTGGGCGAGAAGCTCGGGAAGATCGCTCACGGAGAGCATTTTCTTCCGCGCGACATGTGCAGCGATTCCCTGATGCCCCTTGCCGAAACGCTCCTCGAAAAAATCCTTCCCGGCATGACGGATGGTGATACGCTGCTTTTCCGCCTTGCGGATGAGGCCGAACACATTGCGGTGCGCTGAGTCCAGAACATAGATCGCAAACAGCGGCCGGCCGGAGCGCAACGCCTCGCTGACCGGATTGATCCCGTAAATGTATTCCGCGGTATCTTCGGAGCGCCGTCTCTGCCCGCTGAGCGGCTCTTCTTCGCGCCTGACCGGACGCTCGGGGCGTTCTTTCGGCTCCCGCCTTTTCTGGCGGTCCGGAGCCGGCCTCTGGCCGAAACGCGATGTGCGTGAACCGTCAGGACCTCTTTTGCCCGGAGTCCCTTTTCTCATACGATCTTGACGCGCCACCCGGTACCATCCTTTTTGTCTTCGAGCAGAATGCCTGCGGCGTCCAACTCCTGCCTGAGCGCATCGGCTGCTGCCCAGTCCCTGTTTTCACGGGCAACCCGGCGCTCCTGAATCTTGCGCAGGATAACCTCCTCGGTCAGGGCAATCTGCTTTGCCCTGAGCAGGTCCACATTCCACTGGTGCGGCGTGCGGCCGAAAAGATTGAGCACTGCGCCGACCGAGCGGAGCATCTCGCGCGCATCGGCAAGCAGACCCGCCGCCTCCGCCCCCGATGGTTTGGTATCGAGAAACCGGTTCAACTCGCGGATCATCTCGAAGAGGTGACCCACTGCGATCGCGGTATTGAAGTCATCGTCCATCGCTTCAACAAACTGCGGCTGGAAACGCTCCATGACGTTCTTCAACGCTGCCGCTGCAGCAGGCTGCATCTTCGGCGCGGCTCCGGCGCTTACTGCGATAAACTCCTCGATGCGAGCAATGGTGCTGTAGTAACGGTCGAGCGACGCCTCGGCATCGCGCAGCTGATCCTGCGAAAATTCGATCGGGCTCCGGTAGTGGCTCGAAAGCACAAAGAGCCTGATCACTTCCGCATCATAGCTCTTGAGGATTTCCCTGATCGTAAAAAAGTTGCCGAGCGACTTCGACATCTTCTCCTTGTCGATGGTGATGAACCCGTTATGCACCCAGTATCTGGCAAACGGCTTGCCGCTGAATGCCTCAGACTGTGCGATCTCGTTTTCGTGATGCGGAAAGATGAGATCGGCCCCGCCGCCATGAATATCGATCGTCTCGCCAAGATGACGCATCGACATGGCCGTGCATTCGATGTGCCAGCCGGGACGCCCTTTGCCCCACGGGCTTTCCCACCACGGTTCGCCCGCCTTCGACGCCTTCCAGAGCGCAAAATCCATCGGACTCTTCTTCCGCTCATCAACACCGACACGGGCGCCGGCCCGGAGATCCTCAAGGTCTTTTTTGGAAAGCTTGCCATATTCCGCAAACGTATCGACCGCAAAATACACGCTCTCGTTGTCGCCTTCGCGCACGGCGTACGCATGCCCCTTGGCAATCAGCGTGCGGATAACCTCAATCATCTCGGCGATATGGTCCGTCGCCTTCGGTTCGATATCCGCCCGGGCGATGCCGAGCGCATCCATATCGCGATAATATTCTTCAATGAATTGTGCTGCCACCGCATCCCAGGTGGCTCCGGTTTCGTTCGCGCGGCGGATGATCTTGTCGTCGATATCGGTAAAATTGCGGACAAAGGTGGTCTGAAACCCCTTGTAGCGGAGATAGCGGCTGATTACGTCGAACACGATGGCAGACCGCGCATGCCCGACATGGCAGTAATCGTACACCGTCACCCCGCAGGCATACATGCCGACCTTGCCCGGCTGGAGCGGAACAAACGCTTCTTTCATGCCGGTCATCGTGTTGTAAATCTTCATACCGCTTCCCTTTCCATTACCGGTGCCGTCGACAGCTTCGCCGCCGGCCTGAAGTCTTCTGCCCTGACGATTCCTCGGGAACTCACACAATGATCGCATCGCATGGCACTTCTGATGAGGACTGCAGAGTTAGCTGTTAGTTTACCATAATTGCTGCCTTGGAGCGGTATTTCACCTGCCGTGGCGGCGTTCAGACATGGACTTTGTTCTTTGAGTCCCGATCGGGTATGATTACGAAAGCCGCCGGCGCCGCTGCAGGCGGCGAATCATGTGCGATGGAGCGATCTCATGAAAATACGTTTTTTTGGTGCTGCCCGAACGGTCACCGGATCAAGCACCCTGCTTTCCTTTGCCGACCAGCAGATTCTCGTTGACTGCGGCATGCATCAAGGCAAAAATGGCAGCGATCTGAACCGCGAGCCCTTCCCCTTCTCCCCGACGGAGATCGACCACGTGCTGCTGACGCATGCCCATATCGACCACTCCGGGCTCCTCCCGCTCCTCGTAAAACAGGGATATGCAGGCTCAATTACCGCAACCGAGGCGACGGCTGATCTTGTCGAAATACTGCTGCAGGACACCGCGCGCATCCAGGAAAAAGACGCCGAATGGCTCACCAAAAAACTTTTGCGTTCCGGAAAGGAAGAGGAAGCCGAACCTCTTTACACAGTGGAAGACGTCAGAACCACGCTCGACCGGTTCGAGCGGAAACGGTACCTGCAGGAAGAATTGCTGGTCAAGGGACTCCGATACCGCTATTTCGATGCCGGCCATATCCTCGGCTCCGGCTCGCTCGAACTCCGGTATCAGGACAGTGCAGCGGAAAAGAAGATCGTCTTTTCGGGCGACATCGGCAAGTTCGGCAATCCGATTGTAGCCGATCCGCAACACGCCGAGAGTGCCGACTATGTCGTCATGGAGGCTACCTACGGCAACCGGCTGCACAAGCCGGTCAAAGAGAGCCTCGACGAACTCGCCGACGCAATCACCGGCACCTTCCGTCGCGGCGGAAACGTGCTGATCCCGGCGTTTGCCGTCGGCCGTACCCAGGACATCCTGTATCTGATGAACCGGCTGGTCCGCCAAGGTCGGCTGAAACCGCTGGATGTATATGTCGACAGCCCGCTGGCGGAAGAGGCGACGCAGATATACCTGAGCCATCAGGAACTCTTTGACCGGGAAGCGGCCGCAGAGTTGCGTCATGGTATCGGATCGTCACTGAAGCTGCACTTCACCAAAACCGTCGAAGACTCCATGAAGCTCAATCGCATCCGCTCGGGAGCGGTCATCATCGCCGGAAGCGGCATGTGCGACGGCGGGCGCATCCGCCACCACTTCAAGCACAACCTCTGGCGGCCCCAGTGCTCCGTGGTCTTTGTCGGCTTTCAGGCAGAGGGAACGCTCGGCAGACAGATCGTCGATGGCGCACATCAGGTGACCCTTTTCGACGAAGAGGTTGCGGTCAAGGCAAAGATTTATACCATCGGCGGTTTCTCGGCGCACGCAGACCAGAAGGAATTGCTCGACTGGCTCGGCACGTTTGCCAACAAACCGGAAGTCTTTGTCGTGCATGCGGAAGAAGCGGTGGCGCTGGAATTTGCCGATCTCGTCGGGTCAAAGCTCGGCTGCACGGTGCACGTTCCGACAAAAGGAGAAGCATTTACGATTTAACTCACTTGCAGGCTAATACTATGGCGATGTCAGCTAAAGCGGCTGCTTCCTGCCAAGCAGCGGAAACGCCGACTGGAGAAACCTGCCGAGGCCCTTGTCCACATGCTCTATGTGCATCATCCACCAGTTGTGCATCCAGCGTTTGAACTCTTCAATAAACAGTGCTCCGGGGTCGGTACCCTCAAGATCGATCTTGAATTCGCGCAGATCGCGGATGAAAGCGCGGTGCTCCGATTGGTGATGCTCGGCATCGGCATAGCCGTACATGGCATAATCCTGCATATACCGCTCTTCGTTGCCAAAGTGTTTGACCACGTATTCTTCCAGAAAGCTGAAAAGCGTTCGCAGCTCCACTTCAGCAGCACTGGCATCAAGAGCGCCAAACAGCCGGTTGATTCGCGCAAAGAGCTCCTTGTGCTGATCGTCAATTTCGACAACACTGACCGATAGTTCATCTGTCCAGACAAGCATACTTTTAGTATAGGGATTGGCAGGCATTTGTCAATCGGCACATGAAAAAAGGCCTTTCCGCGCTGCTCAGCGAAAAGGCCTTTCGATCGTACCCAAATGGCTTCAGCGCCCTTTTTCGTCGAACAGTTCTTCGGACTGCTTGTTCTTCATCTTTTTGACCAGCTCCTGATACGAACTGGTCCGGATGATCTTGCTGAACTGGGTGCGGTAGTTGTTGACCAGGCTCACCCCTTCGATGACTACGTCGTAGACAAGCCATTTCCCGTTTCTGTCGAGCAGACGATAGTCGATCGGTATTTCGACGTTTCGGTCCGTGATGATCTTTGTCCTGACCACCGCATAGGTGCCGTCTATTTTCTCGTCGAGATACACAATCTTTTCGTTGCTGTATCCCTCGATTCTCTTCATGTAGGAGCGCTCCAGCAGATCGGTATAGAGTCCGACGAACTCTTTCCGCTCCTGTGGGGTTCGCTGCTGCCACGCCACCGCAAGGGAACGCCGCGCCATCTCCTCGAAATCGAAGCGCTGGGAAATCACTTTTCTGATGGCAGCACGCCGCTCGGCAGCCTTGCCCGGTTTTTTCAGATTCTTGTCCTGCGACAGGGAGATCACCTTGTCGACGGTCTCCTTGACCTGAGCGGTCACCACACCGGCCGCCGCGCTCCCGGCCGCGCAGAACGGCGCCAGAATGAGCGATGCCGTCAGGCAGAACAGAATCCCCATATTACGAAAACTGCGACGGAACATAGTCACTCCTTTTTACCTGCCCTGCTGGTCGAGACCAGTTGCATACAGAATATTCGCATACGACATGCGTTGATTGTATCGGGACTTGAGGTTGTTCATTTTGGTCATGGCGTATGCCTGTGCAGCATCGCCGATGTCCTTGGCATCGCCGATGCCGACATCGTAGTTTGCGACGGTCGAAACGAGCCATTTCCGTGCATCAACCACTGCCCGATCGGTATCGGCAATCGACTTGGTCGCTTCCGAGTAGTCGAGATATGCCTTGCGCACCTGCAGCGGGATCGCCTCGTCGGCAAAACGCTTTTTCTCGACCAGTTTGTTGTATTCCGCCTCGGCCTCCTTGATACGTCCCTTGGTGATGCCGAAATCAAATCCCCACTTCAGGCCAAGAAACAGGGCTGCATAGTTGGACGAGAAAAAATAATCGTTGATATAGGGATTCCGGATACGGTCGCGATTGGTCGCGCCCGAAACGACACCCTGCAATCCTGCAAAGATCATGGGATACTGGCTGCTCTTTTCGGCGTCGACCAATGCCTGACGCGCCTTCAATCCTTCGTTCAGCTGCGTGATCTCCGCGCGGTACAGCGATGCATAGGTCATGAGTTCGGCAACCGTGCCGGGCTTGCGTTCCTCCAGAGCGATGGTCGTATCGGCAGGATCGATCACGGTGCCTCTCGGCAGTCCCATGCTCGTTGCCAGTGCATCGCTCGCAAACGCCATGTTCTTTTCGATCTCATTGAGGTTGCGGTTGACTTCGCTCAGGTACGTCTGGAACTTGAAGAGCTGCACTTCGTCCGCATACGGCGAGCCGGTATCGACCTGCCGCTGGGCACGGCGGGCTGATTTTTCGAGTTCATCCTTGATCTCGAGCGCAAGTTTCTTGAGGTCCTTAGCCAGAACCAGCCCAAAATAAAGCTCCTTGGTCCGGAGGATAATGTCGGAGGCTTTTTTGACCGCTCCGGCTTCGGCCGCCTTCTTGCCGCTCTCAGCCGCAAGTTTGTACGACGAAATTTTCCCGAATGTGTAAATCGGCTGGATGAGCGTGATATCAGCAATACCGAAAATGCCGTTGATCTTGGTCGAGACATCGGTTTTGATGAACGGGCTGATGTCCGTCTTCCGGGCTTCGGGAGACGGACCGGTCAGCGCAAGCATCGAGATTTCAGGATATGCGGCGCCATCGGCCTGATCCTTCTTTGCCGCATATACCGCCACATCCTGCTTCGCCTCCGCCACCTCGGGACTGAACTCAAGCGCCTTCTGGATGCAGGCATCAAGCGTATACACGTGTGCCTTGGGGGTCTCAGCCCAGCCAGTGCCACAGAGACCAAGGGCAAACCCGAGTGCAACAACTGCCACCAACCATACGGACTTCATACCTTTGTGTGCGTGCATGTGTTCCTCCTATTGCACCGTACCGAACGCGTATTTGGAAATCACTTCCTCAATATCGATCGCAGACTCCGTTTCCCTGATTTTACCACCTGCCGCGATGATTTTGTCGGATCCCCCCGGACTGATCTGAATATATTTTTCGCCGATCAACCCTTTGGTCCGGACGGAAGCGATGGCGTCTTCCTGAAGCTTCACATTCTGGTTGATCACGAGCTCGACCAATGCCTGGTAACTGTCATCGAGCCGGATGCTCTTTACCTTGCCGACCTCGACCCCCGCGATCTCGACTCCGGCACCCGCCTTGACCCCGCCGGCCTTGGCAAACGTGGCATAGACCGTGTAGCCCTCCTGCCCGATCACCTCCAGCTTGCCAAGCTTGATCGAGATATACCCCATCGCGAGGATACCGATCACCAGGAAAAAACCGACCGCAAGCTCAAGATCAAACCGCTTCATAAACGCCTCCTCTGAAACTGCTCCATTCGTTTCCGTGTATCCTTTTCACAGAGAACATCCTCATCCGTTTCAACGTGCCCGCTCAGGAAACTCCATACCACCGGGTCGGATGTGGAAAGAATCTCTTCCGGGGTGCCGACCGCCCGGATCTTCCCCTCATGGAGAAATGCAATGCGGTCGACGATATCGAAAATCTCCGGGATCTCATGGCTGATAATGATGCCGGTAAAGCCATGCCCCTTGTGGGTGTCGCTGATCAGTTTGTGGGTGGCATGCAGCAGGATGGGATCAAGCCCGGTGGTCGGTTCATCAAAAAAGATCACCGAGGGGTTCGTCACCAATGCCCGTGCAAGCGCCACACGCTTTCTCATGCCGCCGCTCATCTCGGAGGGATACTTCCGCTCGACATTCGTCAGGCCGACATCTTCCAGGGCGAGCATGACCCTAGCATGAATATCGGCCGCCGGAAGCTTCGTCTTCTCCTCCAGCGGAAAGGCAACGTTTTCAAAAGCCGTCAGGGAGTCAAACAGCGCCCCCCCCTGAAACAGCACGCCGAGCTTCTCGCGAATGGCATCGCGCTCCCTGCCTTTTACCGAGACAATATCCACGCCGTCGATCAGGACGCTCCCGGAATCCGGCTTCAGGAGACCGATGATGGTCTTGAGCAGAACGCTTTTGCCACCGCCGCTTCGGCCGATGATCGCCATCAGCTCGCCGTCGCGGATGGTAAGGTTGACGCCCGTCAGGACCGGTTGCGGACCGAATGACTTGGTGATATCGATGAGTTCGATCATGGTTACAGGAGCACCGATCCGAGGAAATAGTCCCAGATCAGGATCAGGACCGATGAGGTGACAACGGCATCGGTCGTCGCCCGGCTGACGCCTTCGGCACCAAACCCGGTCTGCTCGGCATGATATCCCTTGTAGCAGCATATCCAGGAGACGATGAGTCCGAAGCTGAGCGATTTGTAGATGCCGATACGGACATCGACCCAGTTGACGAGCCGGTCCATCTGCGAGAAATAGGTCCCTTCGCTCAGACCGAGCATTTTGACCGAAACAAGATAGCCGCCGTAGATGCCGATTACGTCAAACATGGCGGCCAGCAACGGAAAAACAAGAACTGCGGCAAGCAGATTCGGGACAACGAGATAGCGGAGCGGATTCAGTGCCATCGAATACAGGGCATCGATCTGCTCCGATATCCGCATGATGCCGATTTCCGCGGTCAGCGCCGATCCGGCGCGTCCGGTCACCATCAGGGCAGCGAGCACCGGCCCCAGTTCCCGAATGAGGCTCAGAGCAATCGCCGGACCGAGCAATGCCTCGGAGCCGAATTTGCGAAGCGTGTAATAGAGCTGCAGTGCAAGCACCATGCCGGTGAATGCACCGGTAAGGAGTACGACGATCATGGAGCGGGTGCCGAAGAACCGGATGCGCTGGATGAAAATCCTGAATTTGAAGGGAGGGGAAACCATCAGATACAGGGACTCAAGCAGAAACAGGAACATATGCCCCAGCCGGCGCTGCAGTCGGAGAAACCAATCACCCAGTAGACGAATCGCTGAAAGCACCTGGCACCTGAATCCTGTAGATTATTACTCGCTCATGTACGATAAATGCTATGTATTATACCACAGGATTTCGGCGAACGAATTCGGCAGGAAAGGGAAATGAAAAGTCTTTGCAGCTTCACAAAACAGCAAAAAACCGCAGCTCCCGGCTAGGAACGATGAAGGCTCCCGATCAAATCGTTGATGTCATTGATATTTTCAGCATCAAGAAACCGATGGAGCCCATCGATGATGTCAACGGTCGCCGACGGGTTCACAAAGTTGGCAGTGCCCACGGCAACGCCGCGCGCTCCGGCGATAAGAAACTCAAGGGCATCTTCAGCCGTGAAAATACCTCCCATGCCGATGATCGGAATCTTTACGGCGTTAAAGACTTCCCACACCATCCGCACTGCCACCGGTTTGATCGCAGGACCGGAAAGTCCGCCGATACGGTTGGCAAGCACCGGACGGCGGGTTTTGATGTCGACGGCCATGCCGGTAATGGTATTGATCAGCGATACGGCGTCAGCTCCGGCATCTTCGGCAACCCGCGCCATCTGGCTGATGCTGGTAACATTCGGGGACAGTTTGACAATCAGCGGAACCGTACAGACCTTCCGCACCGAAGACACGACTTCCCCGAGGACCTTCGGATCGGTCCCGAATACGCACCATCCGGCCTGCTTGTTCGGGCAGGACACATTCATTTCAAGCGCATGAACACCGTCCGTCGCACTGAGCATTCCGGCGACTTCGACATATTCACCGACGGAATCACCAAAGAAATTGCAGATCACCCTGGTATCAAAGCCGCGCAGAAAAGGCATCTTTTCCGCAATAAACCGCTTGACCCCGATATTCTGCAAGCCGATAGCATTGAGCATGCCCGCCGGGGTCTCGACAATGCGGGGAACCGGATTGCCCTCCTTCGGCTGGCGTGAGAGTCCCTTGACAACCACGGCCCCGAGGCGGTTCAGATCGAGAAAATCAGCATATTCCTCGCCATATCCAAAGGTGCCCGAGGCGGTCATAACGGGATTTTTCAGTTCGAGTCCGGCAATATTCACCGTCAGGGAGTGCTTGCTCATTCCCCAGCTCCTTCCCAAATGACCGCCGATGCGTCAAAGACCGGTCCATCCTTGCAGACACTCCGGAAGGTACCTTGCGGGTGCTCCTGGGTCCTGATCTTGACGACACAGCCGAGACAGGCACCCACGCCGCACGCCATATAGGTTTCGAGCGATACAAAGCATCGGGCTCCGGCTTCAGCACAGACATCGGCCACGGCCTTCATCATGGGGGTTGAGCCGCACGCATAGACCGGCAGATGGGCATGGTCGGCAAGAAACCTCTTTACGGGGACCGAAACGAGTGCCTGCTCGCCGACCGACCCGTCATCGGTCGTCATCACGACCGTTTTAACCAGCGGTTCGATGCGCTCAGGCATCAGGAGTTCATTGCGGTTCCGCGCGCCCCAGAAAAGGAGCGCCCTGCCGGGCACGGCGCCCAGGAGCGAATACAGGGAGGCGATGCCGATGCCGCCCGCAACAGCGATATAATCGCCTTCGGGAAGCGGATAGGCATTGCCGAGCGGGCCGATCACCGACAGTTTTGCACCGGTATCGAGAGCAGCCAGCGCCCGGGTTCCCTTGCCGCGAATGCGGTAGAGAAACGAGATCGTATTGTCGGCAGCGCTGAAAAAACTGAATGGACGTTTCAGCAGGGGATCGAACGTGGTATTTGCCTGAAGCATATAGAACTGGCCCGGTTCGGGCGGGAGCGCAGGCGTATCGGGACTCAGCGTCAGGAGCCGGAATCCGGCATTGACGTCATGATGTTCAACTACGGATGCCGCGAAATGCCTAGACAAAGTTAATCTCGAGAATCTCGTATTCGATCGTACGGGCCGGGGCTTTTACGACGGCAGTGTCGCCGACCTCCTTGCCGATGAGCGCCCTGCCCACAGGAGAGGTAATCGAAATTTTGCCGCTCTTGATATCGGCCTCTTCCACCCCGACAAGCGTGAACACATACTCTTCATCAGCCTCGACATCAAGAACCTTGACCGTTGCTCCGAAAGCAATCCGGGACTGATTGATGCTGGCGGGATCGATGACATCGGCAACGGCGAGCTTCGCCTGGATTTCCTGGATCCTGCCCTCGATAAACGACTGGCGTTCTTTTGCCGCGTGATACTCGGCGTTCTCCGACAGATCGCCATGCGCGCGCGCTTCTTCAATATCCTTGATATTCTTGGGACGTTCAACGCGGGTAAGCCGGTCGAGCTCATCCTTGAGCTTCTGGAAACCGTCCGGGGTAAGGGGAATACGATTCATGCAGACAAAAGCCTCCTTGTTCAAAAAACACAAATATTACGATACCACGACGAATCGCTTTTTTCAAAAAAACCGGAAACAGACGGGGTATTATTCCTTGGGTTTGGGAAAAGCGGTCTTGAAGGCATACCGGTCGTCATCGACCAGAACCTGCACGCCGACAAATGCTGAGGAATTGATGACAATCGGAGCCTTGAGGTTCGCCGTCACCTCGTTCTGCCCGACAGTCAGAATGACGAGCACGACCACGCTCGCCGGATCGGACACTTCGAGAAACCGCTCCGTCTCGTCATCAACGACAAACGAATAATCGGGAAAGAAGGCGAACGGATCGGTCACAATGAAGGCGAGATCCGCATTATCGAGCGACTGGAGCCACTTGATATGGTCCCGGTACTCGAGCAGCACAAAACGCTGCGCCTTCGGAAATCCGGGGATTCCCAGCGGGAAGCGGATGGCACGCGATTCATCGACATCAAGTTCGCCGAAACGGGTTGTCTGAAATTTCATGATAGCGTTCCTGTACTCCTACCGGATTTCGAGAAAATCCTTCAATCGTTCCATATCCAGTTTTGCCGCCTCGACATTCAGCTGCTTGAGCTTCTCGTAGAGCTCCGCGCGATGGATCGGCATGTCACGGGGCGCGTCGATGCCCAGCTTGACATAGCCGTTGCCGATCTCCAGTATCCTGATTTTGATCTCATCGCCGATCGCAATCGTCTGATCGGCCTTCCTGGTCAGGACAAGCATATACGCTCCACTATTTCAAGAAGTCGAACAGGCTCGCCTGGAATATTCCCGACGAAACCGTCCTGAGGCTCTGCAAAGCCGTCTGTCGCTGCTGCATCTCGGTCACCACCGTCGCCAGGTCCGCATCCTGATCATGACTGAGATCGGTCCTGACATTGGTATCCCGGTCGTCGATATAGGTACTCTCGGCATCAAGCTTGTTGAGCCGCGCACCGACCTCCGCATGCAGCTGATCAACCTTGCTCGATACACTGTTAATATACCCGATTGCCTTCTGTATCCGCCCGGTGTCGGCATTTTCGAGCGCGGTTTTCAGGAAGTGCAGCGCCCGCAGGATATTACTGCCGTTCAGATAATTGTTGTTGAAGCTGTAAAAATTCGGGTTGGTGGTATCCGTAATGTAGTTATAGTTCGTGATATCCGTTCCCAGCGTCATGTTCTTGCCGTTCGTATCGTACTGCAGACGCTGGAGGTTCGCATCGCCTCCGGCAACGGAAATGCTGATCTGGTCCGATTTCCCGACCGGCTTCGACGAAATGACCAGCCGGTAATCGTTTGGGCCGAAGCTCACGATGTTCGCCTTGACCTTGTTTCCCGCTCCGGTGGCGGTATCGTTGATCAGGTCGCGCAAACCATTGAGCGTTGTTCCGGCAGGAACATTGAACGTTACCGGGGTATCGTTTGCGCCGACGGCAATGGTGAGAGTACCCCCCGCACCGACAAACGCCGCGGTGGGATCCGCCACTGCTGCCGACAGATGCAGGGCTGAAACCGGGTCTGCATCGGCCGGGGTTTCAGTTTCGCCGGTCACCGGAGAGACAGTCGCATCAAAATTGAAGTTATACGGCGGCAGAATCGCAATCTGGGGATCGGTTGCGTTGATCCTCCTGAAGCTGAAGATCGACCCGCCCGGAATGTTGACAGCAACTTTCACATGATGGCTGATATCAAGTTCAAAAACATTCGAATCGCCGACAAATTCACCGGTATTCTGATCGATCGGAATCTGGTTGGAGGTATACCCGGAAAACAGGTACCGGTCACCCACCTTGGTATTCGCGATACCACGAACGCTTTCGACCAATCCTGCCACTTCCTTGGCAATCATTTTTTTGGAAGCGGAATCGACCGTCCCTGATGCTCCATTGATAGCCAGTTCATGCGCACGCGTAAGCATGTCGCCGAGGTTGACGAAGCTCGAATCGATCGAGTTCAGATAACTTTTTGCGGTATCGATCGAACGGGTATACTCGCTGAGCGTCATAAGCGTTGCCTTGTAGCCGACAATGCGCGTCATGGCCGCCGGGTCATCGGATGGACGGTTTACCCGTTTGCCGCTCGACAGCTGCTCGTTCGCTTTATACAGGGCATCGAGATTGCTCTGCATATCGACCAGGAAACGGTCATAAAACATCTTGTTCGTGACTCTCATGGCTATCTCCCCGTCATGTTCAGCAAGGTCGTCAGCATCTCATCGGCAACCGAAATCATTTTGGCCGCAGCCTGATACGACTTCTGATACTTGATCATGTTCGCCGCCTCTTCATCCATATTCACGCCCGAGATCTCCTGGCGCCGCACTTCCAGCTGCTGCACCAACGTTTCCTGAAACTTGCTGCTGGTCTTTGCGGAGGATGTCTGCACACCGATATCCGACACGATTGACTGATAATAGTCCGCCGGCTTTGCGCCGCCGACTATGGCCTGATTGAACAGTCCGCCCAGAATGGCTGCATTGGCGTTGTCGCCGGGAATGAGGGGATAAACGGGCTGAGCGCTCGTGGCCGGCGTGAGGGACGTGACGTTCGTGAGCGCGTTGAATCCGAAGAGACCGCTCGCCGTGGTAATAATACTGGTCCAGTCGAAAACCGTCGTGGACCCCGCCGCTGTCTTGCCGATCGTATATCGCTGGGTAGCCGGGTTATAGGTAACCGTATATCCCTGTGTGCTCGCCGGGTCGGCATTCTCCAGCGCAGTCTGGAGTGCTGCGGCAAGCTGCTGCCGGGTATAGGTGCCGGTCTGGATACTCGCACTGATAAAGGAGGTTCCGCCGTTTTCACTCAGCCGGATCACGTTGTTGCCGGATGAGACAACGACATAATCGCCGCCCGCAGCAGCGATCTTCTGCGGATCGCTGAATGCGAGGGAAATCTCCCGGGCCGCATTCGCATTCAGCTGATAAACATAGGTATCTTTCGGAACATTCGCGATCAGGGTGGTCTGGTTGGCATCGACCCGCATCGTCATTCCATTAAAAGTAATATTCCGGTAGGTCGGATCGGCGACTCCCGCTTCGGCGGTCACCACCGCCGTAGCACTGATATCGTTCCATGTGGCGCCATCGTCTGAGGACTGCTCAATCCGCCAGAAAAGCCCTGACACGCCTTCCTGCTGCCCCGGCCCGCCGACATTGTAGGTAATCCGGTACTGATCAAAGGTCCCGGCATTGACCGTATCGATGCTCACTGACACCCGGCCGTCTGCAAACGGGTCAATGTTGTTTATGGTATTGTTGAAAAACGTGTTGTTCGTCGATCCGTCAAGTCCGTATCCGATGCGGTGATAATAGTTCACCTGGGCAGCGAGATCGATGGCAAACATGTTCAGCTTGTTCTGGATTGACACAACATCGCGCTCTCTCAGATCAAGACTCGCCTTCAGCTCGCCCGACTGTATCAGCGAAGTCACATCATGCGGTCCGCTCGGAAGCTCAATGGCAAAGCGCATTGCATCGTTCTGGAGCGACACGGACAGATTGTAGTGATTCCCCCCGTCAACGAGCGGTGTTCCGCCGACCAGAATGTTATACCGGCCCTGATTGTCCGTAAATGTGGACACCTTTACGATTTCATTCAGCTGCTCAAGCAGCTGATCGCGCTGGTCCTTGAGATCAAGGGCGCCAGGGTTGGACGCGATCTTTTCATTGAGATTCGCAATGCGGGATATGTATTCGTTCGCTTGCCGCACGGATGTCTGAACATTGGCGTACACTTCGGCCCGCAAATCGTACAATGCAATCGAAGCCCGATTCAGGCGGTCGGCCAGATAGTCCGCCTTGCTGAGCAGAAGAGTGCGCTGGGCATAGCCCTCAGGATTCTGGGAGACTTCCTGCCACGCATTGAAGAAGTCGGCAATCGCCGGATACACTCCGGTATCGGATGCCTCATTGAATATATTCTCCATCTTGACACTGCCGGACTGATAGGCGTTCCAGTAGGCAAGATTCGATTTCTCGGTAATCAGCTGAAGACTGGTGAATGAATCATACATGCGCTGCACCGAGCCGACGGTCACCCCGCGGCCGATGGAGCCGATATTGGAATAATCACTGCCGGGAATGCTCGAAAGCGTAACATCCTGACGGGTATAGCCGGGAGTCGCCGAATTGGCGACATTATGCGCGGTTGCATCCAGCGCACGCCGGGTCGTCAGGAGCGTGGTTCTTCCGATATCAAAAAGACTGAGGATTGACATTATGCCTCCACGGAAACTTTCCGCTGCGGCTGAATCCCAAGGGAGTCCAGAAAATTGAATGACGTCTTCACATACTGAAGAGACTTGTCGATCAGCATGCTGTTGAAACGGTTCAGTTCGGAGATGCTGCTCACGATCGCCCTGAACTTTGAAGCCAGGCCGGTCAACTGCTCGCGGTAGTCGTCTTCTGCAACCTGTGCGACTTCTGAAAGGGTTCTGTCAGCAAAACCGAGTGAAGCAAGGATGCGCTCACGGCTCTCGTCGCAGAACCGAATGCCCGAGATGACCATTTCCTTTTCACGCAGCAACTGCTCCAGAGATTCCGGATCAAGACTGACAATGACATCCTTTTCCTTCTGCAGCAGAGCCACCATTTGTGTGCAGAGCTCAAATTCCTTCTCCAGAACCGCAATCAGTTCATCATACTGTGGTGTCAACGATAACCTCCCTGAGCAGCTTTTCCGCCACCTGCGCCCCCTGAACCTGATACGTCCCGGATCCGATGGCATCCTGCAGTGCCGCTACTTTTTCACTTCTGACATCAGGCAGGATGTTCGCCGCTGCTGCCAGCCGTGCAATATCCTGCGCGCCTCCGGAAAGGGTAACCGCATCTCCGCTGTCGGGAATTGCCTTTCCGCTCTTGCGTGCCTGTCCGGCAACGGCTTCCGTTCTGCCGAATTCAGGCCCCTTCACTCCCCGGGTTTTGCCGACTTCCATGTTCCACCTCCATATAAGTAATAAGGCGTATACTACTATATCGGAGGAAGTGCGGAAACCTTAACCGATATGGGTGGCCAAAAGAGCCGGATCCAACGGGGAACCATCCTTTCTTACCTCGAAATGTATATGCGGTCCTGTCGCCCGCCCTGTTGATCCTGATAATGCAAGCGCGGTGCCAGCTTCGACGGCATCACCGACTTTGACCAGATTTTTGGCATTGTGCCCGTACAGGGAGGTAATGCCGCCGCCGTGATCCAGAATGACGCAGTTCCCGTATCCCTCTGAAAAACCGCTAAAAACAACCTTTCCACCGGCTGCAGGTCGCACCGGGGTATTCTCGGGCACGGCAATATCGATCCCGTTGTGCTGTCTGATACGCCCCGTAAACGGATCGAGCCGGGGACCAAAACCTGATGAAATTCTGCCGGCAGGATGCATGACTGGTCCTTTTTTTACCGGTTTTGCCGGTTCCTGAACCGGGGTGGCAGGCAATTCTTGCCGCACCGGATAGTTTTTCAGGAGGAGATCGCTGAATCCGAGCCCGGGGTCGGCGAGCGAATCGGCAATCTGCCCGGTGACAACCGGCAAAAATGTTGAAACTGTTCGGTTTTTTGCAAACGATGTCTGCTCAAACATTGCCTTCAGAAATTCGGTCAGAAAGACCGTCTCGATCTGTTTTGCCATTTTGACGACATCGCGCTGGGCCACCGGCGGACTGTTCGCAGCATTCGCCGGTACTCCTATGGAAGACGGCGTTTTCATTACATCAGTACGAGGTCGGCCTTCAGGCTCCCGGCCGCCTTGATCGCCTGCATGATCGCCACCATATCCTTCGGCGTAACGCCGAGCGTATTCAATGCCTTGACCAGTTCCCCGATTGTCGGTCCCTTCACCTCGGTCAGATAGGCCTTTTTCTCCTCGGCCTTCACTTCCGTCTGGGGAGCGACCACCGTGGCGGCCCCACGGGGGGCCAGCGGGGCCGGCTGAGACACCTGGATATCGGTCTTGATCTCGATCGTCAGGCCACCGTGGGCAAGCGCGATCGGGTTGATAATGACGTTTTCTCCGATTACGACCGTTCCGGTACGCTCATTGACCACGACCCGCGCAATCCCATCCACATCGACCTGCATTTGCTCGATAACCGCCATGAGATCGACAGCCCGCTCACGATAGGAGGCAGGCACCATGATGCTCACGGAAGAGGGTCCATCGGCCTTCGCAACTGACTTGCCAAGCTGTTCGTTGATCTTTTCCGCAACCCGGCGTGCGGTCGTCATATCCTGAGCTGCAAGCAAAAAGGTGAGTTGCTCCTTGTTGTTCAGCTGAACCGGGACATCACGCTCAACAAGGGCTCCGTTCGGGACCGTGCCCACATTCGGGTGGTTCTTGATTGTCGTGTTGCCGCCGCCTCCGGCAACGAATCCGCCGATCGAGATGGGGCCTTGCGCCAAGGCATAGACATTATTGTCCGGTCCGCGAAGTTGCGTCATGAGCAGTGTTCCCCCCTGCAGACTCTTCGCATCGCCGATCGAAGAGACCACAACATCGATCTTCGAGCCAGGCTTGGTGTTGGTGACCAGTTTTGCCGTAACCATGACTGCTGCGATATTCTTGGTTTTTGATTTGAGATCAGCCTGCGAAACATTAATGCCCATCTTTCGGAGCATGTTTGCAAATGGCTGATAAATATAGGTTCCATCCTTGTCGCCGGTCCCGTTCAGCCCCACGACTATGCCGTAACCGACCAGTTCGTTTTCGCGGATGCCGGCAAAGGTGCCGATGTCCTTGATGCGCTCGGCAGAAACCTCTGAAAGCAGTATCAGCTGGAGCAGGGCTGCTGCCAGACACCAAAAGAAGATCGTCTTCGCCCGGAATGCACTGTTTGTTGTCATGCCGTCATCCTCCCTTTCCCCTCAGTGTCAGAATGGCCACACACTGTCGAGGAAGCGTACCAGCCACCCCTGCGACTGCTTGTCGTTGATCGCGCCGTCGCCGACCATATAGATCTGGGCGTCAGCCACATATTGGGAATTCACCGTATTGTTCGTCGAGATGTCATCGGGCCTGACAATGCCGCGAAGAACGATGATATCCTTTTCATTGTTGACCAGAATCTCTTTTCTCGATTCAAGCACGAGATTATCGTTCGGCAGGACTTCAACGACCTTGGCGGTTATGGTTGCGGTCAAGGTCCCCTGACGTGCAGTGTCGCCGCTCCCCTTATAGGACGAAGTGCTGCTGCCGGAAGCGCTCGGCACGAACTTCGTCCCTTTGTTGTACAGGGCAGCGCCGAGCAGCGGCAGGTTCTGGATGCCGAAATCCTTTTTGTCGATATTGAATACATTCGGCTCGGGATAGGTAGCCGTCGAATTCGCACCCGTATTCGTCGAGGCCTTTTTCGTCGCCGTCGTGGTTTCGGTAATGAGAATGGTCACCAGGTCGTTTATCCGGCGGGCCTTGCGGTCTTCATAAAATGAGGCGGTGTCCTTCCAGAGAGAGCCTTCGGTGGTCTTCGCATCACGCTCTTTGGTCTCGATATGCCGTGCCGGCATGGGAGCATCGCGAATTTCGCGCGCCTCACGTAATCCGTTACATCCGAAGAGACTGGGCACTACTGCAGCCATGCAAGTGAAAACCAGAATGAACTTTTTCACGATTTTACCCTCACCGTATCAGGCGCTATCAGGATACCCTGCAGCTCCCGTTTTGATGTTTCGCAATAGACACGAACAGAACTTCCTACACTGCCGCCATGCCGGAGCACCCCCTGGGCGGACACGACAATCGCTCCGCTTTCGATCTCCACACGGACTTTCTGTCCGCGCTTCACCTGTCCGGCTCCGAGAAGGTGATCACGCCTCAGCACGAGCCCCTCTGCCAGAGATATCTTTATGACCTTTCCGTTCAGTTCCTCCGGGGAAACAATCGTCCCCGGCGCAAGGCGGGAGGAACGCTGCCGCACCCGATAATAGTCGTCAGGATTGATCTGGTCACCCTTCAGGAGCGATCTGGAGGTCACAAAGATATCGACCAGGACATCATAGGTAACCTCGGCAAGCAGGGAAAACGAGCGCCCCGCGGGGTTCCTGAGCGTGACCAGATAGGTAATCCGGTTCCTGCCGCTGTACCCGCTCTGGACTGCATCGGTGACCACGGACCCTTCCAGCGAAGGCGGAAGCTCCATCACATTCTGGAAATGGACCTCCAGGAGCTCAACATCTCCCGGCACGCTCTTTTTGAGTTCGAGCGAAAGCCTATCGCGGATCGCGTCAGCAAAGGGAGGAGCTGCATCGGCAATATCATACATCGTACAGGCAAGCGCTGCTGAAATGATCAGCACGCCGATCAGGGTCATGAATATCCGCGTACCCATACCTGCCTACCGTTTGAGGGCGATCGTCGTCTGGAGCATCTCGTCCGATGTCGTAACCGCCTTGGAGTTCAGATCAAATGCACGCTGGGCAACAATCAGGTTCGCAAGCTCCTCGACCACATTCACGTTGGAGCTTTCGAGAAACCCCTGAAGCAATGTCCCCCGGCCTTCGAGTCCAGGGATGCCGGTCTGCGGATCGCCCGATGCATCGGTAGGAATCAGAAGGTTTTTCCCGATGGCAAGGAGTCCCGCCGGATTGATGAAGCGGGCGATTTCAATGGTTCCCACCTGCGTTGGGATGGGATTGGAACCCTGCAGTACCGTTACCTTTCCATCGGTGCTGATCGAGATGCTGATCGTGTCGGACGGAATGGAAATGGCGGGCTCCATCGGGTACCCATCGGAGTTGACGATACGGCCGTCCTTGTCGATCTTGAACGCACCCGCCCGCGTGTAGGCGATGGTGCCATCGGGACGGGTCACCTGAAAAAACCCTTCTCCCTCGATAACGATATCGAGCGGATTCCCCGTCGAAATAAAATCGCCCTGGGTGAATATCTTCGTAACAGCTGCCGGGCGGACGCCGAGACCCACCTGAATGCCGGTCGGAATCTGGTTTCCCTCCGACGAGGGCGCGCCCGGAACGCGCAGTGACTGATACAGCAAGTCCTGGAAATCAGCACGGCTCTTCTTGTAGCCGGTGGTATTGACGTTTGCCAGGTTATTGGATATCACATCAACGTTGATTGACTGTGCCTGCATGCCCGATGCAGCTGAAAAAAGCGATCTCAGCATACTCTTCCTCCTATGCCTTCATGCTCGCGATATCGGTGACTGAACGCTGCGCGAGATCACTGAAGTTCTGGATTACCTTCTGTGCAAGTTCGTACTGCCGGGACGCCTCGATCATGCCGACCAGTTCCCTGACCGGATTGACATTGGAACGTTCGATGCTTCCCTGGATGACCTCAAAATCGGTCGCCTCTTCTTCCGTGCCGGTATACAGCGATCCACCGGCATTTTGTATGTTTCGCAAGTTGCTCACTTTCAGCTCACCGACAAGGGTATTGGTATTCGTATCCTGATTGATCAGATACATATTGCCGTCATACGAAACACTGAGCTTGCCCTCGGTCGTGTCGATGGTGATCGGCTGATTGCCCCGGTCAAGGACCCGGTAGCCGTCCGGAGTCACCAGCGTGCCGTCGCGATCGAGCGCAAACGAACCGTTGCGCGTGTAAAACAACTGTCCGTTTTTTTCCACCGTAAAAAATCCGCTCCCGCTGATCGCAAAATCAAACGCATTCCCTGTTGTCTGCATGACACCGGCCGAATGGTCAATGGAGGCTTTTCCGAAAAAGGTCATCGCCCGGGCGTCAGGATAGATGGTTTGAGGCTGCTGAGCAAGCCCCTCGAGAATCGGGTAGGTGCGGGAGGAAAATGTCGTCCTCTTGTATCCGGACGTGCTCACATTCGCCAAATTATTGGCAACACTGTCCAGTTCGTTGCTTCTCATGACGGCGCCCGTAGCCGCTACATACATACCCTTATACATTTGCAGCCCTCCAGCAAAGTCAGTATGGAACAATGCATGCAATATTAATGCCATAAAAAAACTGATGCATCGTATTTCCCGAGCAGGCAACAAAGGCAGTGTTCGGTGAGGTGATCCGGCAGAACACAATTGACCATGCATGCCGGAAGATGCGTTTTCGGGGAGGGGGATGTTCGCAACGCCTGATAACTGACATTTACCGCAAATGCCCACCGCAAAAGGCTCCGGGCCACCGGACCTCGATTCGTGACCTGCCGTGCGTCCTGAAGAGAACGCGCAAAGGCATCGCCGCACAGGGCGGAACACCTGTTCAACAGAATCATCGGTCAGATCATGGGTGCGACGGAGGGAAGGACGGAAAAAACGCCGACTGGGAAAATTATGCCTCTACATCGATATGCTTTTCTGAATCTTTTTCCGGTCCGGGGCTTTGTTCTTCGGGACGCTCCCGGGAATGCTCCTCCCGGCCCTGATGACCCGACTGTTTTCTCCGCGTCCGCAGCCGCGAAAAGGCATAGCCGCTCGCCGCTTCTCCGACGCCCCGGATCCGATATACATCGCGAATGCCGTCAGTCAGTGCCATGACATATTATCTATCGACCCCACGACAGAAATCTTTACTATTCGAGCAAATGTGCCTTCTGCTCGGCATACGTTTTCTTGAACGTCTCCTCAAGCTCGGCAAACCGTCCGGAAGACAGCCCAATGCTTGCGTAATTGACGACATATCCCTCCAGCGGCGCCCGCAATCCGATTCCCAACACCGCACACATGGCATCAGCGACATTGACCACCTTGCAGAGATTGACGTGCGACGGGTCTTCCATGCCGGAAAAGTCCGTTGCGTGATGGAATTCGGTGACAGACTCAAGATTCTTGGGCAGTTTCCACTTTCGCGAAATAAGGCCGCCGACGTGGCAGTGGTTGAACCCCAGCATCTCATTTTCGACATCAAGGAAAGGCTGCCCCGCCTCGTAGACCCGCTCCACTATGACCGAATACGATTCCGGCATGCTGTTATTGAGGATCGTCTTGCCGACATCATGAATGAGTCCGCCAATCATCGCCTCTTCCGGGGTCATCAATTTTGTTTCGATCGCAAGCAGTGACGCCGCAATGGAAACACCGAGGCTATGCTCCCACAGGCGCTGCTCGAAGAGACCGAACTTGCGGTGCAGATCCTTCAACGAGGCTGCAACAACCAGCGACTTCATCGTATTGAATCCGATCAGGAGAATGCCGGTCGATATGGTGTCGATACTGCGATCGCGGCCGTAATACGGTGAGTTGGCAATACGCAACAGGCGCGCGGAAAAAGACTGGTCGCGTCCAATCAGCTTTTCCAGCTCCTTGATGGAAGAATAATCATCGTTGATCAACTGCAGAACCTTCATGGCAATCGGCGGCAGACTGGGGATATCAACGGTTTCAAGAATGATTTTTTCGAGCACTTCCTCTTTCATCATACATGCCTCCTCGGGCCATCATGTCGCAATAGGATTCTAGCGCAACTGGCAATGAAAATCCAGCTCCAGCAATCAGACAGAGTTCACAATTTCACCCGCAATTTCCTCGATCGACAGAACCTTGTCCGCAATGCCTGCATCGACAACCGCCTTCGGCATGCCGTACACAACACAGCTCTCCTCGTTCTGGGCAAAAATGCGGCCGCCGGTTTTTTTCAGCTCGATCATGCCTTTCATGCCGTCGTTGCCCATGCCGGTCAGGATGACCCCGAGCGCACGGCCGGGAAAGAACTCCGCAACGGATGCCATGAGCGCATCAACCGAGGGTCGGTAAATAAAGTTCTCGCGGTCTTCGGAAATCGTTACCGTTGTCTCAATCCCGCGTTTTCGGGCTACCCGCATATGACCGCCGCCGGGCGCGATCAGGATCAGGCCGGGTTTAAGCACATCACCCTCTTTCGCTTCGCGAACCTCCAGTTTGCAGAGCTGATTGAGCCGCTCCGCAAACGGACCGGTAAAATTCGGCGGCATATGCTGCGCAATGACGATCGGCACGGGAAACTCCTTCGGCAGCGAAGGGAGAACTTCCTGCAGTGCCTTGGGGCCGCCGGTTGAAGTTCCGATGGCGACCAGCCCGACACGGCGCTCGCCGGTTGTACGCAAAACCGGGGCAGCCGCCACCGGTGCGGTCGCAGGGCGCGCCGCCGGACGCACTATGCGCCGGGGAACGCCTTTTCGTGCGAGCTGCTTGATCTTGTCAACGAGTACCTCTTTGAGGCGGAGGATGTTCAGGGAAAGATCGGACAGGTTTTTTGGAATAAAATCAACCGCTCCATGCTCAAGCGCTTCCAGAGTGATATGCGCTCCTTCCACGGTCAGGGAACTGACCATGATAACCGGAACGGGCGTGTTCGCCATGATATGTTTGAGGGCCGAAATCCCGTCCATGCGGGGCATTTCAACATCCATGGTCACAATGTCAGGTTTCAGTTGGGCTACTTTTTCGATTGCCTCCAAACCGTCCCGGGCGGATCCGGCGATCTGGATTTCCGGATCGGATGAAAGCATGTTTGAGAGCGCGCTCCTCATGAACGCGGAATCATCAACAATAAGGACTCTAACCATTCGCTCCCCTCTGTGTCCTCAAGAACTCGTGCGGCAATAACAATTCCGGCTAGAAGCCGAAATCCTTCAGAAGGTCATCGACGCCCTCCTGCGAAACTTTGTCCCCGGATGTGCCGGGCCCGTAATACACCGCTTCCTTGGCCGGTTCCATCTTGACGCCGAACGTCGTGATAAGGCGAACCAGTTCACTCTCGATATCGCCGACGAGACTGATGACCTTCTTGATTGTCTGGCCCGTAAGGTCCTGGAATGACTGGGTTGTCAGGATCTCGGTCAGATCGTCTTCGAGCCCGCTTTTATATGCCTTCAGGAATTCGACAGACTCCTCCGGTCCCGTTATGTTCCGGATATGCGCAGAGAGATCGTCCATGGTCAGAATATACTTTTCCACGATGCCCATCGTCTTGTTCGCGGCTGCCTCGGTCCGCTCGATCACCATCTGGAGCTGATCCACCGCATTCGGCATCTCCGAAACCGCCATATCCTTCAACTTGGGATCCAGCGCCTCCTTGAAGCTCCGGATCGAGTCGTGCAGCTTGCGCGTCACCTTGCCGACTTCCTTGAAAAGACTGGCGTCGCTCGACGCCATGATCTGCTGGATCGCCTCATCCGCCTTGTCGTAATCCTGATTGGATATTGCATTCATGAAATCGACCAGCCGTTCGAAAACAACCTGCTTGCCGCCCTGTGCAGCGGTGGCCTGCTTTTCAAAATACTGTCTGGCATCGACGACTTCCTTTACCGCCACCTCACCGCCCATGGTCTGGATATGCCTGACCACCTCAACATTTCCCTCCCCGGTCTCGGTTACATTGAGTACCTGGTCTTCGAACATGGCGGCATCTTCCACCGGCACGAGCTTTTTGGTATCGATCAGCACAACGAGGCGGTCATCAACACGGGCGACTCCCTGCACCTGATCGATATGCCCTTTAAGAAAATTCTCTGCAGGCTCGATCTGGTCATCCTCAATGGTTATGACGCCCGTAATGCCGTCAATCAGCACGCCGAAGGTCAGACGGCCACTCGAAACCACAATGACCTTCTGTCCCGGCTCCTGATCGTTCAGGCCGACCAGTCTCTTGAGGTTGATGATGGGTATGATGCGGCCGCGGAGATTGGCAATGCCGTCAATGTAGCTTGGAGCCTGCGGCAGCTTGGTCAGCTGCGGACGGTTGATGATCTCCTGCACCTTGAGTATCGGAATGGTATACTCGCATCCGTTCATGATAAATCCGATATGTTGCATGGCTCCTCCATTCGATGGTGTCAGGCCCGGAACACCGCACAATCCCTTATTTTACGCCCGCGAGAAAGATCCGGCGGGCTATGACTGCAAGGTCAAGAATCAGCACAACCCGACCGTCGCCGGTAATGGTTGCGC
>JAAYUK010000028.1 GCA_012517735.1 Nitrospiraceae bacterium
CGGGGCGGGGCAGGACCGCAGACCCGTTCTGTGCGGGGCGGTGTCGAAATATATTATTCCGGGCTCGGCGATTCCGCGGACAGCGTCATCAAGCGTATGGTTGCCGGGGAAAAGAAGAATTGCGTGGTCATCACGTCCGACGGGGAGATTGCGCGGTATGCGTGGTCGCATGACGCTGTGCCGGTGGAATCCGAGCGGTTCGCGCGCATTCTTGAGCGGAAGGATGCTGCTGCGCCAGCCTCTACAGACTATGAAGATGATGAAGATGAGTACGACGAGCAGCGGCGCGGCGGCAATCCGTACCGCCTGTCAAAAAGGGATCGGGCGATCCGTCGGGCGCTGGGCAAGCTGTAATTATTGCGGTGAAATGGTGTGGAATGAGTGATACGAACTCTGTCCATCCTGCCCTTTTTTTTCGTCCTGCCGACACGGTCACCGTAGCCTTTGCAGGACTGCTCTTCTGCCTGGTCATGATCTTTTTCCGGCAGATTCCGGCAGCGTCCATGCTTCTGGTGATTTACGCCTCAGTTATTGTTTTTCAGTGCGCACTCGTAAGGATCGGGCCGGTGACCAAAACGCTCCGGGTTGTGCGGGACATTGTTTTCCCGGTTGTTTCGATCCTGATCATCTTTGACAGTCTGGGGCTGATTGTGCACCATGTCAATCCGCAGGACCTTGACCATCTGCTCATCAGGCTCGACTGGCTGGTGTTCGGCGCGCACCCGACCGTTGCGATCGAGCGGATCATGCATCCGTTGCTCACGGACCTGCTTCAGATCGCCTATACAACGTATTATTTCCTTCCGGTCTCAATCGGTGTCGTTCTCTGGCGGCAGGGCAGGCACGCCGCGTTTTCCTATTTCGTCTTCATGATACTGCTCTGCTTTTATCTGTCGTATATCGGATATCTTCTGTTCCCTGCTTTGGGGCCGAGATATGCAATGGCGCATCTGCAGACTGCAGACCTGCCGGGCAGTATGATCAGCCATGCTATCCAGACAACACTGAATCAGCTTGAAGGGGTAAAGCGCGATGCCTTTCCGAGCGGTCACACCGGAATTGCTGTTACGGCGCTGGTACTGGCCTGGAGGCTTGACCGGCGGCTTTTCCGTATTTTTCTGCTGCCGGTAATCCTTTTGGTCGCGGCAACCGTGTATTGCCGGTACCATTATGTCGTCGATGTGCTTGGCGGGCTGGTGCTTGTGGTTGTCACGCTGGTGATCGGTGACGTATATTATAAATTCTGGGAGAAGCGCCATGGACATTCCGCATCGGATAACGCATGATGGCGTGCTGATCGAGGTGAAGGTGACCCCTCGATCGTCGCGGAAAGGGGTTGCCGGGATGGTGGGTGACTGTCTGAACGTGAAACTCACCGCACCTCCGGTAGACGGGGAAGCGAACGCCCAGCTGATTGGGGTGCTTGCCGACTATTTTTCGGTGCGCAGGAGCGATATTGAAGTTGTCAAGGGTGCGTCATCACGCAGGAAAATCGTAAAACTGAGAGGTCTGCAGGTATGATTCAGAGCATGACCGGCTATGGGGCTGCCGAGCGGGATGGATACAAGGTCGAGATTCGTTCGGTGAATCATAAAGGGCTCGACATCGGGGTCCGGATGCCGTCTCTCCTGATGCAATACGAGGTTGAGATCAGAACCCGTATTCGGGAAACGTTTCAGCGCGGCAAGATCGATGTGCTGATTACGGTAACCGGACAGGGTGAGCCCAAAGTCTCGGTCAACAGCCATCTGGCAAAAAAAATGTATGAAGCCTTCGGTCAGCTGCAGCAGGAGTTGGCACTGCCCGGCACGATCGGGATCGAGTTTTTTGCCGGATACCGTGACCTGCTGCTTCAGTCCGAGCCGTCTGCCGACCGGGATGCACTTTTCCGCGTGCTGGAGGACGCCATTGCCTGCCTGCGTGCGATGCGGGAAGCTGAAGGTGAGGCCATGGTTGCTGAACTCAGCCGGCTTCTGGATGTGTTTGAGTCGAACTACCGCTCAGTCTGTGCGGCTTCAGGGGGAGTGGTATCCCGTCTGCGCGAAAAGATGCTCGTCAGGGTCGGCGAGCTGCTTGGCGCTTCCGACATCGACGAGATCCGTGTGGCTCAGGAGGTTGCGCTGTTGGCCCAGCGCTGCGATGTAACGGAAGAGCTGGCGCGCCTCAGGAGCCATATCGATCAATTCCGGGCAACCATCGCATCCGCAGACGCGGCGATCGGGCGCCGGCTCGATTTTCTTCTGCAGGAGATGAACCGGGAAGTGAACACCACCGGGTCAAAGGCCGATGAGATCGAGATCATCAACCTTGTCATCGAGATGAAAAACGAAATCGGCAAATTGCGCGAACAGGCGCTCAATATACAATAAAACAGGCAGGAAGTCGTTTTTTGCAGAAAGGTGACGGTATCCGGGGGATTCTGTTTGTGGCCGATCACTGATCATGATTGTTGCGGGGGACCTATGATTCGGAAACGGACAGGAAATCTGATTGTGCTCTCCGCCCCTTCGGGTGCGGGCAAAACGACGCTCTGTCAGAAGCTGCTGGCGGAGATGCCTGACATGCAGATGTCGGTTTCGTATACCACTCGCCAGCCGCGGGCAGGAGAAGTGGATGGCGTCCATTATTCCTTTATCGAAAAAGAGCGTTTTCAGGCCATGATTGCCGACGCGGAGTTCGTCGAATGGGCTGAGGTGCATGGGAATTATTATGGTACTTCTCGCCGCAGGATCGAGGAAATACGCGCGGCGGGCAAGGACGTGGTTCTCGACATCGATGTGCAGGGGGCCCGGCAAATCCGACAGGTTTTTCCGGACAGCGTGCACATCTTTATTCTTCCGCCATCGCAGGAGGCTCTCCGGCAACGGCTGGAGGGGCGCATGAGCGATGCGCCGGAGGTCATCGCCCGGCGCCTGCAGAAGGCCCGGGATGAGATCCGGGAATACCGGCTGTATGATTATGTTATAATAAACGACTCGCTCGACGCAGCTCTTCAGGAGCTGCTGTCGGTCGTGCGCGCCGAACGGGCCCGGGTCGATCGCTTCGACCATGCCTGGGTGGCCGCCAGTTTTTTGAAGGAGGAGTAGTTCATGGACATCATCACCCTGCCGATCGAGTATGACAAAAAGAAAATAGAGAGCAAATACCGGCTTGCGGTTATCGCATCGCAGCGTGCACGCGAGCTTGCCCTTGGCTCTGATCCGAAGCTGACAAAAAAAGCGAAAAAAGTGACGACTTCAGCGTTACTCGAGACCATATCGGGAGAGGTGAAGTTTATTACTGGTGACGAAGCTGCTGCCGCCCGCGAGAAGGCTGACCGGATCGATTTCAAGAAATTGATCGAGGAACGTCGGAAAACCAGTGCCGGGGATCTCTCTGAGCTTGAAAAAGATCTCAAGATTTATCTGCATGAGCGGGAAGGCGCATCGGAACATGCGCTTGATGAACTCTTTACCGATTCCGAAGAAATAGAAGAGGGCGACGAGTCTGTATAGACTCGCCGCTTTCTCCTGAATGGCATCCCTCCGCAATCTTCCGCCATTTCGTCGCAGTTACTGACCATGTTGCAGGATAAAACCATTCTTGTCGGTATTACCGGTAGCGTTGCTGCCTACAAGGCGGTCGACCTGATCCGTCGTCTGCGTGATGCCGGTGCTACAGTCCGGGCCATTATGACCTCGTCGGCGGAACGGTTCATCACTCCGCTGTCGGTGGCGCTCGCGTGCGGCGAGCCGGCGCTCACTTCCCTGTTTGATCAGCCTTTTTCCCATATCGACCTGCCGGCAAAGGCGGATGTCCTTGTTGTTGCTCCGGCAACTGCCAACATTCTCGGAAAGTTTGCCAACGGCATTGCGGACGACCTGCTCAGCACGTCCTATCTGGTGTTTCGCGGGCCGCTGGTGGTCGCTCCTGCGATGAACTGGCGGATGTACGAGCATCCTGCTGTAAAAAAGAATCTTGCAACACTGCTGGCGCAGGGGGCATCCCTTGTCGATCCGCAGAGGGGAACCCTTGCGTGCGGAGAAGAGGGTGTCGGGAAGATGGCCGATGTGGATGCTGTTATCGAGGGAATCAGGATTGCCCTTGCCCCCAAGGATCTCGCCGGGGAGCGGGTGCTGATTACTGCCGGGCCGACGCGGGAGCCGATCGACCCGGTCAGGTTTCTTTCAAACCGTTCATCGGGGAAAATGGGGTATGAACTTGCCCGGGTTGCCCGACGGCGGGGGGCTCACGTCACCCTGATATCCGGCCCCACAGCGCTGCCGTCACCGTCAGGGGTGACGACGGTTCGTGTTGAGACTGCCCTGGAGATGTACACGGCCGTCAAGGAACGCGCCGGGGGCGCAACGATAGCGATCATGGCGGCTGCTGTAGCCGATTTTTGCGCGTCTGAACAGCGGACGGTCAAGGCGGAAAAACAGGATATGTCGCTGCTGCAGCTTGACCGCACCCCCGATATTCTGGCCGCCATAGGAGCGCTTGAAAACAAGCCTTTTACCGTCGGGTTTGCTGCCGAGACAGGCTTCCGGATTGATCGTGCCGAGCGGAAAATGGTCGACAAGAGAGCTGACATGATGGTATTCAACGATGTGCTCCAGGAAGGCTCCGGATTCGATACGGATACGAATGTAGTCACCATTATCAGCAGGGAAGATGGTGGTGTGCTCCGGAAAGAGCATCTTCCTCTCATGTCCAAAGAGGCGGTTGCCTCGGCGATTTTTGATTCGATTCTTGCCCATAAGGGTTGATCTTTGATGCCTCCCGTTAATGCTCCGCGCATCCGGTCCGTCCAGAAAATGTTGAGAACCAAGGGAGTTGATGGCTTCCTGGTCACGTCAATGAAGAATGTGCGATATCTGAGCGGATTTGACGGCTCTTCCGGGTTCCTGCTGATAACGAAGGGCAAGGCCTTTTTCGTGACCGATTTCCGGTATCAGGAACAGGCTGAAAGGCAGGTTTCCTCAGCAGAGGTCATTATCGAACGCGGCAAGCGGTTGAACCTCATCCGGGAGCTTCTCAAAAAAAACGGGATTGCACGGCTCGGCTTTGAGACATCGGTCAGTTATGCGCAGTATCAGCAGCTGGTTGAATGCGGTGCCGAATTGGTACCGGTCAAGGAATCGATTGAGCGGCTTCGGGTGGTAAAGGATGCCGAAGAGGTCAACGCGATAGCCCGTGCGGTGAAGCGGGCGGAAGATGCGTATCGGGCCGTCCGCAGGTGGATTCGTCCCGGGGTGCGTGAGATCGAGGTTGCCCGTCGCCTTGAGGCTGCTCTCCGGGATCAGGGGTGCCGGCATGCTGCTTTTGAAATCATAGTTGCGTCCGGAGCAAACGCATCGATGCCTCATGCACGGCCGTCTCAGAAAAAAATAGCACCTGGGGACTGCGTTTTGGTCGATTGGGGAGGGGAAGCGGACGGCTATTATTCGGATATGAGCCGGACAGTGCTGGTGCCGGGAGCGAACGATCCATTCAAAAAGAAGATTTACGCTATTGTGAACCAGGCTCGTCATGAGGCGATCAGGGCGATCAGGGTCGGTATGAAAACGCAGGAGATCGACGCGGTGGCGCGAAACATTATCAAAGACGCAGGGTTTGGAGACCATTTTGGGCATAGTCTTGGCCATGGAATCGGGCTTGATGTTCACGAATATCCTTATGTATCATGGACAAGGGGAGAGCGGGTCCGCAATGGCATGGTCTTTTCGATTGAACCGGGCATCTACGTCCCCGGTATCGGGGGGGTTCGCATAGAAGATGTTGTTCTGGTGAGGGACAATACTGTCTCGGTCCTCACAAATCTCAGCAGGGAAGCAGAAGAAGGAGGAGCAGGGTGATTTCAACAGCCGATTTCAGAAAAGGCGCCAAGGTCGAATATAAAGGGGAACCGTTCGAAATTGTCGACTTTCAACATTCAAAGGTCGGGCGAGGCGGTGCGGTAGTGCGTACCAAATTGAGAAACATGCGGACGGGAGCCATTCTTGATGACACATTCCGTTCGGGAGAGAAGTTCGATCAGCCGGCGCTGGAGCAGCGCCAGATGCAGTATCTGTACGAGCAGGACGGGCTGCATTACTTTATGGATATGGAGTCGTACGAACAGACGCCGCTCACCAGGGATCAGCTTGGCGATGCCATCAAGTACCTGAAAGACAACATGATCGTTCAGCTGCTTACGTACAAGGGCGATCCGATGACTGTCGAAGTGCCGATGTTTGTGGAACTGACCGTTTCCGAAACCGAGCCGTCGTTTCGGGGGGATACCGCCTCGGGCTCGACCAAGCCTGCAAAAATGGAGACCGGTCTTGTTGTGCGTGTGCCGTTTCATATACAGATCGGCGATGTCCTGAAGATTGATACGCGGACTGATGATTACATTGAAAAAGTGAAGTAATCGAGCCGTTTTGCATGGCGTGTCCGGCAGCGGCCGGATACAGGGAGTCACCATGAAGGGGAGGTCTGCATGGAACTGGATGAAATAAAGGAATTGATGGGTCTTCTCAAGGAAACGGATGTAACCGAGATCCAGATAGAAAAAGAAGGCATCAAACTCAAAATCAAGCGGGAGAAAAATGGTGTCCAGGCTGACGTACCGCAGGTGACGGTCGTCCCACCCCGGAACGAACCGGTTGCCGCTCAGGGTGAAGCTGAAGTTCCTGAAAGACCGCAGCATGTGGTCCCGGCGCCGATTGTCGGCACATTCTATCGGGCTCCTGCTCCTGATGCAGCGCCCTTTGTCGAGGTCGGCAGTCGTATCAAGAAGGGGCAGATCCTCTGCATCATTGAGGCGATGAAGCTGATGAATGAAATCGAGAGCGATGCCGAGGGCGTGATCACGAAAATCCTTGTTGAGAACGGCAAGCCGGTCGAGTACGGCCAAGCGCTTTTTGTTGTGGAGCCGGCATAGCAGTATGGAACTGTTCAAGAAGATACTCATCGCAAATCGCGGCGAAATCGCTGTGCGAGTGATCCGGGCCTGCAGGGAACTCGGCATCAAAACAGCAGTCGTCTATGCAGATGTTGAAAAGGACGCATTGCATGTGCGTCTTGCTGACGAAGCAATCTGTATTGGTCCTTCAAATCCTTCCCAGAGCTATCTCAATATCCCGGCGATCATCAGTGCCGCAGATATTGCCGATGCCGAGGCGATTCACCCCGGCTACGGATTTCTCTCGGAGAACCCGCATTTTGCTGAAGCATGTGCAACTTCGGGAATTACCTTTATCGGACCGACTGCGGAGACGATCCGCATGGGCGGTGACAAGGCAAAGGCGCGTCAGATGATGAAGCGCAAGGGGGTTCCGGTGGTCCCGGGCAGCGACGGTCCGGTCAACTCGGAAGATGCGGTCATCAAGATTGCGAAGAAAATCGGCTTTCCGGTGCTTCTGAAGGCGTCAGCCGGAGGCGGTGGTCGCGGCATGCGGGTCGTCCGCGAGGAACAGGAGCTTTCGCAGGCGTTCATGATGGCACAGCGTGAAGCCCTTGCTGCATTCGGCAACGGCGATCTCTATGTGGAAAAATATCTGCCTTCAATCCGTCATGTTGAGGTGCAGGTCATGGCTGACGGCAAAGGCAATGTCGTTCATCTTGGCGAGCGCGACTGCACCGTGCAGCGTCGTCATCAGAAACTCATTGAAGAATCTCCCTCACCGATTGCAACGGCAAGTTTCCGGAAGCGCATTGGTGAATATGCGGTCAAGGCTGCAAAGGCATTCAAATACCGCAATGCAGGAACCATAGAGTTCATTGTCGATGATGATCAGAACATCTATTTTATGGAAATCAATACCCGTATCCAGGTTGAGCATCCGGTGACGGAAGAGATTACCGGGGTGGATCTCATCAAGGAGCAGATTCGGGTTGCGGCCGGTTTGCCGCTCTCGTTCCGCCAGAACCAGATCAAGCCGAGCGGCCATGTGATCGAGGTTCGCGTGAATGCCGAGGATCCGGAGCGGTTTGTTCCGTGTCCGGGAAAGCTTCAGGTGTTCAATCTGCCGGGCGGTCCCGGAGTCCGGGTTGACACCTGCGCATATGCCGGCTGGACAGTCCCGCCGTATTACGATTCGATGATTGCCAAACTGATTGTTCATGCACCGACGCGCGATGAGGCCATTGCCCGCATGAAGCGTGCGCTGCACGAATTCACGATTGAGGGGATCAAGACGACCATACCGTTTTTTCTCCGCATCTTCAATCATCCTGATTTCATCAAGGGGGCATTCAATACGGCTTTTGTGGAGCGGGTTATGAATGCCGAGAGGCAGCCCGAAAAGAAAAACGGCAACGGATCCTGACGGTGTTTCCCTGTCGGCTCTGTTTTCTCACTGATTTTTCCGGCGGCGAGGAACGCCTGCGTGCGGTCCTCGCCGCCGGTGTTCCGTGGATTCAGTATCGCGACAAAACAAGTCCCCGGCGGATCCTGTATGAGCGGGCCGTCCAAATCCGGGCGATAACACGACTTTTCGGGGTATATTTTGTCATGAACGATCACGCTGATATTGCGGCCGCAGTTGATGCTGACGGCGTTCATCTCGGTCAGGACGATCTGCCGATTGCAGCTGCACGGAAACTCGTCGGGCGGCGCATTGTCGGCATTTCAACGCATTCTGTCGCCGAAGCGGAGGCAGCGGCTGCTTCAGGGGCAGACTATATCGGCTTCGGTCCGATCTTTGCGACTGCGACCAAGGATGCGGGTGCGCCGAAAGGGGTTGCCGCAATCCGTGACGTGCGCGATGCCGTAGCCATACCGGTCATTGCGATCGGCGGGATTTCGGCTGAACGGTGTCCGGATTTGCTTGCCGCAGGGGCTTCGGGAGTTGCCGTCGCATCCGCTCTTGCCGGATCCGATCCGCAGGAATCCGTGCGCCATTTTCTTGATGCATTGAGCATGGCCGGTGAAGGGTCTCCCTTGGCCTGATTTTCGCATGTTTTCCATTGACATCCGATTTCTGTACCTGCTATATTGTGTCAGTCGTAATCGGAGTCTGTGTATGCTTAGGGCATGGTCTATGTGTATAAATGCAGCGATGCTGCAGGCTGTCAGACGGAACACTTTAGGAGATAGAGGATGAGCAAAGGGAAGATTCTGGTCATCGATGATAGTCCGATCGTCAGGAAACTTGCAGAAATGGCGCTTGCGGATGAAGGGTATGAGGTCTTTACGGCTGAAAACGGAGAAGATGGCCTGCGTCTGGCGGAAGAGATCAGTCCGTCGGTAATCCTTGTTGACTTCATCATGCCGAGAATGAGTGGTTATCAGTTCTGTCAGCTGGTGCGGGAGAATCAGAGTCTGAAGGATACGCCGATCATTCTCATTACTGCCAAGGGCGATGACGTGGGACGCAAATTTTCAGAGCGCTTTGCCGTGTCAGACTATTTCATCAAGCCATTCAAGTCCGAGGCTCTGGTGGACAAAGTCAACGCCATCGTACTCGGCAGCCAGGCTGATAGCGCTGCCTATGAGCCTCCGGCTGCTGAAGTCGCTCCTGAGCCGGAAGTAGCCATTCCATTCGGCGGATACGAGGCTGAACCCCCGGCGGCTCTTGCGGTGGAGCCCCCGGCAATTGAAGAGCCGGCTCCGGCCGGGGTATCGTTTCCGTTTGCATTTGATCAGGAAGAGACTGCTGCCGAAGAGCCGCCGGTGGTTGCGGAGCCGTTTTCATTTGATGTTGCGCCGTCGTTTGACATGCCTGCCCCACCCGATGCGCTTGCATTCGGTGAGACTGTTGAGCCTCTTGACCTGACGGAGCCGGTTGAGGCTCCCTATCCTGAGCCTGCCGGAGAAGGCGTCCCGTCGTTTGAGTTGCCTGCTGCGTTTGAGCTGGAGACGAGTCATGGCGCTGAAACAATCGAGGCGCCTGAGTTTTCCTTTGAGGAGCCACCCGTCGCGGCGCCGTTTGCCGAGACAGTGGCGGAGTTTGTCCCGGAGCCGATTTCCGAACAGGAAACGATCAAAGCTCCCGTTCAGGAGGAAGCGTCCCCATCCATGCTGTTTGGTGCTGTGGCTGCCGCTGCCACTGTTGCGGCTGCATCTGCGGCGGCGTGGGGTCATGATACGGCGGCAGCGCCTGCTTCACCTGCCGTTTCCGCTCCGGCTGCTCCGGGCGCTGCGGGGATCAGTCAGGACGTCATGCAGTACATTGAAACGTCTCTGCCGCTTATTGTTCAGAAAAGCGTCGATACCATCCTGAAACAGTCCGGAGTTGTGCGCGATACCGCCACGATCCTTTCGGGCAATCTGGCTGTATTTGATATCTGTGATGTGCTGCGGCTGCTTCGCGCCGCCAGGCTGACCGGCAAGCTCAGTGTTTTTCTCCAGAGCATGACAGCAGAGATGTTTTTCGATGCCGGCAAGGCAGTGACGGTAGCGGTCAGCGCCGTAAACGGCGAGAAGCGGGGGTTCGGTTTCCAGAACGATCTCGGGGTCATGCAGGTAAAGGCGCTCATGGTTGATGTGATCGCCGCCATCGTTCCGTCTGCGGCGGGCACCTTTTCGGTCGTTCGTGAAGATCTTTCCGAGGAAATGCTGGCTCTTCCAGCCCGGGTCGCTCCCGTTGAACTGATTGAGCAGGCGCTCCAGCAGGTGCCTTCGGACGCAGTCGTTCACCGGTTCGATCCGGAGGCAGTCATCGTCCGGATCATGGACGCCGCGGCGCTCGGCATGCTTTCACTTGGTGAGACCGATCGCAAGGTCCTCAGCGTGGTTGACGGACCCAAACCGGTTGCCGATGTGATTGCCGCTGCCGGCGATAATGCCTCCGGCGTGAAAAAATCGTTATATGGTTTGATGAAACTCGGCGTATTCGCGGAGCTTGGATAAGGAGGACGTTTTACATGGCAAAGATACTGATAGCAGAAGATAGCCCGACCGATGTCAAATTCCTGGAGTCGATCCTCAGCGCAAAAGGGCATCATCTGACGGTTGCACATGACGGAGAAGAGGCTGAGCGTTATATCAAGAGCGAGCCGTTTGATTTGTATATCCTTGATGTTGTCATGCCGAAGAAGAACGGATTTCAGCTCTGCAGGGAGATCAAGCGGGACGAGGCGCTGAAGAACTCCCCTGTTATCATGCTGACCTCGAAGAACCAGGAGAGCGACCGTCTCTGGGGAGAAAAACAGGGCGCTGATGTATATCTCACCAAACCGTGCGAGGCGACAGACCTCCTGTTTGCCGTCAACAAATGCCTGAGCCGATGAGCGAAGAACTGGAGATCAAATCAGGGGAGAAGACCTACTGCGTCTTCAGTGTGAGCGAGCGGGAGTTTCTGCTGCCGTCGGAAGCGGTGCGTGAAGTGGTCGAGATTTCACGTATTTTTCCGATTCCCGGCGCTCCTGAGTATGTCTATGGTGCTTTGCCGCTCCGCGGCAGGATTATTCCGTCGGTCGATCTTTCGAAGATTTTTCCTGTTGAAAAACCGTCATATCAGAATGCCAAACTGCTTGTCGTGGATGTTGAAAATGAGCATATCGGATTTCTTTCGGAAAGCGCCCCTTTTTTTGTGACCTTTGATGAGGACATTGTGGTTGAGGATGTCATCGATATCAAGTCGTTTTTCGAGACCTACCGCATAAAAGGGGCAAGCTAGTCCGGCATGAAACAGTCGGAACTGATCGAGTATTTTCTACTCGAGGCGGAAGAGCATCTCGAGGCGCTGCACCGGGCGGTTTCGGAACTCAACCCTTCCGCTGACTGCGAGACCGCCATTGAGGATCTGTTTCGCGCAGCGCATACCCTGAAGGGCTCTGCAGCCATTGTCAAGCTCGAAGGGATCAGCAATGTCGGCCACCGGCTCGAAGATATTCTTGAAGGAATCAAGGAGCGCAAAATAGCGCTTTCTCCCCAGGCAATCGATGTCATTTCTGTGATGATCGAGGGGCTTGGAGGAATGATCTCCGATCTCTCCAAGAAGAAAATAACCCCTGCGGAAACAGGACTTGCTCTTATCCGCCAGGCAGATGAGTTTCTCTCGAATCAGTTTGCATCGGTAGAAGCCGCTCCGGAAGCGCCGACTGCCCCGAAGATGAGGCGTGCTGTTCCTCCTGTCCAGGCACCATCGGAGCGCCCAGAACGGAGGCGTGCAGATCGCGCCGATGAAGGCGGTGATTTCTATTACGGCAACTTCATCCGCATCGATATTCAGAAGATCGAAACGATGCTCAACCTGATCGGTGAAATCACGATCAAGAAGAATTATCTGGTTCAGCGTTCCCGCGAGGCTCAGGAAGTCATTGATGAAATCACGTTTGCCGGTGACCGTCTGCTGAAGGAAGTGACGGATTTTTCGGAGCGGTATTCTTATTCGTTTGCTGCCGACACGCCGAAACACGCGGACGTTTTTTTCTCGGGCTTTGGAGAGCTGGAATTTGACCGGTACGACGAAAGCAATATTTTCTCCCGCAAGTTGCAGGAAATCACGAATGATATCCAGGAAGGCCTGAAGCAGCTCGCCAAGCTGTACGATGACTACTCACAGGATGTTCGTGGCATGGATCATGATATCCGCATGCTCCGTTCCGATATCTCTGAAACGCGCATGATTGGTGTGGGCAGGTTGTTCCAGCGCTTTGTGAAAGCGATCAAGGATATGGCCAAGGCCCATGGAAAACAGGCTGAACTGAAAATACTCGGCGGCGATACGAAGATCGACCGGGTAGTCTTTGAGCGGCTGTTCGACCCGATGATGCATATTGTGCGGAATGCGATTGCTCATGGCATCGAGCTGCCGGAAAAGCGTCGCGAAAAAGGCAAGCCTGAGCAGGGGCAGATCACGATATCCGCCATGCGTGAAGGTAATGCCATCGTTATTGAAGTGCGCGATGACGGACGGGGGATCGACCTCGACATATTACGCGAGCACGCCGCGAAACAGGGTATGGTGAAAGTCGGCGATGATTACTCCCGTGACGAACTGTTCGGCCTGATTTTCCAGTCGGGATTCTCCACCCGTGAAGGCGTAGACATGACATCGGGACGTGGTATCGGCATGAATGCCGTGCGCCGTCAGATCTCGGATCTCAGTGGTATTGTCCAGGTTGATTCCGAGCGCGACGTCTTCACTTCGTTCAAGATTCATGTGCCGACTACGCTTGCCATCTCGAACGTCGTCATTTTCAGCAGTCATAACGCTGAATTCGCCATGCCGGTCACGCTCATGGAGGAAGTCACCCAGCTCGACATCATGGATGGACTGGAAGCAGGTCATGGAGCGATCAATTATCGAGGCAGGAGAATTCTCGCGAAAAGCATCAGCGACTTCTTCGGCTCCGCCCGTATCGAAGACCGCCTGAACAAGTATGTCATTGTCTGCAATATTTCGGACAAGAAGGTCGGTATTATCGTCGACTCGATCATTGGTCAGGAAGAAACCATCATCAAGCCGTTGAACCATTTCCTTGATGGACTCTCCATCTATTCCGGCATGACGATCTCTGCTGACGGCAAGGTCCGTTTTGTGGTAAATCCGATGACCCTGTTCGAGGCGGATTTGCGGCCTCAGTTCGACATA
>JAAYUK010000217.1 GCA_012517735.1 Nitrospiraceae bacterium
CATCTCCACCAGCGCCAGATCCTGCAGCGGCGCGTTCCGCGTCAGCACCACCTTCTCCAGCGCCGCCAGCGCCTTGGCGCTGTCCCCCTTCTTCAGCTGCACCATCGCCACCTTGTACTGCCCCAGTCCCGCAAACCGTACATCCGCGGATTCCCCCACATCCTGAAATGCCTTGATCGCTTCGTCGTACCGCCCAAGGTCAAAGTAGCACAGCCCCATCGAAAACTTCAGGTCTGCGCTCTTGCGGGCATCATACGCCTTGCTGAATGCCTCCAGCGCCTTCTTGATCCGCTCTTCCGCAGGCAACCCCGCTGTCGCAGGGTCCCCTCCCGCCAGATGCCGGTATCCCTCCAACTCGTAGGTCGCCGCCTTCGTCCTGGCGCTGTCCAGATAGACAAATACTCCCGCAATCATCACCATGACGGCCAGTACCGCCGCTCCCACCTTCACCAGTGTCCGCTGCCGCTCCTGCAGCCGCTCCCGCAGATGCTCAACAGACTCCTGGTACTGTTCTTCATCACTCTTCCTTACAATCACTTTCTTTATCGCTTTCGGCATTCATTCCCTCCCTAAAGCCTTCTCGACCAAGTATTGTGCGCGCTGGAATACGGTATTGACCGCCTTGCTGTCCAGTCCGGCCCCGCGCAGTACCAGCGTGGCAAAAGCTGCGGTAATCAGGTCCGACGGTGCATGGGCATCCGTGTTGATCGTGAGCGGAGCACCCAATGCAGAAGCCCGTTGAGCCACATGCCCATTCGCAAGGCTATGCCCCTTGCGGGCAGTGATCTCCAGCGTTACGCCGCGTTCCCGTGCGGCGACGATCTCATCGTCGGAGATCAGCCCCGGGTGGGCGAGTATATCGATCCCTGCTTCGATTGCCGCGCGGTTGGTGCCTTCAAGAACCGGCTCGACCAGCGTTTCCCCATGCACCACGACGATCTGCGCGCCAAGCGTACGGGCCTCTTTTGCAAGATCGGCAATCTGTCGGGGAGGAACATGGGTCAGCTCTGCCCCGACCATGACCGCAATCGGTACCATGTCGCGTAATGCGTTTACCGCTTTGGCGATGCGCGGAACAACGAGATCAATATTGGACTGATCAACATGGTCGGTAAGCGCGATTGCCTGGTAACCTGCCGCAACAGCTCTCCGGACCAGTTCGGCCGGAATCAGTTCTCCATCGCTGAAAATCGTATGCGTATGCAGGTCAATCATGCATTCCTCGCGGTGCGCGTAGTCTGTCAGACTGTTACGATACAAGAAAAATCAGGGTTTTGTAAATAATTCAGGGAGTGAGGCGTTCGGCAATGGGGAGGACTAGCCGCGCAAGGCAGCGGTGCTTTTTTCTTGTTTTTTCCGTTGCGGCAGGGAAGGAGCGGGCAGATCTTCGTAATAATCACGCCGCAATACCTCAATGATATCAGGAATGATCGGGTCGATTACGTAGTACCATTTGGTGCGGCCGTCCGACAGGAAGTCTACAGCTCCTGCCTGACGCAGCAGGGCCAGATGCTGGGACACATTGGACTGGCTGATTTCGAGAAAATCCACGATATCGTTTACGCATTGATGGCTCCGGAGCAATTCGTGCAGAATCCGCATGCGAATCGGATGTGCAATAACCCGGAGCAGTTCAATTCGTTTGCCAATTGAGCGTATCATGATCAATCCTGAACCAAATATTATCAAATCAAAATAAATATGTCAATAAATATTCATATAATCGATTTATTTAATATTATACGCAGGTTTTTGTCTATAATTGACCATTATGCTTTGTTTGGCAAAGCTAAAGCATGGTAATTATTGAATATTTATCGATCGATGTCGCGATTACATCCTGAAGACTCTTTCGGCAGACCGATCCAGAGAAGCTTTTGGTAAAGGTTATTCGTTGCGAGCAGTCGCACAACAAGAACAGCCATGATGACCCGTGTCAGCAGAATCCACCAGAAATTCCCTCCGACAACCACAAAGAGCATGGTGTCTTCGATAATCGCATGTGCCAGACAGAGGAATACCGTGATGAGACAGGCATCCTTATGGCTGAGCTGTCTGTTTTCAACAAACTGGTACAGCATTGCCGCTCCATAGGTAATGCCGACAAAAAAACCGACCAGCCACGGCGCAAGCGCGCGGTCGGTCATGCCGACGCCGGCCGTCAGCCCCGTGAATCGGCTCTTGACCGCATCGATATGTCTCCAGCCCGCAATCAGCTCGTACAGGAAGGTAATACTAAAAATGATCAGCACGATCTGCACCGATGTCACCCCGATCTGCAGGACGGCGGCGCTCCAGCTGAACGGGCCGCCCTGTAAGGTCGGCTGCAATACCACGCCGCTGATTTCCGCAGGCATGAGCGCATGCATGATCATGCCGCTGACGAGACCGACCGCGATACGGAACAGTGCGATGCGGATCGTCGCCATCCGGAGATTGGTCAGGATGCCAGTTTCGACAAATAAACTGTGGGCAATCCCGAGAACAACGCCGAGGATGGTTATCTGGCGGGAGGTGAGATCGAGCGCTGCTGCCGTGGCGAGAGCGGCATAGATCGTGTTCGTGAATCCGGCAAGGA
>JAAYUK010000218.1 GCA_012517735.1 Nitrospiraceae bacterium
GGAGACGCGGGATCGAACCTTTACGTCAGTGTAGCCTTTGTTGTGGTGCTTGGTATCGTCGGTTCGTTTGTGCTTCTGGATGCAGTAAAGACCTACCGTTCGGGGCAGGTTGACACTGAAGAGCAGGTAACGCGGCTGGCCCGATGGGTACAGTCAATCACCATTCCGGGAACCATGGTGTATTTCAAGAGCATCAATGCACGGATTTCTCTGCTCTTTATCGCCCCTCTTGCGTTCATGACCGGCTTGATGGCCGCGACGATCGCGGTCGGCGGATTTCTCGGCGTCCCGTCGATGATCTATGTCTTTGGCGTGCCGAGCCTGATGGCCTCCGCGACTGAGCTTGTTGTGGCATTTGTCATGGGGCTTGGCGGCAGTTTCAAGTTTGCGCTGCATGGGCTCGTCGATATCCGTCTGGCCATGATCATTCTCGCAGGCTCATTGTTCGGCATACAGCTTGGCGCGATCGGCACTACCTATGTAAAGCCCTTTGCCATCAAGATGGTGATGGGTGTGATCATGGTTATTGTCCTCTTCAGCCGTGCGCTCATGGTTCCTGTATATCTCTCCCAGCTACAGCTGATGCCCCCCCTTGAAAGCGCGACGGATATTTTTCTGAAGAACGTGAGTTTTGCGATCATGGCGGTAGCACTTGTTATCGGAGCCGGTATTGTACTCTTTTCGATATGGTCCGGGCGCCGCTCTGCCCGGCGACAGGCCGCAACAGAAGCACTTGCGCCCAGCCCACTGAAGGGGTAAGGAATACGCAGATGGGTAAATACCGGAAAATCCTGGTCGCAGTGGACGATTCTCCAACAAGCATGCATGCGCTGGAAGAGGCGTTCAAATTGGCCCGATGCGAGCAATGCTGGATAACGGTGGTTTCGGTGGTTCCCGCCTATGAGGGAGATCTGGGCATGACGGCGTTCGGCAATGTTGTGGAAGCGTTCCGGGCTCCCTATGAGAAAGCGCTTGCAGAGGCGGCCCGAAGGGCCTCCGGACAGAAGGTGCTTGTCAAACCGGTTTGCGAGCACGGAGAGCCCTTCGAGCGTATTGTTGATCTTGCTGAAGCCGAAAACTGCGATCTCATAGTGATGGGGCGCTCCGGCAGGAGAAATTTCCAGCGTGCGGTGATCGGCAGTGTTACCGCCCGTGTCATCGGCTATGGGCAGAAGGATGTTTTGGTAGTTCCGCCGCAGGCTTCGATTGGCTGGAGCAATCTGTTGATCGCCACCGACGGATCGAGATTCAGCAAAATTGCGGAACGGAAAGCGATAGAATTTGCCCAGGCATATGGGGCGGAGCTGCACGCGATCATGTCGGTGGACCTTCCGGCCGAATTTTACGGGGAAGCATTCGAAGTTGTGGAAAGACTGGTGCAGGAGGCGAAAAATTATCTTCTTCAGGTCAGGGACTTGGGCGAGCGGAGCGGCGTGTCGGTAAAGACCGCGGTGAGAGAGGGGATTGCAGCTGATGTAATCCTTGCCTATGCGGAGGAGAAAAAGATTGATACTGTGGTTGTCGGATCCCATGGACGATCCGGCCTTCGCAGGCTTCTGATGGGAAGCGTTGCTGAGAGCGTCATCAGGGCCAGCGCGATTCCTGTATTAGTGGTAAAAAGTTAGTGTTCTCCTGCCGGGCTGCAATCAGGATCATTATTCTCATGACAATTTTGAAGTTATGCTAATCACCCAGGGACCATTGCAGGTGTTCATTCGTCGTTCCTGCACTTTTCTGTATAATCAAGGGTATGGACCTCCCACAGGAACAAAACATGCATCCCCGGGTGCTGAACCGGCGCACGCATATGGCAAATGAGCGGACTTTTCTTGCCTGGATAAGGACCAGCATCGGCATCATGGCGTTCGGCTTTGTCCTGGAGAAATTCGGATTGTTCTTAAAGCAGTACGCGTTTATTATCGATGCTTCCGGAGGGCTGAAGATTCATCGGGTCTCAGCGACTGAGTATTCGTCATTCTGGGGAGTATTTCTGGTCGGGTTGGGGGCGCTTATGGGGGTGCTTGCCTTTTTCCGTTACAAATCAGTGGAAAAGCAAATTGACGAAAACCGATATGAACGGTCTCTGCTGCTCGACGCCATGCTGACCATTGCTGTGCTTGCTACCGGAATTTTTCTTGTTGTCTATCTCGTGCATAGCTTCTGATCCCGGCATGGGCCCAGCAGGGTCAATTTCTGGGATGTTCCGTTTGCTCCCCCTCCCCCCCTTGACATGATCTCCCGAATCATTGTAAAAAGAAATTAGCACTCTCGATGCGAGAGTGCTAACGAGGCTGTCAAGACAAGGTCCCTTGGGGGGCCGGGCAGCATAGACCATACAGAGGGAGGTTCTGCTATGTTACTTTCCGAGTACGAAAGGATTGGCAGGTTTCTGGATCCCTGGAGGGAGTTCGAGCGGTTGAACCGTGCGTTGACCGGTGCTTCGTTGCCGTCGGGCCGGGACTTTCCGCCGATCAACCTCTGGACCGGTCCGGAAAGCAGTATTGTAACGGTTGAAATACCGGGGATCGAACCTGAAGCCGTAGACATCCAGGTGGTCGGCAATACCCTGACCATCAAGGGTGGAAGGGCAGCCCGGGAACTGAAGGAGTCTGAGGCATACCACCGTCGCGAGCGGTGGGCAGGACAGTTTGTTCGTACCGTCCAGTTACCGTACGATATTGAGTCCGAGAAGGTTGAGGCACGGGTCAGCAAGGGTGTTTTGACGATCACGCTGCCGCGTGCGGAAGCGGATAAACCCAAAAAGATCGCGATCAAGACGGTGTAGGGAGGTGGCGCAATGGAATCGGAGAAGAAAGAGATCTCGGTACAGGGCGCAGAGGTTCCGGCGGAACGGACACGGCCGCGTCGTATATATACTCCAACGGTCGACATTCTTGAATCTGAAGACAGGATAGAAGTGCTTGCCGACATGCCGGGAGTTGATGAGGCATCGGTTGAGTTGACGCTTGAAAAGAATGTGCTTACAATTTACGGTAAAGTGGAGGCGGACATCCCGGAGAACCATCGCCTTGCAGTGTCGGAATACGGCATTGGCGATTATCAGCGCCAGTTTGTCCTGTCCAACGAAGTGGATCGTGAGCGGATTGAAGCTGTTGTCAGAAACGGAGTGTTATGCATCCGGCTTCCCAAGGCTGAGATTGCAAAGACGAGAAAAATTGCTGTACGCGCCGGAGCGTAGTCCGGCAGGGAGGCACCTATGGCATTCAAGAATAATCTGCCTAAAGACCTTGCAAAGAAAGCAGAGCACCCGATCGATCAATTTCGCGAGGAGATGAACCGGCTGTTCGACAGTTTCTTCCGGGGGTTCGACATCGAGCCTTTTGATACGCGGGGCGGGGTGTTCAGCCCCAAGGTGGATGTTGTGGAGACCGAGACGGAAATCAGGGTTTCCGCCGAATTGCCCGGCATGGACGAGAAGGAAATCGATGTGTCACTCGCCAAGGATTCCCTGACCATCAGGGGCGAGAAGAAACTGGAAAAGGATGAAACCGGCAAAGATTATTACCGGATGGAGCGTTCATACGGGGCCTTCAGCAGAACAATTCCCCTCCCGGTTCAGGTCGACCCGGAAAAGGTCTCCGCGGAGTTCCGGAAGGGGGTTCTGTCGGTAGTGCTTCCCAAGGCAAAGGAAGCGGTACAGAAGTCGAAAAAAATATCGGTTAAGGGCAGCTGATATTCTGTCGCAGGGGCCCGGCTGGAATCAGGCTGCCGGGTTCCTGCTCCAGTTGGTGCGCCTGCATTAAACCCGCCGGACACTTCAGTCGTCTCTGCAAAGAGGGGGTCTTTCCGGAGCAGTTTCGGGCCGCAATGCCCAACATTACGATGCACAGGTAAGGAGGCAACACCATGCAGAAGCGACAAAAAATTACCCTTGCGGTAACGTTTATTCTGGTCGGACTGATTCTGGGACTGACCATTTCATCGAGTTTCAACATCCAGACACATGGCAATACCCAGGAGCCGAAGATATCGCAGGAGGCTGTCGATATTCTGAGCCGCAGCAGCAAGGCGATGGCGGAAGTGACCGCCGCGGTCAAACCTGCGGTGGTGAATATCTCGACCTCAAAAATCATCAAGTCGCCGGTACAGAATCATCCGTTTTTCAACGATCCGTTTTTCCGCCGCTTTTTCGGCGACGATTTCGGTCCGGCGCAGAAGCCGAAAGACCGGAAGCAGAGCAACCTCGGCTCCGGGGTCATTGTGAACCGGGACGGGTATATTCTGACCAACAATCATGTAGTAAAAGATGCGGACGATATTCGCGTCCGGCTTTCCGACAAGCGTGAGTTCAAGGGCAAGGTGATCGGAACCGATCCCAAAAGCGACGTTGCTGTGGTAAAGATCGATGCGCATGACCTTCCGTATCTTCGCATTGCCGATTCGGACAAGCTCCAGGTCGGAGAAACGGTCATCGCCGTCGGCAATCCGTTCGGCCTGAGCCAGACGGTAACATCCGGCATTGTCAGTGCCATCGGACGATCGAATGTCGGCATTTCGGACTATGAGGATTTTATCCAGACTGACGCGGCAATCAACCCCGGCAACTCCGGTGGCGCGCTCGTCAATGTGCGCGGCGAGCTTGTCGGTATCAATACCGCCATTTTCAGCACATCGGGCGGATATCAGGGAGTCGGGTTCGCCATCCCGAGCAACATGGCGAAATCAATCATGGACAGCCTGATCAGCAAGGGCAAGGTCGTGCGTGGCTGGCTGGGCGTTTCGATTCAGCCGGTGACTGCAGAAATCATGAAGCAGTTCAAGCTGAAGGACGAAAAAGGGGCGCTCATCGGCGACGTTATGGAAGGAAGTCCCGCAGAAAAGGCTGGACTGCAGCGTGGCGACGTGATTACCGAGATGAATGGCAAAGAGGTTCTCGATCCTTCATCGCTCAGAAATCTGGTTGCCGGTATCGGACCCGGCAAGGATGTAATGGTTCGTTTTCTGCGCGACGGCAAGCAGATGACGGCAACCGTCCGTATTGCCGAGTTGCCGAGCGATCCGCAGGCGCGTGCTGCCGTGAAGCAATCCCAGGCGCTTCAGGGGGTTTCCGTCCAGAATCTTACAGCTGAAATGCGCGCCAATCTCGAACTGCCGAAACGGGTGCAGGGCGTGCTGGTTACGGACGTGGAAGACGGCACTCCGGCTGAGGCGGTTCTCCAGAAAGGCGATGTCATCATGCAGGTGAACCGCATTGATGTGCGCACTGTGAAAGAATACGAAGCGGCGCTTCAACGGGTTAAGGGTCAGGGAATCTCTTTGTGGATCTGGCGTAACGGCGGCGCGCTCTTCGTCGTCATTCCCCAGAAGTAGCAGCAATCACCGTTTCGTTATCGAGGCGCCGGTTTTCAGCCGGCGCCTTTTTTTATCCCAGAATTGTCATTAGCCCGGCAGGACAGGCAACGCCGCTCATTCTCGGACGGCATCCAGCCGTCCTCCGAGGTATTCGCCTCGCACATACGTCCTGTATGTGCCGATTTGCCGAATAAATCCGCTCAGTTGCCAGTCCAGCCTGGCTCTGAGCGCTTTTGGTCGAATCCAATGACAATTTATCTGCCTTATGCATGCGAGATGCTGCGAGAGCATAAGGCCCTTCGAATCGAAAACGTCTCGGCAAAAAAAGGAGGAAGATACCTGTAATGGGGGGGGGTGGCATCTTCCTCAGGGGGAGAGGACTGGTTATCCAATACCTGCAGGCACCTGCAGGGGAATGGGCATCAATTTACGACATTGATCGGAGATCCTTTCAGAAATGCGTCGATATTCTTTGCGACCAGGGCGACCAGACGCTGCCTCGACTCGATGGTTTTCCACCCGATATGCGGGGTCATGATCACGTTGTCCATGGTGAAGAGCGGATTGTCGAGAGCGGGCGGCTCCTGTTCCTGCACATCGAGAGCCGCTCCGGCAATGACCCCGCTTTTCAATGCGTCGATCAGATCAGCCTCCTTGATAATCGGCCCCCGCGCTGCATTGATGATGTAAGCCGTGGGTTTCATCACCTTCAGGCGCTCGGCATTGATCAGGTACCGTGTCTGCGGCGTCAGCGGAGCATGGATGGTGACGAAGTCGCTCTCTGCAAGCAATTCCTCAAGCGGAACGAATTTCACCGAGGGATGCGCATCAGGATTCACCGCAGGGTCATAGGCAAGAATTCGCATGCCGAGGCACTGGGCGATTTTTGCGACCTGACGACCGATTGCGCCGAAAGCAATGATGCCGAGCGTCTTGTTCTGCACCTCGTGATGCGGCAGGGAGATATCGGTGGTGAAATTGATAAAGTTTTTCTGTCGGAGCATGATCTGCTGCTGCGCGATCGACGAGCTGAGATTCAGCATCAGGCCGATAACCAGCTGGGCAACCGCCTCGGTGCTGTACCCAGGAACATTGCAGACCGTGATGCCCTTTTCTTTTGCAGCGGCAAGATCGATGTTGTTGAAGCCGGTTCCCGCCTCGGCGATGAGCTTTACCGAGGGGGGAAACTGGGAGATGAGATCGCGGCCGACCGGCAGCTCCTTGGTGATGAC
>JAAYUK010000029.1 GCA_012517735.1 Nitrospiraceae bacterium
ATCGCCTCGGAGGCGTTCTCAAAAATGGCCCGGTATCGCTGCTCGCTGGCCAGCACGGCCTCTTTCGCCTTCTTTTCTTCCGTAATATCCCGGACGATCGAGATGGCGAGCAGCTCTCCGCCCACCTCAATGGTCTCTGCAGAGCGCTGCACCACTCTGGGTTCGCCTGATTTCATCCGGAAGACCATCTCTTCAAGTTGCATGCTGCCTCTCTCCCGCAAAAGGTCGAACAACCTTTTAGGGTCTTGGTTATCCCCGTAGATGCCGAGTTCAAACGGTGTTTTCCCGATAACCTCCTCCCGGGTGAATCCGGTCGTCTTCAGGTAGGCCTCGTTGACATCGAGGTATCTGCCGTCCGAGAGTCGGCTGATGGTGATCCAGTCGGGGCTCGACCGGAAGACCTTCGAGAATTTTTCTTCCGAGATGCGGAGCGATTCCTCGGATTTCTTCCTTCTCCTAATGTTGACGAGAAGGGCGGCAACTAGGCCGCTCAAGACCATAAACGCTGCTCCGACGGCCCAGACCTTTTCCTTGTGCTCGCGGTAGAAGGACGGTGGCCTGTTGATGATGAGTGCTCCCGGCGGGATTCTGTCCGGCGGAATCCTGAAGCGCTCGATCTGCCGGTAGTCGAACATGAACCGGTTCGGACTCTCCCGGACAACCGGTATGCTCCGCACCGGTGTTCCATCGATGATTTTTAGGGCCATTTCCGCGGCCATGCGTCCTTGATCCCTGCCGCTGGTCAGCATGCCGCCGACAATGCCGTTGCCGAGATAAAAGTCCCAGACGCCATATATGGGGACGGGGGCGGCCTCCGCAATAAGGCCGATACTTTCATCATAATTGAAGACCTCTCCCGAACGGTCCAGGTTGAAGGTCATCAGCAGGATGACGGTTCCTGGTTTGAGCTGCCGGAGCTTTGTCCGAAGTTCATCCATGGTCAGGTCTTCGAGATAATCAAAAGCGACTTTCAGGCTGAACTCCGGAATCACCGTATCGATGATTTTCCGGTTGGCCTTGCCGGTTGTGGAACGGTCGTTGATGATGACGATACGGGTTGTTTCTGGATGAAGCTTGAGGGCCACGCGGATCGTCTGGGGGATATCGAACGCTTCAACCACCCCGGTATATATATCATGCATCCGGGGATCGGTAAAGTCCGTGAAGTAATTGACCCCGCAGAAGATCACCGGAACCAGGGGGAACAGCTCATCACGGAATCGCAGCATGAAGTTGTAGGCATCGTCATCGGAAACCAGAACGGCGCTCAACCGGGTGGCCCGATACTTGTGGCGGAACATATCGCGCATCTGCAGATAATGCGTTTCGTCGCCGCTCCGCTTCGTGTCGAGATATTCCGTATGCGTCTCGAATGCGGATCCCCGTTCGCTGATCACCGAAAGCATGCCGGCATCGACCGTATCGGTCCAGCGGAGTCCTTTATGGTATGAATGCACGATCAGAATATGGCGTTGGTCTGCTGCGTGTGCCGGCATGCTCGCGAAGATCATGCAGAGTAGGGAAACGGCAGAAAGCAGGAAGAAGGAACGCAGTAAGCCATTTTGGAAGCTGCAGGAATCCCTGAGCAGCCGATTCTGCAAGCAGAAAGCTTTCTGATAGTCATTCAGGTTCCGTCGCATGATCTTCATGGCGTCATGGCGGAGAGCAAGGCGTGATTCTGCGTGCCGACCTGACCGGAAGCTCATGGAGTCCCAGCCGGAGTTGCACGCAACAGTATGGTGAACACACTTCCCTCACCCGGCCGCGAGGCTACGGTTATCGTTCCGCCATGATTTTTGGCGATGGTAAAGCAGATGGCAAGCCCAAGCCCAGTGCCCCGCATGCTCGAGCTTCCCTTTGTCGTGAAGTACGGGTCAAACAGCTTGGGCAGATGCTCTTCGGCAATGCCGCTGCCCTGATCCTGGACCGTGATCCGGAGATAGTCCCCTGACTCCAGTCCATAGGTATTGGCC
>JAAYUK010000219.1 GCA_012517735.1 Nitrospiraceae bacterium
CGAGCAGTCAAGATTGCGGACCCCGAGCAGCCCCCGCTCCTCGCTCGCGGTAAAAAGAATTTCGAGATTTGCATGCGGCAGCTTCAGCTCATCAAGCACCCTGAGTGTCTCGATAATCTGCGCAACGGCGCTCTTGTTGTCGGCCCCGAGAATCGTCGCTCCGGCCGACTTGATGATGCCGTCCTCAATCGCACAGGCAATGCCGGCCGTCGATTCCACAGTATCCATATGAGCGCCAAGGAGCAGCCACGGGGTGTCCGCAGCAGCGCCCGCCTTGCGGGCGACGATGTTGAATGACCCGTCAAAACGCAGCACCTCGACTTCGCACCCCAGCTCGCCAAGGGTCGTTATCAGCTCGGCGCCAAGCTGCTCTTCCTGCAGCGGCGGCGAATCTATCGAGAGGTAGTGAAGAAAGGTATCGACAAGGCGCTGTTCATTGATGCCGGCTCGTATGGTCATAGCACCTCCCTTTGGGGCAGCAACGCGGTGCAGTTGCTGGTATTATCGCTTCAGCGTATTTTCCCAGACATGCGGAAGGAAGAGCAACCCTCGGACATGGACAGAAACTTTCGTCGAGCGGTATGCTAGAAAAAGTACGGCATGGGTTTGTTACGGACAATCAGATCAATCATGTTCATGCGGACATATTCGCCCTTGGGACGCAAGTGTCGTGCCATCGCGCTTGCGGGAGCTCTGCTCGCCATGAGCGCCTCCGGAACGGATGCGGTGGACTTCGGTCTCATCGACGCCTACCAGAAGAAAAACCTCCGCGCGCTTCAGCACTACGCGACAGAATACCGGAACACGCCGATCGAACCATACCTCTTCGCGGCGCGCATCAATGCCCGGGATGCTGCAAAAGGCCCCCTCAGCACACCGGTCGCCCAGGGGCTCGAGCGCTTCGCCGGGGTGCCGCCGGTCGAAAAACTCCGGGCGGGTCTCCTGAAAGAATGGGCCCGATCCGCTGACTGGAAGCAGTTCGAGGCACATGCCAGCCGAATTCCGGCATGGCTCTCCGAGAGTGATACCGAATTGAAATGTGCTGTTCTCCTGCACGCAGCGGCCCGGCAAAAGCCGTCCGCGTATCCCCGGGCGGAACTGTTCAGCCAGATGCGCGAATTCCCTCCGCTCTGCTCCGACGCGCTGGCCGGTGCCTTTTCAGCGGGACAGATCCCCGATGATCTGGCATATGCAAAACTGACCCAGCTTGCAGCCTTCGGTTCCCGTAGCGGCAGTCTCCGCCTGCTCCACCTGATCAGCGGCGAATGGGGAAGCGAGAAGACCCGCGTAGCCTCATCAATCGTTGAGATACTGCACGCCGCGCGTGACGACTTTGATGACGGCAGAAAAGAACTCGCAGCCCGTGCCGGGGTGCTCACTCCCGAGGTCCTGCGGCTGGCGACAGTGCATGTCGGCATCCTCGGGGCAAAAAAACTCGAACCGGGAGGTCACGCACTCATCCGGTCGGTGGACGGCTACCGGATGAACCTCACCGGCGCTGCGGCCGAATGGCGGACCCGTGCGGCCATATTGGCGGCGTCATGGAGTGACGTGCTGGCGTCCGTGGAATCGCTCGCTCCCGAATTGCGCAGCGAACCGTTCTGGGGCTACTGGTATGCCCGCGCCCTCCAGAAGCTCGGCAGGGCCGCCGAAGCCCGCCTGCTCTTTACCGAACTTGCACGCCAGCCGGGCTACTACGGCATTCTCTCTGCGGAGCACGTCGGCATAAAGCCCCCCTATCTGACGGAAACGCCGCTTCCCGACCATGCCCTGACACAGCAGTACCTCAGCCGTCCGGAGGTCGCGCGTGCCAAAGCGCTGCATCGGGCGGGCCTCTGGGTTGAAGCGGCTCTTGAGTGGAAGTACCTGATGCAGGGGGCAGACAGCCGGGCATACTATGCTGCCGCCCATGCGGCAAAGGAGCAGGGGTTGATAGACCGCCAGATCGGGCTTGCGATACGCGCAACCAGCCACTTTGATCTGGAACTCCGCTATCCGCTGGTCCATAGCGCCGAAGTCCGTGCAGCATCTGATGCGGCACGCATTGCCCCGGAACTGACCTGGGCGATCATCCGGCAGGAGAGCAGATTCATCTCGCATGCGGTCTCCTCTGCAGGAGCGGTAGGCCTCATGCAGTTGATGCCTGCCACCGCCAAAGTTGTTGCCGCGCGGTCAGGAATGAAGACCAAACCGACCCGTCAGACGCTGGTTACCCCATCTGCCAATATAGAACTCGGCACCGCGTTCCTCGGCTCGCTGCTGCGGATGTACGGCGGCAATACCGCGTATGCAGCCGCTGCGTACAATGCCGGACCGGGGCGGGTGAAAAAATGGCGGGCTCGGCTCGGGACGACCGAGATCGAGCGCTTTGTGGAACTGATTCCGTTCGACGAAACCCGCGACTATACGAAACAGGTGCTCGCCAATTATGTGATGTACGCGTACGCACGGGGAGCGCAACCGGTCCGCCTGATGGACCTGCTTTCCAAAAAAGAATAGCTATCCCTCAGCAAGCGCCTCTCTGACCGCCCGCAGCAACTCGCCCGGAAGCACGGGCTTCTGCAGGCAGGGCATATCCGGCAACTGCCGCTCCTCAAGGACCTTCTTCGGATAGCCGCTCATGAAAATCACCTTCAATTCGGGCTGCACAGCCTGAAGCATCCGGCAAACCTCGGCCCCGTTCATCTCCGGCATGATGACATCAATCAAGGCAAGACGGATACGTCCCGGATGCTCGCGGACGTACTCGATCGCCTCTGCACCCCGCGCCAGCGCCACAACGTCATAGCCTGAAGCGATCAGAAACTGCCGGGTGGTCGCGCGCACACTCTCGTCGTCCTCAATCAGCAAAAGCCTCTCGCCGCGTCCTTCCCGTGCCGGTCGAAGCTTCTGCGGTGTCTCTTGCCGGGCCTCCGTCGGTGGCAGCAGGGGGAGCATCACCCGGAAGACAGCTCCGTTGCCGGGCTCTGACGAGACGGTGATTGCGCCCCGATGCTGCGCAACAATGCCGTACGCCACAGACAATCCGAGGCCGGTTCCCTTGCCGACCTCCTTGGTCGTAAAGAACGGCTCGAAAATGTGAGGAAGGTCCTTCCCGGCAATGCCCGTGCCGGTATCGCACACCTCAAGGACGGCGCAGGCAACGGTCCGGCAGGTTCCTGCATCGTCAGGCAAATCACACACGGCCTGATACGACCTGACCGTTACTGTACCACCAGTCGGCATGGCATCGCGGGCATTGTTCATGAGGTTCAGCAACACCTGCTGAATCTGGGTCGAGTCGGCGCTGACATACAGCCGCTCCGGACAGAGCTCC
>JAAYUK010000220.1 GCA_012517735.1 Nitrospiraceae bacterium
AAGCAGGAGAAAAGTATGAGAAAGCCATTTGCTGTGCTGTTTTCCATGATGCTTGGAATCGGGGTTTTTGCACTGTCTTCTGTGTGCGGCGCGGCAGACGCTGAACCCGTGCTGAAAACGGTTCAACGCGCTGTCTCCGCGGAGCTGAATCGGCTCGATGCCGGATTGCAAGAAGCTGCGCGCCGTCTGGGAGCATCAGGCCTTGTGGGAGAGGATGCACGTTCTGCGCTGAAAGAACTCTGCAGCAAATACCCGTATGCCGTTGATTGCGCTGCGGTTGATCCCCGGGGGACAATGATGACCATCGAGCCCGCGCCATTCCGGATGTTTGAAGGGACGGATATCAGTGCCCAGGAGCAGGTGAAACGGATCATGAAAACCGGCGCCCCCGTGCTGAGTAGCGTATTCAGGGCGGTTGAGGGATTTCCCGCTGTCGATGCAGAATATCCGGTTACCGGCCCCGATGGACGACGCCTTGGTTCTGTGAGCATCCTGTTTCACCCCGAACAACTGCTCGGCAGCATCATTGCCAGGACGATCGAGGGGATGCCGGTGGATATCTGGGTCATGGAGAAAGGAGGACTGATTCTCTATGACGTGGATACTTCCCAGGTTGGCCTGAACCTCTTTGCCGCCGAACTCTATGCACCCTATACGGAACTCATCACGCTTGGACGTCGCATGGCGGCAGTTCCGGAAGGCGAAGGTGTTTACACGTTCCACCGCGGAACTGCGAAAGACATTGTCACGAAGCGGGCTTCCTGGCAAACGGTGTCTTTGTATGACACCGAGTGGCGTCTTGTGGCAATTCATGTTGAACGTGCCGATTCCGCGCGCACAACCGGCATTGCCGAATCGCCGGTACGTGTGGAACAAAAGCTGGAATCCCTGGCAAAATCCACCTCTCTTGTGAGCGCCTTGTCCGCTTCTGATACGACAACGGCGATGGTTTTGTTCAAACAATTCTATGACGATACTCCCGGTGTATATTCGATTCAGTGGATTGATGGGAACGGAGTGAACCGTTTCGGATATCCACCCGAGAACAGTCTGACTGCCTATGATTATCGAGTCCGCAACAAGCCGGGAGATCCTGCCATCCTCACCATCCTCGCCGGGAGAACGCCTGCGGTCCATGAGACGATACTTTTTGAAGGCAGGACCGGGGCTTTCACCTTCAGGCCGGTCTTTGATCGGGAACAGTATCTGGGCATGCTGTATTACATTAAACTGAAGTAGGGAGATCTGGTGAAAAGTCCCTGGTCTTCTGAATATGTCCGGCGCGGGCAGTGGCGCTATTTGAAACCGGGGGCACATCGCATGCTGCGGGTTCCATAGGGACAGACAGCCGAGCAGATTCCGCAGATATGGCCCCGGTGATAATGAAAGAAGTGTTCTTTTTTCCACTGGTCGCAGGCATGGACATCCAGAATCTCTTCCCGAGCCAGTCCCGGATACCACGCATTGCCTTTCAATGCGTGGGCAGGGCAGGCCTCCACGCAACGCATGCAGCGGCCGCAGTAACTTCGCTCCACAGGAGATCCACAGGGCAGTTCCATGTCAGTAAATACAGTGGCCAGCCGGACCCACGATCCATACGGCCTGGTGATCAACTGACAGTGACGTCCAATCCAGCCGAGCCCTGCCCGGGTCGCTGCAGTCTTGTGCGGGAAATCACCCGTGATATTTACCGTATCGGTCCGTTCAGATGCGGGTAGGGGTTGTGCGCGAAATCCTCTTTTGCCGATCTCGGCCGCCAGGTCAGCGGCGAGTGCATTGATCAGGGTGTTTACACGGGCATATTCATCTGCATAAGCCTGTGTAGGGCCACCCTGAATTTCGAACATGATATCGGGGGGCATGGGCATGACCCAGGAAACAGCCCGAGGGAATTGCTGCCCGGTATCATCCGGAGGGGTAGCAAAGGTATGAAGATCAGCAACACCCCATAGTGCGATCCCATGTGCTTTCATCCATGCCATGAGCCAGTCCGGGACGGGTATTGCCTGATCATTCATTGCATCCCTCCGTTTGTGAGGTAATTATTGCACAGAATGACCTCACTTGCTACGTGACAGACCCCGGTCCGTCAGGAGCTGCCGTGTACCTGACCGGGCTGATTCTCTCGATGCATCCGTGCTGGGAAAGGCGCATATGGCTGGTTGGGCTTGATCGGGCAAGAGAGCCATTGTGTGCAGGGTATCGGCTATTGACTGCTCACTCTCCTCAGAAGCTCAACGGATGCCTCGATCTCGACTTTTCTGACCGCAACACTTTCAATATTGCACCCGATAGGAATATTCCTCTCATGGGCAAAGTGTTTCAGCTCCCTCCAGTTCTGTTCTGCAAATTCGACCGACTGTTGAAGAATATCCTTCGCGTGAATCAATTCATTCTCCAGCCATCGGGGGATGCTGATGCCGAGCCACTTCATGAACTGAAGCGTTTTCAGCGAGCCGCACGGCGTGAAGGTGAAGATGATCGGTACGAGCGGAATGTTCTGCTCGCGGCCATGGTAGTAATAATCGGAAAGGAAATTTTTTGATGCATTGACATCATAGACTCCCTGCGAGACGAAAAACGAGCAGCCCTGCGCTATCTTGCTGAACACTCTCAGGTGTTCATCCCCTTTGGTAATGTGGCGTTCCGGAATGGTCACCCCGCCCACCAGAAGATCGGGATTGACTTCTCTTTTCAGTCTATAGGCCTCGCTGAGGGACATGGTTACCTGCTGCGACTTTGATGCAGTCCCCACAAAAACAGTGAGATCTCCCTGCTCCGATATCCTCGCGAGGATTTCGCTCAGCTCATCGCGGGTATATTTGCCGACCGAGCGATAAATGATTTTCGGAACCGGCACCGAAGACAAATAGTCACGACTGTAAGAAAAAGAGTCGAGTGTTTCGATGAACGGAAAAGGGCGCTCTTCGGTTGTTCGGGTCTTTTCGTCCTGGATGTCATAGAGAATCAGGCCGTCCATGTTCAGCGACTGGAGGCGCTGCGACTGACGCTGCGCTATTTCCCGGAGCTGTTCCGGTTCAGTTCCTTTTTTTGGGGGGACAATTCCGTAGAGAACGATGCCGCTCTCCCGGTTTCGTATCTTGTCTGCAAGCATATTCTTGACTCCTTTGATCAGTTGTATCGGGTACTGCGAATAGTATGCCTGAAATCAGGGCTCTGGAGGAAACCTGTGAAGCGTTCTGCTTTCGTGATATGCAGTGCATACGATATGTTTTCAGCAGCCTGCTAAATTGCTGACGGAAAATCCACGGCTCTGGACTCATAATTTGTCCGGCTCTCCAATTCTATGCCATTGCGCTGACAGCACTTTCCACTCTCCTGATTCTTTCCTGAATGCGACATCGAACGCGTATGCTCCCAGAGTCTCAGGAAGAACAGTCGGCGGAGATTCGGGAGAAGTCTTGCCGGTGAGAATCGCTTCGAACCGAGCATTCGCCGAGCCGTTCTGAACTGTGATAGTGATATTGGCCACATGGACGGATATTTTGGGGTACTGATAGAAATACGCAAGCACCAGTCTGCTTATGGCACCGTAATTATTTCCCTGCCGGTCGCTGTAGGATGTGGAGATATTGCCGGTAATCGTTTTGAAGTCCTTTGCCTCGGCGGCTTTCTGAACGGCGATTATGACGTTTTTGACCCGGTCCTGCTCGGTGTCCTTCTGACAACCAAAAGATGATGCAAACACGAGGCTAAGGATACTGCACAGGATGATCGTTCGCATTGTTCTCCTGATGTGTGCATACCAGCAAAATCTAACCCAATTATTTGCCGGAACCCGATTGCATTTTAGCTCTAATCCCCTGAAGTTGTCATCTCATGCCCGCATGTTTTCGGGCTTTGCCCATGGCATCGGCAGCAAGCATGGCATTGAGAACTTTCCGCGGAGTAATCACTCCGGCTTCATGATGAACAGACTGCTCAGGGGCACATGCCTTTTCTGCTGCTTTCATCAGCATATCCCGGCTTGCGTTTCCCAATCCGATATCCTCAAGGGTCGTCGGCAATCCGACGTCTTTACAGAATGAGAAAACGGTTTCTGATTCATCCATCGGTGCATCGGTGAGCTGGAGGCCCGCCAAAACGCCGAAGGCGACTTTTTCGCCGTGATAGAATGCATGGGTTTCTGCCAATGCGGTCAGTCCATTGTGAATGGCATGCGCTGCGGCCAATCCGGCGCTTTCGAATCCCAGCCCGCTCAGAAGGATATTTGCCTCGACGATGCGCTCAAATGCCGGCGTGACGATACTCATATCGCACGCGATTTTGGCTGCAACCCCATAGGTCAGCAGCGTTTCATAGCAGAGTTTTGCAATGTGGAGGCCCGCTGCAGTGCCATAACCGCCACACTCGTTTTGAGACTTTGTCTGGTGGCAGGATAGTGCTTCGAACCACGTTGCCAGCGCATCTCCCATGCCAGCAACCAGAAATCGCGTCGGGGCTTCCGCAATAATGCCCACATCGACAAGAACGGCCGCTGGATTTGTTTTCTGATAATATACGGATTCGAAAATTCCGTCGGTTGTATACAGCACCGCGCATCCACTGCATGGTGCGTCGGTTGCGGCGATGGTGGGAACGATAATGACCGGAATATTGGCCCGGTCAGCGACTATTTTCGCAGTATCAATGGTCTTGCCTCCACCCATGCCGATCAGAACATCGACCTGTTCTTTTGCCACAATGGCAGAAACCCGGGAAACTTCATCCTCGCAGCATTCGCCGCGGAATTGCTCAACCGTGATGCTTCGGGTGCTCAGGTCGATCCCGCATTTCGGAAGAACCGTGTTCTTCGCCGAACGGGAGGCGAGCAGCAGCCCCTTTTTGCCGAACAAACTGATCAACGAGGGTAATTCGCTGAATGCACCGTCCCCTTGAATGTATTTCCCTGGAAAGACTGCTTTTGAGAACACATCAACCTCCTCTATCGTGATGAATGGTGGCAATGCCGAAGCCTGCGTGGTGCCGATTGTTTCATGCTCCCCGGATAAAGTAGGATCGGCCTCCCTGAAACCGCTTCGCGAAATACCCGTCCGACAATGCATCTTCGCGGATGGTTTTGCCTTGGCCCGGAGCATGAATAAATCTGTCTCCGCCGACGTAGATGCCGACATGCGTTATCTTGTCGTTGCTGTTTCCAAAGAAGACCAGATCCCCCGGCAACAGTTCCGTGCGCTCCACAGGATTACCAGCACGGAATTGATCCTGCGACATCCGGGGCAGGTCGAGGCCGTTCAATCGGTAGGATGTTGACGTAAGCCCGCTGCAATCGAATCCTGTCTCGGGAGAGTCGCCACCCCACAGATAAGGGACCCCCAGAAAACTCCTCGCCGTTTTCACGATCTCAGCCCGTACATAGGAAGTCCCGTGTGTCTGGGTCCGGGCAGCGGCGTATTGATCGGGGCTGACGATATAGAACGCCTCGATCATTCCGGCTTTCCGGAGAGATTCCGCGCGGCTGCGTGCTGTTTCACGGCTCGGATAGTTGCCGAAACGTACCTTGTACAGCCCGTCTTCGGTACGGAAATAGGTGGCATCAATGCCCCGGCGCCGCAGGTTTTCAGCGAGGTTTGCAGCATTTTCGACCCGGGCGAAGGCGCCGGCCTGAATGGTATAACCCATTTCCACCAGTGCGCTCTGCACCGCCGGGGTCGGGGGATGGGGAGGCTGCACAACGGCCCTGCTGCCGCATCCGGACAGGATGAGGAACGTTGCGCCGAATGCGGCAATGACAAGATATCCCAGCCATCCGGGGAGTATTCTCTGCAATGACCCGTGGGAGTTCTGATTCATTTTCCTCTCCATGAAATCGTCCCGTTTTCTTTTTGATGAAGCTCGCTTTCCCGCGTTATTTTCAGAGCCAACCGTTTTGAATCAGGGTTACGATGTCATACGCCTTCGGTTCCAGTTTTCTCCCGCTGACACTATCAATGACCCTTGCCAGTCCTGAAGCATACGGGGCATCTCCAAAAGCCTTTGTCTCAAGGGTGACACTGACATTCTCATCGCCAATGACAATACGATGGTACGCATGCCGCGAGAGAGCGTCTGGAGGAATCCCGAGTTCGTTTTCCTGCACCACCGGGTTACGTATCGAAGTGATCCGGTCAGGCTCCACGTCAAGGGATTGAGCAATGCTGATGGCCGTTCCGGGTGCAGAAGTCTTGGCCGCCTGATGCGATTCGAGAATGGTTTTTTGATATTCCCGGAAAAGATGGCCCTGACTCTGGAGCATGGCCATGAATTTCACCATCAGAATGTTGACGTTTGGGCAGATGATAACCGGGAATGGATGGGTTCCCCCTATCGCAGTTCCGCTTGTGGACAGTTCAATCAGTATCGAGTTATTGGACCTGCAAAATGTAAGCGCGTTTTGCAGTTCGCGTCCTGATCCGGCATGAACCACAATGCTTCTTCCCGCAGGCACTTCATCTCTCCTGCTCCAGGGAAGCACTGAAGCGATGTTCGGGCTCTTGAGGTTTTCGATGAGTTCTGCTGCGAGTTTTCCTGATCCGACGATCAGAACCTGAACGGATGGGGTCACCAGTTTGCCTCTCCTGTTTCTCCGGCGCGGAGCATCATTATTCTGCTGTGCAGGCAGTTGACGTGTCCATTTGACCATCATAGCACATTGAATGATGGTGAGCCAAAAAGACTCAGGATAAGAGCCCTGTTTCAGGCGGCATTCCCTCTTCTTCTGTCAGTTGTTTATAATTGCTGAGATGCTATGTTTTCAAGGGAAGGTTCTGGGCGAGGGTGAACGTGCCGAATCCGATCATTTACCGACGGGCGACCGATGCCGATTATGCGGGCATGGTGCAGTTGCAGGAAGAGAATCTGCGGATGAATTTGTCCGACGTCGAGGCTGCCGATGGATTTCTCTCGCTTCGTTACACAGAAGAAATGTTTCGTCGGGTCAACGATGAGCTGGCTATTGTGGTGGCGGTTGCTGGGGGAATGGTTGTCGGGTATCTCTGTGCCAAATATTTTCCGTATGCAGTTGAGTTTCCGGTGCTGAAGGCGCTGATCGACCATATGGCTGGTATGGAGATCGGCGGGGTGACGATCTCCGCTGAGACCGCTTTTGTGTACGGCCCGGTATGTGTGTCGCGCTCGATGCGCGGCACCGGAGTGCCGGCAGGTATGTGGGCTGCACTGCAGAGGCTCGTTCCGGCTTCCCGCAAGGTTGCAGTTCTCTTTATCGCGGATGCCAATAAACGTTCCCTGCGCGCCCATGAAAAGCTCGGCATGACACACTGTGGCATGTTTGTTCAGGATGGTAAACATTTCCATGCGCTTGCTGCATTGGTGTCCGCATGACGACCGATTCCGGATGGGGGAGCGACTGATGAAAAAACGTCTCTGCATGGCTGTTGTAATCGTAGTGCTGAGTATGGGGATGTCGGCCGCGTATGCAGCCGATTATGAAAGCGCTACCGTCACTGTTCTGAAGAAAACATTGGTTGCCGAAGATGGTCAGCCGATCGTGTATCCAAAGAGCGACCAGCCGGAGGTGACTGCGATGGTCGTCGAACTGCCGGTCGGCGGTGAGACCGGCTGGCATCAGCATGCCTATCCGCTCTATGCTTATGTTCTTGCCGGGTCGATTACCGTTACGCTCGATACCGGGGCTGCACAGGTTTTTCGCGAGGGCGATGCAATCATCGAAGTGGTCAACCGGCCGCACAACGGGGTGAATACCGGAAATACTCCGGTAAAACTGGTTGTGTTCGTGACGGGAGTGCAGGGTGAATCCATAACGAAGAAGGTGAAGAACCCTCTCGCACCCGATCCGGTGAAGCAGCCATGATCGCCCTTCGGAAGGTTCTGGTATCGTTTGCTGCAGCGCTGCTTGTTCTGGCTGTGCAGCTTCCTGCTTTTGGCGGTGAGGGTGGGGTTCAGGATCGGCAGTACCGGTCGGTTGTGCAGGACTACGGCAAGCCGCTCGGGTTCCGTGATGCGGAGGGGAGAATTACCGGTTTTTCGGTCGAGGTGATGGACGCGGTGGCACGGCGTGCGGGTATCCGGGTGCGCCACACACTCGTTTCGGGGTATGCCGATCTGGTTGATGCATTCAGCAAGGGCGCGGCAGAGGTAACCCCCAGCAACGCCGTCAGCCCTGATCGGGCGAAATTGTTCGATTTTACGACGCCCTACGAATCGATTCCGCTCATCATCTTTGTCCGCGCAGACTCTTCCATTCAGGATCTTACACGCGGCTTGAGGGTCGGAGCGGTGCGGGCGAGCGCTGCCGTCGGATATCTCAAAAAAATCGAGGGGATACATCTGGAGCTTTATCCTGGCTATCAGGAAGTCGTCGCTGCCTTGCTTGAGGGCAGGATTGACGCCTTTACCGCTTCGGCAGAGCGGGTGAAGGGCATGCTGAAGGCTCAGGGGATTGAAGACAGGGTTAAGGCGGTCGGCCATCCGGTCGGTGTCGTGCAGCGGGCGGTCGCGGTGAAAAAAGGTGATGTCGCGTTGCGCAACCGGCTTGATGCTGCGGTAAAGGAACTGCTTGCCTCGCCCGAGTATGGAGTGCTCTACGAACGATGGTTCGGACAGTCGGAATAAACCCGGGATTGTCCTGCCAGGCTAATGACAATTCTCGGATTATGCTGGAGGCCGATTCCCGTCTCAGGGCTCGGAGCGTTTTGAATCGAATCCAATGACAATTTTGAGGTAAAAATAGCGCAGGGAACCGGTCAATCCGGCCCCCTGCGGTCGTGAGAGCGGCTCTCTGTGGCGCTGATCTGTTCAGACAGTACTGGTGCCGCCAAGATAGTGGCTTGTTGTCTTTTGCATTTCCGGTTATTCTTCCATCATCTTCTTCATGCTGACGCGCATGCGATCGAGCGATTTTGCGAGGCCCTGTATTTCGTCGCCGGATTTGAATTCGATCTTTTCCTCGCATTTCCCCATCGAAATGTCATCAGCCGCTGCGGTCAGCGCAATGACCGGATCGATAACCGTTTTGGAGAGTCCCTTGCTTACCGCCCATGCAATGCCGCCCAATACGACCAGGTAAATGATAATGTTGACGAACAGGACGAGCCTGATTCTGGATATCAGGTTTGTCCGATCCTTCAGAACCACCAGATGACCGATCGCCTGACCTGAATAGTCGCGCAGGGTCTTTATCGCAATGTCGTAGGACTTTCCCAGCACATCTGCCTGAACGACCAATGCCTGATCTGCCGGGGCGGCCGGGGTCTTCAGCAAATTCGGGGTTATTGCTTTCCCGATCAAATTGTAGTTGGTGCTGTAAAAAACGACGTTGTCCCCGATCTTTTTTTCCTGACGCTGCCATTCCGGCCATGCCTGACTTTCGGCGGTAGGCGTGAGTATTACGCCATACTCCAGTCCTGAAACCTCTTTGGCTTCGTCGATTGCTGCGGAGAGATCTCCGCCGAACTCAACCGAGCCGATATGTTTGCCCTGATAGGTAACCGGCATGACTCCGCGGAGACCGAGACCTCCCCGGCCCACTTCAATACCGCGGCTCCCTTTTTTGTTGGTGTTGGTATAAACCACGGTCTGGCGTATCTGTGAAAGGTCATCACCATATTTGTCTACCTGGTGCATCCGGAGAAACGATGTGGCGGGAGGCAGATGATACTGGAATTGCGCAAACCCAAACGATGTTTTGAGGTGTCCGAACCCAGGGCCAACCTCATTGAGCAGTCTGTTGCGATCGCCCTGGGCAAACGCCGCAGTCGGCGTGGGGAGTGCCGCCACAAAAGCCGCTGTCTGCTGATACTGCTTCAGGCGCGAATCGATGATGTTCTGTGCGGTGTTTGCAGCCGTTTTCATGCTGTCTTCCGCTTCACGGTTCAGAAGGGCGACCTGCGAAAAATAATTGTACAATGCCAACCCGGTCATGGACAAAAAGAGCAGGAGTACAACAGGAACGATGGTCTTTCCCTTGATACTGGATCGGTAATCAAGAATGTTCATTTTCGTTCATTCCTTTCATGAGAATCTTGGGTTATTTCTTTTTCAGGAGATTTTCCGCTTCGCGCAAAAAGATATTCCGGTTTTCCAGGTCATCAATCTGCTCGGACAGCAGCCTGACCAGAGCGGACAGATCATTGGACTGAGGTGAGCTGAGCCATTGTGCGACGAGCCTGGTCATGATTTTCGCGCCGATCGGCCCCACCTGTTTCATCAGCGCAGTTTTGAGGCCATCGCTCACGGCTGAGAATCCTTGGGCGGATGTTCCGGAAACCGGTGCGGCAGACGAAGTCGATGTTTGGCCGGCATCAACGGATTCACGGGCACTGAACTCAATGGTCAGATGTTCCGCATGCCGAGCGATCTCTGCGGCAGACGGGAGGTCCGACTGGATAATCGAGGTCTTCAGGTTGGGGAGAAAAAAGCCGTCGGTAATCGTTGCCGAACTGAATAGCTGAAGGCACTCCACGCCAGACATTTTCCCGCAGGCCAGGTGATAGAGCTTGCCGTCCCGCAAAAAAATCTTCAGGTGGTGACTACCGCCATGGATCGGCAAGGTCAACTGACCGGTTTTTTGTGCACTACATAGTTCAATAATCAGATCGGAGAGCTTTTTGTTCACAATACCCTTCTTGTGTTGAAGAACTCAGGAGCACCTGATCAATTAGCAATAATTATGCCATAATAGGCATGATGGATTTGTTCTTAAAATTCCAGTGAAATCAATCAATTATTGATAGAAGAAAAGAAAGGCTCACGTTGTATTGTCCCAAACAGGACAATTTGCTCGATTATTCTGGCCCTATTGGAACAGCCGGAGTAGTGTTCATCATTGCGTTTCCTTGAGTGCAGAATCTTTATCCCAAAAAAGTTATTGGATTCGATCACAAGCGTTCAGAGCCGGGCTGGGCTGGCAACAGAGCGGATTTATTCGGCGAAGCAGAACATACAGGATGTATGCGCAAGGCGAATACCTCGGAGGACGGCTGGATGCCGTCCGAGAATGAGCGGCGTTGCCTGCCCTGCCGGCCTAATGACAATTCCAGGTTTATAAGGAGGATCTGAAAAGCGCGATGGTACAGGAAAATGACCGATACGATGGCCA
>JAAYUK010000030.1 GCA_012517735.1 Nitrospiraceae bacterium
ACAGTCATTACGATATCGGAACTTGAAACCGGACGTTTCCTCGATGTAAACGAGACGTTTAGTAAACTGACCGGGTATGGCCGTGATGAGGTTATCGGAAAGACCTCCCACGAACTCGGCATCTGGAGCCGACCGGAAGACCGGTCCGCACTTGTCGCTGCCATACGGCAAAAGGGACAGGTCAACAATTTCCAGGTTGCCATGGGAACGAAGAGCGGCAAAGCAATCTCTGTGCTTCTGTCAGCCACGCTGATCGAACAGGGAGGGCGAAATTGCCTGTTGACGAGCGCGATCGATATCACGGAGCATCTTGAGCGCGAGAAGCAACTGAGGGAATCGCAAGAAAAATTTGCAACCGCATTCAGGATGAGTCCCGACTTCATAGCGATTACCGATCTTGAGACCGGCGAATTCCTTGAAGCGAACGAGGGTTTTCAGAAGATTCTTGGCTGTTCAGCCGAGACCATCAGAGGCAGGACCGTATTTGAGCTGAACTTCTGGCACGATTTCGACGACCGGCGAAGATTTGTCAGGGAAGTCCTCGAAAAAGGAGAATGTCTGAATTTTCCGACAAAGTTCCGGAACGCCTCGGGCACACCGATCGATGCGCTGATATCGTCGCGGGCAATTACGTTCGAAGACAAAAAATGCATGTTGAGCATCGTGCATGACATTTCTGAACAGAAAAAACTCCAGGAAAAATTGCAGCACTTCCAGAAAATGGAAGCGATCGGGACGCTTGCCGGAGGCATCGCGCATGACTTCAATAACATGCTGACAGGCATTATCGGTCATGCACAATTGGCGCTTGGCAAGGCCGGCGGAGACAGTGCCGTAGCGCAGAATCTCAATACAATCCTCTCCCTCTCGAACAAGGCTGGACAGCTCAACCACAGTTTGCTTGCCTTCAGTCGCAAGCAGGTACTGAATCGGGAGGCGATCTGCCTGAGCGTCATTGTCCGGAAATCGGAAAGCTTCCTGCGCCAATTGATCGGTGAAGACATTGTGTTTTCGGTAAGGGTACTCTCTGACGCGGCAGTATTTGCCGATAGTCTTCAGATAGAACAGGTAATCATGAATCTGGTGATCAATGCCCGTGACGCCATGCCGCACGGAGGAAAGCTTTCGATAACCGTTCGTATCGAGGATATCGACCGTGCCGTAGCAGACAGGTATCAACTCGAAAAAACAGGGGAGTATGCCTGCCTCATCGTGAGCGATACCGGAACGGGAATCGGGCCGGAGGTGATTGAGCATATCTTCGAGCCGTTCTTTACCACAAAGGAAGTGGGGAAAGGAACCGGCCTCGGTCTCTCGATGGCATATGGGAATATCAGGCAACACGGGGGCTTCATTACCGTATACAGCGAGATCGGCATCGGCACGGAGTTCAGGATCTACCTGCCGGTAGTGGGCGACCGCGTTCACACCGAAACGACCAATGACGAGCGCAATCCTGCATCCGGCGGAAATGAAACGATTCTTGTTGCTGAGGATGACATCACGGTTCGTAATCTGAACAGGGACATTCTTGAGCTGGCCGGGTACACGGTATTCGAAGCCCGGGACGGAGAAGAAGCCATACAGGTCTACCGTGAGCATCAGAAGGATATCTCCCTGGTCTTGCTTGATGTCATTATGCCGAACAAAAACGGACGGCAAGCAGGTGATGCGATCAGACGTATCAACCCGGCAGCAAAGATACTTTTCATGAGCGGATATACCGATGAGTACATCCGGGAAAGAACCGACCTCGGTTCAGATGCTGAACTGATCCTGAAACCGGTATCTCCGGACAGACTGCTTCGCAAAGTGCGCGAAACGCTCGATCGGGCAAGCAACCGGTACCGAACGCCATGAGGGGGAATCCACTGGCAAAAGATGACGGCACAAAGTCACAAGGCACATGATCCGACAAAAAACCGGCAGGCAGTCCTGAGGTTACTGCGGTGGATTGGTGCTGGCAACAAGTTCCTTGGCTACAGCAAGATCGTCGGCACGCACCAGCAGTTTGATCTCACCAAGCCTGCCGATGGTTACCGGATACGGAGAGACACGCGCCGATCTGAAGAGAACCGGAATCTCCCCGCTCTGAAGGAGATCCCGGATCATCCCGGCATAAAACTCGTCAGTGGTAACGAGGAGTTCGACCCACTCGTTACCTAGCTCTTCTGGCTCTTTTCCCAATCTTTCAGGAACTTCTCAAGACCGATATCAGTCAGCGGGTGTTTGATGAGCTGCGCAATGACACTGTAGGGAATGGTTGCAATGTCCGCACCGATTCTCGCGGCGTCAAGCACATGCACCGGATTGCGGACGCTTGCAACGATGATCTCGCAGTCGAACGCATAGTTCTCGAAAATCTCCTGAATGTCGGTCACAAGGTCCATGCCGATCTGGCTGATGTCGTCGAGACGGCCCACAAACGGGCTCACATAGGCAGCGCCGGCCTTAGCGGCGAGCAGTGCCTGATTGGCCGAAAAGATGAGCGTCACGTTCGTCGGGATATCTTCGGCATCAAGAATCTTGACCGCACGGAGACCGTCCTCTGTCATCGGAATCTTAACGACGATGTTTTCATGAATCCTGGCAAGCTCACGCCCTTCGCGCACCATATCATCCGCAGTGATGCCGATCACTTCGGCATTGACCGGGCCGTCAACGATGCTGCAGATCTCGCGGTACAGGTCAACCGGCTCCCGTTTCTCTTTGGCGAGCAATGACGGATTGGTCGTAACGCCGTCAATGACCCCAAGGTCCCAGGCCTTTCTGATTTCTTCCACGTTTGCGGTGTCGATAAAGAATTTCATGCGGGCTCCTCCTGCTTCACAATGCGCAAGATATAATCGTCCCCGTCCTGCTCGACCTGATAGCCGAACTCCCTGATCGTCTCTGTCAGCGGTCTGCCAAAGATCAGCCTGATCACATCCGGGGAAAGACCCAACTTCTCAGCGAGAAACGGTCGTGCCTGCGCGTCGTACTGCAGCATGTCGAGAACAGTATCGGCGGCAGCTTCGTCGCCGCCAGCGACTGCTTCGAGCAGATCGGCAAGCAGGAGATACGAACATTTTGCCTCATGCCGGGAAATCGCTTCCATAACGAACGGTATCTCTCCAAACATATCGCTTCGCGTCATGCGGCTCGCTTCAAGACCGGTAACCGTCACCTGCGGCCCGAAGCAGGTATATGCCCGGCATTGTGCAGGTCTGGTTTCATAAATTTCGCAGACATTCTCTCCCGCGAGAAATCCGCATGCAGGAGACACACCGTGTCCGCGCAGCATGATCATCTCGAACGGAGCGATATAAATATCCTTATCGCTCACGGAGTAGACGCGCTCGCCGTCACGAATCACTACCATATGCTCCGGCCTGATCGTACCGTCCGCAAGCAGGTCGGCGTCAGCTTTCAACAGCGTGGGAGGATTCGTGCGGCAGCAGGTCCCGCAGCGCACACAGCTCGTTCGCTTCGAAAACTTCATTTTCTGCGGCTTGTCACCATGCTCGTATCCCTGCGGAGTGAGCACCTCAAATGTCTCTTTTGGTTCATTGTTCTGATTCATGATTTCGCTCCGGTCAATGATTCATGTATGATTTCAATGCTGTGCCTGATTGTCATGGTCTCCGCTCTGCGCTGCAACTGGAGGATACAGTTGGGGCAGGAGGTAATGATGGAATCCGCTTCGCGAAACGCGGCAAGCCGCTTCTCCCGCAATGCGTTCGACATATCTTCATATAATACGGAAAATGCCCCTCCGAATCCACAGCATCCGGGCTCGCACTGCTGAAGATCGTAGCCCGCAGCCGATATGAGGCGTCTTGCCGTCCCGTCGCTCTTGAGCATATGCCGGGTATGGCAAGGCGCATGGTAAACCGCCGTGCCGCGGGATCGCCGGTCACGAAATCTGTCGGCGTGGTGATCAAAAAACGTATTCTCGTCCATCACCCCGCTCATGCCTTCTCCGAGAAGAATTCGGTATTCATCCCGCAGGAAATGAACACAAGTGGGACAGAGACTGACAACCGCCTCGACGCGCAGATCCCTGAACAGACGCATATTTTTTTCAGCGAGCAGGGCAGCGTCATCGTGAAATCCGAGACTCAGAAGCGGAGCCCCGCAGCATACTTCTCCCTTGGGAACCACCACATCGTACCGCAATGCCTGGAGGCTCTCAATAAGGGCATGTCCGTATTCCGGGAAGAGATAGCCGACGGTGCAGCCTGCAAAGACTGCGACCCTCCCGCGCGCATTCTGGACCCGATGCACCGAACCCGCGTCTTTCAGCGGAGACGATGCCGGCCTGATATGAAGATTCGCAAGCGCCCGAAGCGCTGGGATTGATCGCACAAGCGGCCAGTTAGTGATGCCGCGCACCGCCCGCACCAGACGAAACGCCTGTGCGGCATGGCGGAACGCATGACGGATCAACGGTACGCTCAACTCGCGGGCGCCCGGCTGCTCCCGGAGACGGGTTCTGCCGGCATAGACCGCTTCGGTGATACTGATGCCTGCGGGACACCGCCCGTTACAGGCCCCGCACAGCATGCAGCTGAAAATACGTTCATCCAGCGGCCGCGTGCGCGACAGCCCGGATGCCGCCATTTCCTTCAGAAGGGCGACCCTTCCCCGCGGCCCCATGCTCTCGGACAGCGCCTCGGCGAACGTGGGACAGAGTTCCATGCAGTTGCCGCAGCGGACGCACTCCTGGATATTCAGTGCATCAAATGGCATGTTTGTGCTTACAGCATCCTGCATCGGCTGACAGGATGACGGCCTGGTCCCTTTCCGGTTTTTCCGGATTCATGCTGCCGCTCCGCAAGCCATTCAGATCGACGGTCACAAACCGGTATCCCAGAGCCTGCAATGCGGCAACGATCGGCTCGCGCACCTCGGGAGCGATAAGCGCCGGAAGCGCATCGGTTCGGATTTCTATGCGTGCCGTATCACCGATACTTCTGACCCGCAATTCCCGAAACCCATACTGCGCGACCACCTCCTCGGCATTCTCGACCCGTTTCAGTTCCTCATGTGTCAGCGGTGTGCCGAACGGGATGCGCGTTGCAAGGCAGGGGAACGACGGCTTGTTCCATGTCGGCAGTTCCAGCATCTTTGATATCTCCCGGACCGTCCGTTTGTCGAATCCGAGCTCGCGCAGAGGGCTCTGAACCCCATATTCGGCAGACGCCCGGAGGCCGGGCCGGTAGTCGTGTGCATCGTCGGCATTGGTCCCGTCAATGATCACGGCATAGTTTTGCTGGCGCGCATACTCAGCCAAACGGGCAAGCCGGAGAGACTTGCAGTGGTAGCAACGGTCGACCGGATTTGCACGGACTTCGTCGTTCTCCAGTTCATCAACCGAAATGCAATGGTGGGCAACGTTCCATTGCCGGGCAAACTCGCAGGCATATTGGTGCTCTTTCGCAGGCACCAGCGGGGAGACAACGGTGATCGCTGCAGCCTTCACCCCGGAGTCGCTGAGCGCCCGCAACAGCAATGCGCTGTCGACTCCACCGGAAAAGGCAAGAAGCACGGAATCCATGCCCTGCAGGAGCGCGATCAACTGTTCATAGTTTCCGCACATGGTTCTGTTCGTATCCGTCCCGCTGCTCAGAGCGTGGTGATCTCGAAATTCTCCTGATGCAACTTGTAATCGTCCTTGATAATGAGCTTGATGCCGTATGCATGCTCGATCTCCTCGATCCCGAGCCGTTCCTCATCAGTGAGCAGTTCGGCAACCGACGGGTTCGCCTTGATCATGGCAACCGAGCCGCTGGGAAGGTTCATCTTCTTCAGCTTCCGGAATATCTCATATGCGATCGTCCGCGCCGACTTGATGAACCCTTTTCCTTCACAGTAATGGCACTGCTCGCAGAGCACGCGACCGAGGCTTTCGCGGACCCGCTTGCGCGTCATCTGCACAATGCCGAGTTCCGAGAGGTTGTAAATCGTGCTTTTCGCCTTGTCGCGCTTCAATACATCGACAAACGCATTGAAAACCTTTTCACGATTTTCGAGCTTCTCCATGTCGATAAAATCGATGATGATGATGCCGCCGAGATTGCGCAAACGGATCTGATAGGCTATCTCCTTGACCGCTTCAAGGTTCGTTTTGAGAATCGTGTCCTCGAGACTTTCCTTGCCGACGAACTTGCCGGTATTCACATCGATGACGGTCATCGCCTCGGTCTGATCGATAACGATATAGCCGCCCGATTTCAGCCAGACCCGCCTCCCGAGCGCACGGGAAATATCGAGTTCTATGCCGAACGCATCGAAAATCGGTTCCCGGCTTCCATACAGCTCAATCCGCTCAAGCAGCCTCGGAAACGAGAGTCCCGCAAATTCCTTCAGCCGCTCGAACTCGTCGGGAGAGTCGATAATGAGCCGCTCAACCTCCTGACTCATGAAATCGCGGACGCTCCTGAACACCAGGTCCAGATCGCTGTAGATGAGGGCCGGAGCGGATGCCTTGTCCTTCTTGCGCTGGATATTGTCCCAGAGAAGCGTCAGGAATTCGAGGTCGCGCCTGATCTCATCCACCGTTGCATCCTCGCTTGCCGTCCGCATGATCAGACCGCAGCCCTTCGGCTTGATCTCATACGCGATGTTCTTGAGCGTCGTGCGAAGCTCTTCATCCTCGATACGCCGTGAAATGCCGACATGCTCCATATTCGGCATGAGTACAACATACCGTCCCGGGATCGTAACATATGAGGTAACGCGCGCGCCTTTCGTGCCAAGCGGGTCCTTGGCCACCTGCACGAGAATATCCTGACCTTCCTGGAGCAGTTCCTCGATCGGTGCGGTCCGTACCGGATAGATCGGCTGGTCGCCGAGATCGGGACGCTCGTTGTCCTGATCAATGAAGGCCGTATAATATTCGTCGACCGACGTCATGATATCGTCAACATAGAGAAACGCGGCTTTTTCCAGACCGATGTCGACAAACGACGACTGCATGCCCGGCAGAATCTTGAGAACCCGGCCTTTGTAGATGTTACCGACAAGGCTCGCATCGCGCTTGCGCTCGATATAAAGCTCCACCACCTGACCGCCTTCGAGGAGGGCCACGCGACTCTCTTCACGCGTCACATTGATAACCAGTTCACTTGTCATAAGGGTTCCGCCCACTCCTGTTTCCCGCCGTAGACAGCGGTTCTTGTCACCTCGAGATCCTGCAGCGGCATGCCGAAGATCGCCTCACACATCTCCTGCAGGCGTACCGTCACCCCATCGCTTTCCTGAACTACAAGCAGGAATGCATCTCCATCAGCTGAAACGGAGACAATACAAGGACCGATATCGACCGGTTTTGCATCCCGCTGCACCATCACCGGTTCACGTCGGCCCATTCGTGCCTGCACATCCGGCAGTATCTGCCGCGCACCGGAGATACGGTAAGTATACCTTTTGATGCTGCTTCCCAGCGACGGGGTCTGCCGTCCGATCACTTCCATCGCAGAAACGGCAAGCCCCTCGGGCAGGACGGCATTGAGCGCATCCATCGCCGAAGAAACCTGAAACGGCGGAAGAACATCCATATCGAAATACTCGCGCTCACCGGCAACGCCCGTACCGAGCGGCGGACCGAATGCAAGGACCGGCTTGGGATGGTACCCCTCTGACACGGCAACACGGATACGTGCACGGCGAAGTCCGCGGGTAATCGCGGTCATCAATTCAAGGTGCGAGAGGAAACGCAGACGACCGGTCTTGGAGAACCGTACCCTGACCCTCAGACGAGCCTCCGGCGCGACCTTCGGCGCAGAGGGATGAAGGCACGCCGGAGCCGGTTCCGCGGCAGGCGGTGAGGCGGCGGTATCCTGCAGCGCACACCGGAGTCCGCACGCCGAACAGGCAGTTCTGCATTCAGGAGTCATCACAGCCGCAAGGGCCCGTTCCCGCTCACGCTGAAGGAACTCTTTTGAGACCCCGATATCAATCATGTCCCACGGCAGAGGCCCATCGACGGCAAATGAACGCTCTGCAAGGGAATGTCCATCGATGCCGGTCATCTCCATTGCCGTCAGCCACTTTGCAAAATCGAAATGCTCGCTCCACCCGTCGAGACGGCAACCGAGCCGCCACGCCTGCTCGATGAGCAGGCCAAGAGATGCATCGCCCCGCGAAAAAACCGCCTCAAGAAAACTGGTCTCAGGATCATGTCCCTTGTACTTGAAACGGCGTTTCTGCATATCGGTCCGCAACCATGCAAGCTTGCGTCGTATTTCATCGAGCGGCTCCTGGCCGTTCCACTGAAATGCGGTATGCGGCTTTGGCACGAACGGTGAAACCGTAATGCTGATATTCACGAATTTTCCGCTCTGCTTTTTTGCGATGCGCAGAGCACGCAGCGCCATTTCCCCAATGGCGGCAATATCAGCATCGGTCTCCGTCGGCAGAGCAATCATGAAATACAGCTTGAGCGTCTGCCACCCCTCGCCGAAGAGCGCTCCCAGTGCAGCCTCATATGCCTCGTCCGTAAAGTCCTTGTTGATTACCGCACGCAGGCGCTCGGTTGCTGCTTCCGGAGCCATGGTAAACCCGGTTTTCCTGACCGATCGTATCTCGCGCAAAACATCGCGATTCACTGCCCCGACGCGCAGCGACGGAAGCGACAGCGCCGTGCCCGTTCCGGCAAAGCAGCGGTTCATCGAACCGACAAGTTGAAGCAGTCCCGAATAATCGCCGGCACTCAATGAGGAGAGCGACACTTCGCCATGGCCGGTGTTGCGCAGTGATTCTTCCGCAATACGGAGGATTGTCCCGGGCTTGCGCTCACGAAGAGGCCGATACATCATGCCGGCCTGACAAAAACGGCAGCCATGCGTGCATCCCCGGGAAATCTCGATTGCAATACGGTCATGCACGATCTGCATATAGGGAACAATCGGCTTCGTCGGAAAAGGAGCCGTGTCGAGGTCAGCAACAATGCGGCGGGAAATTCTGCAATCGCCGCGATGAATCGACGGAACATATATCCCGGGTATGCGCGCCAGCGCCTGAAGAAGGCTCTCCCGGCTGGCATCTCCCGACTGCTTCGCCGAGAATATGACCGAAGCGATCTCAACGACCGCCTCCTCTCCGTCACCGATCAGAAAGGCATCGATAAAGCGTTCCATCGGCGCAGGATTGACGGTACACGGCCCACCGGCAAGAATCAGCGGCATTCTTCTCTGCGCCGCCATGCGTTCGTCCGCAGTAACCGGAATATGCGCGCAATCAAGCATTGCGAGCACCGTCGTATACGATAACTCATACTGAAGACTGAAACCGACAACATCGAACTCCGAAAGAGGACGCCGCGACTCCAGCGACGACAACGGAATGGACGCAGCCTTCAGGTGCGCTTCAAGATCGGGCCACGGAGCAAACACGCGTTCCGCGGCAGCATACGGCAGTCCGTTGAGAATATCATACAGAATGCGGAGACCAAGATGCGACATGCCGACTTCGTAGACATCCGGAAATGCAAGTACCATGCGTACATGATCTCGGGGAAGCTGCTCCTTGCGGACAGCGTTATATTCAGCGTTGATATATCTGCTCGGTTTCTGAAAATGTGAAAAGTTCATGAACACGACTGCCTTCAAAAAAATTTGAGCAAGGAGACGCTTTCGGCATCTCCCTGCTCATGCGAACGACACGAACAGAAAAAAGAAAAACGGAGAGCGCTTACTTCTTCGGAGCTGCTGCCTTCTTCGGAGCTGCCTTCTTCACTGCCGCTTTCTTCGGAGCTGCTGCCTTTGCCATTGTGTCGCCTCCCTTGTTAAGGATTATAGTTATAGAAATAATACCGCATGAATTTGTCAAACTGCAAGCATATTTATGAAAAAAATTTCAACAGGTCGGAGAGATCATTCCCGCTGCAGATGCATGGCGGGCGGACCGATGAGAAATCCCTGCGCATAATGCACGCCGAGCCGTTGCAGCACCGGCAAGGTTTCCTGCAGTTCGACACATTCTGCGATCGTTTTCACACCGATGACATTTGCGATATCAACGATGGCTTTCACCAGCACCTGATTGACCGCATCTTCATGCAAACGCCGGATGAACGATCCGTCAATTTTCAGATAATCAACCGGCAACTCGCGCAGATACAGGAACGAGGTAAAACCGACCCCGAAATCATCAAGTGAAAAAAGACAGCCGATTGATTTCAACTGGCCGACAAAGTGCAGCGCACGCTTGAAGTCACGAATTGCAGCGGTTTCGGTGATCTCGAAGATAATGTGCTGGGGATCAATTCCGGCTGATCGAATCTCATCACGGATGAAACAGAACAATTCTTCATCATCAAGATTCCGGCCCGAAATATTCGAACTGAAATACAGATCCTTGCCGAGACGAACCATTTCCGACTGCAGCATGATCGCCTTCGCAGCCGCAATGCGATCAATGTGCGCGACGAGACCGAAACGTTCGGCGGTATTCATGAATTCGCCCGGCAGCAGAATCCTGCCGTCTTCCGTCCGCATGCGGATGAGCACTTCATAATGGTGCACCGTCCTGTCCGCGATCTTCAGGATCGGCTGCAGCCAGATTTCAAAACGATCTTCTTCCAGCGCATTGAGAATGAGTTTTTTCTGTTCGCTCTGCGAATGAAACCGGGCAAGCGCGTCGTCATCATGCGCAAAGACATGGCAACGGTTATGACCAAGCAGTTTCGCCGAGTAATTCGCCGCATCGGCCTTCCTGATCAGATCATCGGTCGTGGCTGCATGCTGAGGGACACAGACAACACCGCAGCTTGCGGTTATGCGGAGTCCGCTGTACACAAACCGGCAGTCTTCAATGCGTTTGCGGACCTGCTCCGCGATCCCGCTTGCATGCCGGAGCCCGGATGCCCGAACAAAAATACCGAACTCATCAGCTCCGATTCGTCCGAAACAGACATCTCCAGACCGGTTTTCCGGCCTGAGACAGGTATCGCTGATGACGCCGGCAACCAGTTGAAGCACATGATCCCCGGCGCGATTGCCGAAGGTGTCGTTGATGATCCTGAAATTATCGAGATCGACCTTGATCAGCGCGGCAGGAGGCCTGAGCCCTTCAGACTCGGAAAAGTACCGGTCTATGTGCTGCATGAATGAAGACCGGTTCAAGAATCCGGTTATGGCATCGGTTTCGAGAGATCGCTGCAGCTCGCCGACCTGACGGGCAAGCTCCTCCTGGGCAGAACGGCTCTCGGCATACCGCTCGGCAAGTTCCTCCAAGCGTTTCCGCAAAGATTCGGTTGCATCGTTGCCCGGTACCTGCCCGCTCGTTTCATGTTCTTCGGAAGGATAGTGCGCCATCGCTGCGTCCCTTGTTCAATGGTAGCAGAAAAACGCTCTTGAAAGCAGGCCCTTCTGATTTCATGATCCTTTTGCTATAATTGAGACAATCGAAACTGTACGTCGACAGGGGAAACAGTGGCAGGATAACAGAATGAAACCGACGCTTCATACAACACAGCTCGGAACGTTCGACGGGAGAACGGTCCGCGATCTCGTTCTCGAACCATTGGTATGTGTCGCTCCCGACACGCCGGTTACATATGCCCTGACGCTCATGCGTTCAAAAAATGCCGCATGTCTTGCGGTTACCTATAACCGGAAGCCGGTCGGTACGTTTTCGGAGCGCAATCTCGTCCTTGCCACACACTATCGCCCTGATCTGAAGGAATTGACCATGGAAGAGGTCATGAGCGCGCCTGCGGTCGCAGTGCCGGACAGCATGCCGTTGTTCGATGCGTATGCGCTGATGGCTGAAAGTCGTCTTCATCTGCTCGCAGTGGTAGACCACAATGGCGATTGTGTCGGCATTGCTTCGCGCCACGGTATCATGAATGTCCTCGGCGTTTCCTGCTTTTATCAAACCAGGCGCGTATCCGATGCAATGTCGCGCACCGTCGCCACCGCGCAGCGGGGTGAACCGGTATCATCGGTACTTGCCCGTTTCGCGGAAACAGCCATTTCATGCGTCGTGCTCGAACATGAGCGTAAACCCCTCGCCGTGCTGACCGACCACGATCTCAGTGCTCTTATCCTGAGCGGAGCTGATCTGAAATTGATGCATATGGAAGATGTTCCGGCGCGACCGATTGTGAGTATCTCTCCGGCCGCTTCTCTTGATGAAGCGATCGCCCTGATGAACACCCATGAAACAACCCGGCTGGTCGTCGTCGACCGGAGCGGAGAAATTGTCGGTCTGCTGACGGAACACGAGGCTTTTGCGTCAGTCGAGTCTCCCTATCTTCGCGCCTGGAAGTCAGTGCTTTCCCGTTCCCGCGAGACGCTTCTTGACGAGAACCGGAACCTGAAGGAAAAGAACCTTTACCTGGAGCAGATTCTTCATATAGCCAGCGATACCGCGATTATTGCGACCGATCTGTACCTCAAGGTGAAATACTTCAATGAAGCGGCGTCCATGCTGTTTGACCTGAAACCGGCCGATGCGCTTGGCATGCGTCTTCCCGATCTGTTTGCCCGTGTCGGGCTGGAGCAGCAGCATCTCTCCCGCGGCATCGATGCCGTGCAAAGAAAGCATCAGTACGCATACGAAACCGACCTCATGCGCTCAACACTCCATATCACCCTGGACTGCTGGATTTCCGGCATTCGGGCTGAAGACGATCTCCTGTCCGGCTATGTGTGGAATGGTCGCGATGTCACCGAACGGCGCGAGCTTGAGGAGAACGTCAAACGCCCGCTCGTGCAGTGTAAACTGACCGGACTGCTGAACCGACAGTCGCTGATCAATGCGCTGTCCCGCGAAATCGACCGTTCTGGTCGATACGGCACGGCGTTTTCGGTGGTTATGTTCGATGTGGATCACCTGCGTCAGCTGAATGAAGAGTTCGGTCATGGAAGCGGTGACGAAGTGCTGCGACAGATCGCCTCAATGATCTCGGCCAATGTCCGCCGCGTTGATACCATTGGACGTCTGGGTGGAGGCGAGTTTCTCATCATCGCACCCGAAACGACAGAATCGGAAGCCACCTATCTTGCCGAACGAATCCGCCTCATCGTGGAAGAGCACTATTTTGAAGTCGCCGGTGAAGTTACCGTAAGCGGCAGCGTTACCCAGTATCATGGGGAAGAAGATGCCGACACCTTCCTGCGAAGAGCTGAAAAAGGCATGACCCGCGCAAAGAGCCGTGGCCGCAACCGTATCGAGACTGCCTGATCTCCCGTTCGCCGTAAATCCGTTTTGTTCGGCGCTGCTTTTCGCGCGAAACCTGGCATGATGAGGGGATCCGCTCTCTTCAGGAAATTCACTCTCTGGAGATGGTGATGGAAGACCTTCTTCCCGATCCGGACAACCGCTTTATTCGTGAGGCTTCAGCCCACGCAACGCGACGGCTTCTTTATCTTCGCGACCGTAGCCATACGATCTGGATGGTCGAACTCTCGGTCGCTGCAGAGGAAGTGATCTGCAGATTCCCCTGCAGGCCGAACACGCGCACTCCTGTTGCTCCTGAAGAGGTATTTGGACTGGAAGCTTCATTCCATGGCGACGCCTGCATGGTCGCTTGG
>JAAYUK010000221.1 GCA_012517735.1 Nitrospiraceae bacterium
ACGTCGATATCATGGATCATGAGGTCGAGGGTAATGTCCACGTCCGTCCCTCGTCCAAGAAACGGTCCGATCCGGGTTGCTTCAAAAAAGACCGGTTCGGTGAGCAGGGGCGCCAGTTCCGCAATGATCGGGTTGAAGCGCTCGAGATGACCGACCTGCACGAGCACACCAGCCGCTTCCGCCCGCCGGATCAGGTCGTCCGCTTCCTCGATGGTCGTGGTGACCGGTTTTTCGATCAGAATGTCTTTGCCCGCTGCGATGCAGTCGCAGGCGATCGCATGGTGCGATGTCGTCGGGGTGACAATGCTGATCGCATCGACCTCATCGAGGATGGTCCGGTAATCGGTCGCCGCCTTGCATCCGTACTGCAGGGCGATCTCCTCCGCGCCGGTCCGGTTCGTGTCGACGACCGCAACCAGTTCAGCATCGGGAAGCTCCGCATAAATGCGGGCGTGGTGTTTCCCCAGATATCCGACTCCGATGACTGCCGCGCGAATGGTCATACAATCCCTCTCATGTGCTTAGTGTATAGTTTCCGTGCGAGCCCGGCCGCCTGGCGATAGCCGCCGGAGCGGGCGCACTCGATCATCGCCGGAGATGCCAGCTCCCGAAAGAGCTTTTCACGCGCCTGCCGGTCTGTAATCGCCTTCAATGCCCGTTCGCGCAGCTTTCCGATGAATCCGATGTATTTGCCGACGGATTTCGGATACTGCTTTTCCAGATCGCGCCGGATGGTCCTCGCGGCTGCAGGGCTGGTGCCGAATGTCGAGACGGCAAACGAAACAACGCCCCGCCGGACAACCGACGGAATGATCATGCTGCCGATTTCGGGCTGGTCGACAACGGTCACCGGACACTTTGCGTGACGGGCGATCTGACGATTGACCGCAGGATCCGACGTTGCAGCGATGACGAGGACCGCGCCCCGCAGATCACCCCGCCGGTAACGTCGTTCATGATGCGTAATCAGTCCTTTACGCTTCAGGCGCTCAAGACCGCCGGTCAGGTCAGGGCTGATGACCGTGAGATCCGCGCCGCATGCAAGCAGTCCTCGCGCTTTCCGCTCAGCAACCGCTCCTCCGCCGACAACGATACAGGGTTTTCCGGAAATATCGAGAAAAGCCGGGTAGAAAGCCTGACAACGGGCCGCCGGTAACGGGGAGCGTTGCTTATCGGATGAGTTTCCTGGCATTGGCGGCAAATGAACTGGACGGAAATTTCTCGATCAGGCGGGTAAATGCTTCGTTTGCCTTTTCCGGATTTTTCAGTTCCAGATACGACTTGCCGATGAGGAACAGGGTTTCATCTCCACGCTTGTAATCGGGATATTCCTTGAGAAGTCCTTCAAACCGCTTGACTGCGGCAGCATAGGAATCTTTATTGTAATAAAACTGGCCGATCATCAGTTCGCCGTCGGCGATGATCGTCTTGCACTTTTCGATTCTCATTTCCGCGAATTCCCGGTAGGGATTCCTCGGGTAGAGCTCCTTGAGCCGGAGAAACTCCGCCAGCGCGCGCTTTGCCGTGCCCGCGCCGCGGTCCGGCGACTCGATCTGGACATAATACGCCATGGCGATCTGGTACTGGGCATAAGAAGCATAGGTATCTGTCGGATAATGCTCGAGAAAGCGCTGATATTCCGCAATGCCAAGGTCGTAATCGCCATCTTTGATATAGGTATCGGCGATTTTCAGCTGGGCGATCGGCGCATACTTCTTCGTCATGTCGCGGTTTTTGACTTCAGTCAGGATTTTCCGCGCTTCTTCGTATTCCTTCTTGTCGGCCAGTGCGTCCGCTTTTTTCAGAAACTGTTCGGAATCATAGACTTCCTCACGCTTCACTTCGGACTTCCCGCATCCGGCGAGTATGCATATACAGAGGAGGCTTATGAGAAACGATCGTTTTTTCATAACGTTTATTAAAACCGGAGTCAGGCTTGTAAGTCAAGGACTTTGACTTCTGAAAAACCGTTCGGATAAACTGAAGGTCGGGCGGAAACCCGTATTTATCGACACGGAGGAAACCGGTGAACAATCGTCTGATAGTCGTGGGAGTACTTGCAGCAGCACTGGCGCTTTTTCTCTGTCCGCTTCTGGTGCAGGCTGCTGGAGAGACAACGAAGAGAGAGCCGGTTGAAACCAATCTGGCGGTGCTCCAGAACGAGCTGCTCGGATATTTCGCCCCGGTTTCCGGGACGATCGACGGCGTGTCCGGCGACACGGTCAGCATCGCCCTCGCCTCCGGTTCAGCCCCGAAGCCCGGCATGCGTCTGGTGGCTTTCCGGGAAGGCGTCGGCTTTGTCCATCCGGTAACCAAGGAGCATCTCGGCAATGTCGAAATCCCCTCGGGTACTGTTGAGCTCGTCTCTGTTTCTGGGGCGTCCGCGTCTGCGCGCATCATTTCCGGGAACCCCGAGGATTTTCCGGGCACCAAGGTCAAAAACACCGCAACCAAGCGGAAGTTGCTTTTTTATCAGGGAGCCATCGATTGGCATCTCGGCGACGCCTACTATCAGATGCTGAAGAACACCAATCGCTTTGAGCTGATTGACACCGGCCTTGAGACGGATGCTGCGGCCAAGGTTATTGATGAGGCCCGCAAAAAAGGGGCCGAGGCCGCACTGATTCTTTCCAGCCAGACGGTCGAGGACAAGGTGACGGTTACCCAGAAGCTTTTCTGGGTGGGTACGGGACAGGAGATCTCGAAGAAGGACACAACGGTTCATATTACCCAGGTCCGAGACCTGCGTCTGCGTTCCGGCATGATCGGAGCGGGAGCCGAAGTGCTGGTGTCCTATCGCCTTCCGTTCGGAACCCAGAAAATCGCAGCGGGAGACCTGCGCGGGGACGGCAAGCACCAGATCATCCTGGTCGGTTCTTCGAAGCTTGCCATTTACCAGCCTGATACCGACCTGAAGCTGCTCTGGGAGGTCGACCTTCCGGCGCACAACGATGTGCTTTCCATCGACGCAATGGACATCAACCACAGCGGTCGTGACAAGATCGTCATCACCCTGATGCGCACCAAGGGAACCGATAATGCAACCTCCGATGTCAGTACCGGGGCGCGTACGACCTCTGCCGGCATGATCATATCGCTGATCTATGAACTGCAGGGTGACCGGTTCAAGGAGGTCTACCGCGGCGATCATTTCCTGCGTCCGCTTTCGCCTGATGTGCTCATGGCGCAGGAGTTCGATCCCCGCAAAGGATACAGCGGACCGATTTATACCATGGAATACATGAACGGTCAGTACCGGCGGGGAGCCCAGCTTCCGGTTCCGCCAGGATTGAATATCTTTGATTTCCAGATACTGACCGCCTCAAACGGCACCAGGGCATTCATCTCGTGGGATGAGGACGGATTCCTCCAGCTCTTCAATGAAAAGGGAGTCCGCCTCTGGATGAGCCGGCAGGATTACGGCGGCGCAACAGAAAAATTCAAACTCGATGCCCCCACGATCATGCTCGAGAGCGGCAAATGGTCGGTCAAGAGCCGTATCGTCTCCCGCTATTCCGAAGTGCTTGCGGTAAAACGCAAACCGCTCTTTTCGTATGTGAAGGGGATCGGCTATTCCGGCTCCGAGATCCGCAGCTTCTGGTGGAACGGCATCAATCTCGAGGAGCGGATCTTTGTCGAAGAGGTTAGTGGCGAACTGCTCGACTTCTACCTTGCGGGCGATCGTATTTACGCCATCGCAAAACCGCTGCTCGGCGTGAACTGGAAGAACATTCTCAAAGGGGAAAACCCGTTCGGCTCCACGCTCTACGTCTTTTCGACCAAGGGGAGATAGCAGACAGTTTCTTCACCGGCCAGGCGGCCTGACGCATTATGAAACGAGCAATTCCCCGGCATATCGGCATCATCATGGACGGCAACGGCCGCTGGGCCGAGATGCGCGGCCTGCCGCGCTTTGAGGGCCACAAGCGCGGAGTCGAGCGCGCGCGGGAAATCATCGACGCCGCCGGGACCGTCGGTGTCGATGCGGTTTCCCTGTATGCGTTTTCGATCGAAAACTGGAAGCGTCCCGAAGACGAGATCAAGGTCATCATGGGCCTCCTCGAAAGCACCCTGAAGAACCAGCTCGAGAGTTTCATGAACGGGGGGGTGCGGTTTCGCGTCATCGGAAACCGCGAGCGTCTTTCCCCGAATATCCGGGAGATCATCGAATTGACTGAGCAGGCGACTGCGGCGAACCGTCGCCTGACCGCCCAGTTTGCGATCAGTTACGGAGGCCGCGACGAGATCATCCGTGCGGTGAAACGGGCGCTCCGCGAGCGGCTCGATCCTGAGCGGCTCGATGACGCCCTTTTCAGTGACCTGCTCGATACCGCCGGCATACCCGATCCGGACCTCATTATCCGCACGAGCGGAGAACAGCGGATCAGCAATTTTCTGACCTGGCAGTCGGCATATGCGGAGTTCTTTTTTACCGATACCCTCTGGCCTGATTTCACGCCAGAGGAGTTCCTCGAAGCGATCCATGATTTTCAGATGCGGGATCGCCGGTTCGGCAAGGTGAAGGGCGGAGTCCGTTAGATGCATGCACAACGGGTGATCGTTGCGCTCATAGCCGTCCCGCTCTTCTATCTGGCCATCGCAAAACTTCCGGCTCTGGTGTTTCTGTTTCTGCTCATGTTTTTCGGCAGCATCGCCCTGCATGAGTTCTATGCGCTTTGCGGCGTGCGGGGTATCGATGCCGCTCTGGGCCTTGTCTGCGGGGTGCTGCTCTTTCTTCCGTGGGCGGTATCGTTCCGGGACGCGATGAGCATGCAGGTATATCTGTTTGCGGCAGCATTCATCGTGCTCGCCACGGTGAGGCTCTTTATCCGCAGGAATCCGGAAGGCTCCCGCGCGGAGCTCTCCCTGCTCATGATGGGCCTTGTGTACGTTCCGGGACTCCTGATTCCGCAATGGCTGCTCCGTCTTGAAGCAGTCGAATGGATCTATTTCCTGTATCTCTGCGTATGGGCTTCGGACACCACTGCATACTATCTCGGGAAGAACTTCGGCAGGCATAAGCTCTACCCGACGGTCAGTCCCAAGAAGACGGTCGAGGGCGCGGTCGGCTCGGTTGTCGGGGGAGGACTGGCGGCAATACTCTGCTGGTGGTGGTTCTTTCCGCTCGTTTCGCTGCCGTATCTGCTGTTGCTTGGGCTGGTGACCGGAGCGGTTACCATTGTCGGGGATCTGGTGGAGTCGATGTTCAAGCGGGATGCAAACGTCAAGGACTCAAGCGGGCTTATTCCGGGCCATGGCGGGGTGCTCGACCGTCTCGACAGCGTGCTGTTCGCCGGGCCGGTATTGTACGTCATGCAGCGGGTGCTCGCATGAAAAAACTCTCCATTCTCGGTTCGACCGGGTCGATCGGCACGAGCGCGCTCAGGATTGTCGAGGCGTTTCCGCGCAAGTATCGGGTGGTTGCGCTCGCCGCCGGCAAAAACATCGACCTGCTCTGCTCCCAGATCGAGCGGTTCCGTCCGAAGGTGGTTGCCGTCTCGGACGAGGATGGTTTCAGGCAGCTCAGGCAGGTCCTGCGCGGCCGGAAAACGCCGAAGATCCTTTTCGGCTCCGAAGGCGTTTGTGAAGCTGCCGCATTTCCCGAGGCGGATATCGTTCTTTCCGCAATCGTCGGTTCTGCCGGCCTGATGCCTACCCGCGCCGCGGTGCGGGCCGGGAAAATCGTGGCGCTTGCCAACAAGGAGGCCCTGGTTACGGCGGGAGATATCGTCATGAAGGAAGCGCGGACCTATGGTGCCACCATCCTGCCGGTCGACAGCGAGCACAGCGCCTTGTTTCAGTGTATGCACGGCTGGAAGCGGGAGAGCGTCCGCAGGCTCATTCTGACCGCTTCAGGCGGTCCGTTCCGCGGCATGAAGCGGAAACAGCTCCGTACAGTCGCTCCGGCCGACGCGCTCTGTCATCCGAACTGGAGCATGGGGCGAAAAATCACAATCGACTCCGCGACCCTGATGAACAAGGGGCTTGAGGTGATCGAGGCGTATCACCTCTTCGGTATGCCGCTCGATCAGATCGGCGTGCTGATCCATCCGCAGAGCATCGTCCATTCAATTGTAGAGTATTGCGACGGCAGCTATCTGGCCCAGATGTCCCGGCCCGACATGCGCGGGCCGATCGCCCTGGCGCTGGCATATCCCGAGCGTCTTCCCGAAGCGGTCGAACCGCTTCGTATGGACCAGATTGCATCGCTCACGTTTGAGCAGCCGGATCTGAAGAATTTCCCCTGTCTTGACCTTGCCTATCAGGCATTGCAGACCGGCGGCACCATGCCTGCAGCCATGAATGCAGCCAATGAAACAGCGGTCCACGCATTTCTGGAGCACCGCATCCGCTTCACCGATATCCCGAAGATCATCGCCCGGGTCATGAGCGCTCATGCGGTCATGCCTGCGCAGGCTATCGGAGCCATTGTCGAGGCTGATCTCTGGGCCCGCGCCATCTCACAGGAGGCTATCCGCGCATGACCATTCTTGCAGCAGCCCTGCTGTTCGGGCTTGTCATCTTCATTCACGAGCTGGGTCACTTTCTCGCCGCCAAATTCGCCGGCGTGAAGGTTCTGAAATTCTCGATCGGTTTCGGCCCGAAACTGGTCGGCCGCACGATCGGCGAAACCGAATACGTCATCGCGCCGATTCCGCTCGGCGGCTACGTCAAAATGCATGGCGAAGACCCCGACGATGAGACGCCGGAGGAGGCCGCAGCCGACCCGGAGCGTTCGTTCAAGGCGCAGCCGCTCTGGAAGCGGGCGCTGATCGTCTTTTCCGGCCCGTTTTTCAACATCCTCCTCACCTTTGTACTGTTTACGGGGCTGCTTGCGGGGGGAGTCGAAGTTCCGGTACCCGATGTCAAGAATCTCATGCCGGTTATTGACAGCGTCGATCCCGACTATCCGGCAGCGGCGGCCGGGATACAGCCGGGCGATCGTATTGTGAGCATCGGCACAACGGAGATCAATACATGGATCGATGTGGTCACGGTGGTATCAAAAAATCCCGGAGTGCCGCTCACATTTGTTGTCCAGCGGGGAGATGTCCGGAAAACGGTCGAGGTTGCACCGCAGGCGGTGCAGGTGACCGACCGCGACGGCAAACCGGTTACAATCGGCCGCCTCGGCATCCGGAAACAGGGGCAGGGCATCTTTTCCTTTATCAGGAGCGACTCGATGCTCGATGCGCCGCTCAAGGGCGCCTATGCCACCTGGAAGATGGGGACCGTGATCATCGACTCGGTGGTCATGACGGTTCAGGGTGAGATTTCGTCCAGGAATATCGGGGGTCCTATCCAGATCATCACCGAATCCGGCAAGGCTGCTTCGGCGGGTGCGATTTCGTATTTTCTGTTCATGGCACTGATCAGTGTCAACCTCGGCATGCTCAATCTCCTGCCGATACCGGTGCTCGACGGCGGACATTTATTGTTTATGGCGATCGAGTCGGTTACCGGCAGGCCGCTCAGCGACCGGACCATGATGGTCGCCCAGCGTATCGGCATCATGCTGCTGGCGACGCTGATGGCATTTGCCATGTATAATGATTTGTTCCGGTTGTTTGCCCGATAGGATGCCATGCCCCAGAAGCCTGCACTGATCAAGACCCTGAAGTCTGCCGGTGGCGTTGTCTTCCGTTCCGTCGCCGGTGCGGTCGAAGTCGCCCTGATCGCGACCAGAAACCATGCGGTCTGGACGTTGCCAAAAGGGCTGATCGATCCGGGAGAAACCCCGGAGGAGGCTGCGGTTCGCGAAATCCGGGAAGAGACCGGCCTGACCGGGACCATCATCGCTCCGCTCGGGGAAAAGTCGTTCTGGTTCTATCTGAAAAGCAGCAACGTCCGGTGCAAGAAAAGCGTTTCGTACTTCCTCGTGAAGCAGACTGGCGGGGATGTTGCGCAGTTCGGCCCCGAAGTGGACGAAGCGCGCTGGTTCGGCATCGAGGACGCAATCGCCACCGTTTCCTACCGCGGGGATATTGAGCTGATCAAAAAAAGCAGGGAGCTGCTCCAAAAACATGGGTACGATACTCAGTCAGCCTGAACTGAAACAAACGGTCGACCGGCTGAAGGCAGAGGGCCGGAAGGTCGTCTTTACGAACGGATGCTTCGACATCCTCCATGCTGGACATGTCCGGTATCTGGCCGAAGCGCGGGCGCTCGGCGATGTGCTGGTTGTAGGGCTCAACAGCGACGCATCGGTCGGCCGTCTCAAGCCCGGACGTCCCGTCAACAGCGAGGGGAACCGGGCGGAAGTCCTTGCCGCACTTGCGGCGGTCGATTATGTGACGATATACGGCGAAGATACGCCGCACGAACTGCTTTCGCTCATCAGGCCCGATGTGCTTGTCAAGGGCGGCGACTGGAAGCGTGAAGATATTGCCGGCGCCGATCTGGTGCCGGAGGTGTACAGCCTCTCCTTTGTGGAAGGAATGTCAACAACCGGGATTATCGCGAAAATATTGTCATCCTCCTGCGGGGATGGTACAATGGAAAAAAAGCCCTGAGGAGGTAGTGCATGACTGGTTTGGTGCCGGTATCGGGCTCGCCCGAACTCGCCAAGACGGCAAAAGTCAGCGAGATCCTGCAGCTGGTTACGTTCAATCTCGGCAGCGAGGAATATGCGGTCGATATCCTGAAGGTGCAGGAAATCAATCGCATGAAGGAGATCACGCGGGTGCCGAATGCACCCGATTATGTGGAAGGCGTGATCAATCTGCGGGGCAAGGTGATACCGGTGGTGAGCCTGCGGAAGAAGTTTTTCCTCGAAGAGCGTGAAAACGACGTGCAGTCCCGGATCATGATCATGGATATTCAGGGCATTACCATGGGCCTGATCGTGGACGCCGTCTCCGAGGTGCTGAGGGTTCCGGCAGGCATTGTGGAGCAGGCTCCGCCGATGACATCCAATGTCAGTACCGAATTTATCCGGGGCATTGCCAAGCTCGAAGACCGTCTGATCATTCTGCTCGACATGGAGCGGCTGATCGGCAAGCCCGAAGAGACTGCGCTCATCGAATCTTCCCAGTTTTAA
>JAAYUK010000031.1 GCA_012517735.1 Nitrospiraceae bacterium
CATTCAGCCAGAGACCGTTTCAGTTCAGCATGCCGCTCATTGCCGGGGTGCTGAATGATGAGGATGTCCGGAACCTTCCCCCCGAAGCGCTGGCCTGCATTGATCTTATTGAGCTGCGGTACGACCTCTGCACAGAGATTGACAACGAAAAAACGATTGCCCTTGCGCAACAGGCAAAGACCAAATTCGGGAAACCGCTGCTCGGCACCATACGTCATCCGTCGGAGGGCGGCGGGTACGAGGTTGCAAACCGGGTCGGACTCTATGAATCGCTCGCTCCGCACGTTGAGATGGTCGACATTGAGATCACCGCGGCGGGCGAGTTCAGAAAACTTCGGAGCATCTGCGATCAGACCCGGACCGTTCTCATCGGGTCGTACCATAATTTCACGCTGACTCCCGACACAGAGTCTCTTGAAGTGATCCATGCTACCGGCCGCTCACTCGGGGCCGATATCGTCAAGGTCGCGCTGATGCCGCAAAACCGTGAAGATGTCCTGAGAATCATGGAGTTTACCCTGCGCCACCGGACGGAAGGCATTATCACCATCGCCATGGGCGAGACCGGCGCATCGTCCCGGGTCTTTACCCCCCTGCTTGGCTCCCTGATCACCTATGGAACGGTTACCCGTTCAACCGCCCCGGGGCAGCTCTCTGCACAGGAGCTGGCCGATTTGCTGCACCGCCTTCACATCCGCTAGCCCGGCACGTCCGTTTTTCGACCGGTCCCGCTTTTATGGTTTTTGGATCTCAGCTTGTTTTCCGAGGATCACCAGCACCGCCTGATCAGGATGCAGGTATTTCTGCGCAACCCGGAGGACATCTTCCCTGGTAACGCGCTGAACCGCGGACAGATAGTTCTGCACATAATTCCTGCTGATGCCGAAGAAGTCGGCAACCGCGATGAGATCCACGATCTTCTTGCTCGTCTCGAGCCGGCGGGGGAAACTGCCGGTCAAATACGCCTTGGCATCCTGCAACTCGGCGTCCGAGACCAATTCGGTCCGCATCCGTCGCATCTGCCGGTCGATCTCCGCAACAACGGTCTGCGCAGATGCATTCTTCGTCTGCACTTCCACGCTGAAGGTGCCCGGCCCCTCATGGGCAGCAAACGAACTCGAAATCGAATACGCAAGCCCCATTTGGTCACGCACCACCTGCATGAGCCGTGAAGAGAAACCACCGCCGCCGAGGATATAATTCATCACCTGTGCCGCATAAAAATCGGGATTGGTCCGGGAGATGCCGGTGTGCCCAAGCACAATGGTAGCCTGTGTGACATCGCGGTCGATGAACACCTTTTTCGCCGATGGCTGCACCACCGGAACAGACGGACGCTGCCCGCCCGCTGTCCCGCTCGCCTTCCAGCCGCCGAAATACCGCTCCATCAGGGTGCGCGTCTCGGCTCCGGACAAATCTCCCACGAGAGAGATAACCGTAGTTTCCGGGCGATACATGCGCGTGTAGAATGCAACGATATCCGCGCGTGTTATCGCATCGATTGTCGCAGCCTCTCCTTCAGTCACCCGGCCGTAGGGGTGCTGCGGGCCGAACACCTCGCGGAGAAACCGTTTTCCCGCAACGTACTGGGGATCTTCCTCCCGCTGCTGCAATGACCCTTTGGCAACGGTCTTCTTCCGCGCAAGCTCCTCTTCCGAAAACGCCGGATTCAGCAGCACATCGCTCGCGAGCGCAAATCCGGCCGCAACGTCTTTTTTCAATGATGAATACGTCATCAGGGTGAAATCGGATGATACGCTTGTTCCGAGCGACGCACCGAGATACTCGATTTCTTCGCTGATCTCCGGCCCTTTTTTCGTCGCGGTGCCCTCCGCAAGAAGGCGGGCGGTCATCCATGCAAGCCCGGCCTTTGACGGCTCCTCATCGCGCGGCGACGCCTTGACGAGAATGCTCATGGTCACCACCGGCAGATTCCGGCGCTCAACATGCAGCACCTTCACCCCATTGGAAAGAAAAAACTCGTTGATCTCAAGCGATGCCGCAGAAACAGCCGAAATCGTCCAGCCCAGCACCAATCCCATGACAAGGAATATGGACAGATATATTTTTTTCATGACCTTTTTCCCTCTCTCACTCCCCGCGTCCCGATTCCTGCTTCCTGTTCGCTTTTACCGGAACAAGCGTGCCGACGGAACTGCGGTCCACAACGAGATATTTTTGTGCGACCTTCTGAACCGCCTCGGGAGTCACCTTTCGCACGCCATCGAGATAGCTGTCCAAAAGCCGCCACCCGCCGATGATCTCGAACATGCCCCGATAGAGCGCCTTGGCATAATTGGAGTCCTGCGCAAAAATGAATGCCGATTCAATGCGGTTCTTCACCTTCTCGATCTCCCGGGCTGAAGGCAGCTCGCGCTGAACGCGTTCGATTTCGGCAAAAAGCGCCGCCTCGACGGCACTGCTCTCCTTGCCGGGAGCTGCAACCGCGTCGAGAACAAACAAAAAAGGAAATCGGTGCAGGCCATTGTAGTCAGCGGATGCCTCCAGCGCTATGCGCTGCTCGTAGACAAGGCTGCGGTAAAGACGGCTGCTCTTGCCTCCGGAGAGGATCCCCGAAAGCACCTCAAGCGCATAGCTGTCCTCGTGCGGAAGATTCGGCACCGGAAACGCAATCATCACAGAGGGCAGCTCCGCCTCCTTCTTGAGCACCAGTCTGCGCTGCCCGGTTTGAGCAGGCTCTTCGGTGATCGTTTTCGGCGTCCGTTTTCCGTAAGCGGGTATGGGGCCGAACGCTGCGCGAATCTGCTCCATGACCTTTTTCGGATCCACATCTCCGGATACGAAAATAAAGGCATTGTCCGGCGCATAATAGGCGCGGTAGTGCGCTTTCAGATCGTCATGGTCGATCCGCTCGATGTCGCTCATCCAGCCGATGACCGGATTCCGGTACGGATGCGCCTTGAATGCAAGCGCAATAAGGTCCTCAAAGAGCAGGTTCTGCGGTTCGTTGTCATACCGCATGCGCCGCTCTTCCATAACTACCGAGCGTTCGGAAACCGTCTCTTTCGGGTCGAGCAGCAGGTTTTTCATGCGGTCGGCCTCAAGCTCGATCGAGATGCCGATCCGGTCGGAGGCGATGGTCTGGAAGTACATGGTGTAATCTTTTGTGGTGTACGCATTGTCACTGCCGCCATTGCGCTGTACGATGTTCGAAAATACTTTCGAGCCATACTTCGGCGTACCCTTGAACATCATATGCTCCAGCAGATGGCTGATGCCGGTCTTGCCCGCCGGCTCATCGATGGAGCCGACGCGGTACCATATCTGGAAGGTTGCCAGCGGCGCCTTGTGATCCTCGAGAATATACACTTTCAGGCCGTTGGACAATGCGTACTCCTGAAGCGGCTCGGCAGCATGACTGAAAACCGCGAAAACCATAACGAGACAGAGCGCCAGCGCTCCCGAAACAACCCGTGCAATCATCATACAAGCACCTTTCCTGCAGAACGTCATGAACCGGACAGACCGATGGGCAGCCGGAGGATATATGGTCATTATACCAAATGCATCGGCTGTTCCCCTCTGTGCGCGATACAGTATAATGAGAGAATAATCTGCCGCGCACCATGCGCCGTTGTTGCTTACGAACCCTGCAGTATTCATGATCCCGTTGTAAGGAGTTCCCCATGAAGCGAAGAGATTTTCTCAGATTGACCGCCCTCACGAGCCTGTCGGTAGCAATAGGCGTGGATAATCGCACCAATCAGGCATTCGGCGCTGCCCCGGCATATGATCTGGCGGTTGTTACCGGTGCTTCACCCCAAAAAATCACCTCGGCGGCAATTGATGCGCTCGGCGGCATGACGACGTTCGTGAAGCGGGGCGACGTTGTGGTGGTCAAGCCGAATATCGGCTGGGACCGCACCCCGGAATATGCGGCAAACACCAATCCGGAAGTCGTCGCGGCAATTGTCCGGCTCTGTCTGGAAGCGGGAGCAAAAAAAGTGAAGGTATTCGATCGCTCTGTAAACGATCCCCGACGCTGTTATGTGCAGAGCGGCATCGCCGATGCCGTCAAAAAAGCGGGGGGCGAGGTAAGTTATATCGATGAACGCAAGTTCCGCGACGTGAAGATCAACGGAAGCGTTCTGAAATCGTGGCCGCTGTATACGGAGCTGATGGAGGCGGACAAAGTGATCAACGTGCCGATCGCAAAACACCATGGCCTTTCGCGACTCACCCTTGGCATGAAGAACTGGATGGGCGTCATGGGCGGTTCACGCGCGTCCATTCACCAGAAGATCAACGAAAGTCTGGTCGATATTTCCATGGCGATCAAACCGACCCTCGTCGTGCTTGATGCGGTTCGCGTCCTCACCGCCAACGGTCCTCAGGGCGGCAACCTGAAAGATGTGAAGAAACTCGACACCATTGTCGCCGGAGTCAATCAGGTGGCGGTCGATGCCTATGGCGCAACGCTCTTCGGCATGAAAAGCAGCGACCTCGGTTATGTGCGGATCGCTGCGCAAAACGGGTTCGGCCCGATGGATACCGCACGGATGAAGATCAGAAAGATCAGCATCTGATGAATACTCCCCGCAGGATACGGATTGCCGTGCAGGCGGCGTTTCTCCTGCTCTTTGTCTTTCTTTTCCTCCAGACCGAATCGAAAGGCAATGACGATCTCGGCTATCCGGTCAAGCTCTTCCTCGACTTCGACCCGCTCATCCTGATCACCACCCTCCTGTCTGCGCATGCGGTCGCGGCGGGGTTTCTGCTTTCGATCATCGTTATTGCTGTGACATTCATCTTCGGACGGGTCTTTTGCGGATGGATTTGCCCCCTCGGTACACTGAATAATATGGTCGGCTCGCTGCGGCGCTCAAAGCCGCGCATCTCGCCTCGCTGGAATACGGCAAAATACCTGCTGCTGGTTTTTCTCATTGTCTCCTCGCTCTTCGGCATGCAACTGGCAGGGGTCTTCGATCCGCTCTCTCTGCTGATCCGATCGTTTTCCCTCGCCGTGTATCCGGCGCTCAGCTCTGCGACGAACGCCGGTCTCGACCTGCTGTATGGCGCGCCGAACCAGAGCGTCAACGCATTCGGCGAAGCAGTGGCTGCTGCAGCGAAGAAACTCTACCTGCCCTTTCAACAGCCGTTTTATGAGCAAGGCTGGTTTATCGGGATCCTGTTTCTCGGCGTACTTGGCCTGAATCTGGTGGAGCAGCGATTCTGGTGCCGCTATCTCTGTCCGCTCGGTGCGCTTCTGGGAATCTTCTCCCGCTGGTCATTCCTGAAGCGGTCGGTCAGCGAGGGATGCAACGAGTGCGGCGCCTGCACCCGGGTCTGCGTCGGCAATGCAACGCCGCATGAGAAGGATAACTGGAAGCCGACCGAATGCCTGTATTGCCGGAACTGCGATGATGTATGTCCGAAAAATGCCGTCAGTTTCGGATTCGGCTCCAAACAACCGACCGGCTCGCTGAATATCGGACGCCGCCGCGTGGTCACGGCTGCGCTCTCCGGAGCGGTCGCCGTCCCGCTGATCAGAACCGTTCCTCTTGCGAAGCAGGGATTCCATAATCCGGCACTGGTCCGGCCTCCAGGCTCGCTCGACGAGCGCGAATTCCTTCAGCGCTGCGTAAAGTGCGGCGAATGCATGAAGGTCTGCATTACCGGGGGGTTGCAGCCGACGCTTATGGAAGCGGGGCTTGAGGGCATCTGGTCGCCGGTGCTGGTGCCGAAGATCGGCTACTGCGAATACCGCTGCACCCTCTGCGGACAGGTCTGCCCCACCGGAGCGATCAAACGGCTCACCATTCAGGAGAAAGAGCAGGTGAGCATCGGCACTGCCATGATCGACAAGGGCCGCTGCCTGCCCTATGCGCACAGCACGCCCTGCATCGTCTGCGAAGAGGTTTGCCCGACCGGCAAAAAAGCGATCTGGCTTGAAGAGGTCACGGTCAGGGATGCGGATGGAAACGTGATTACGGTCAAACAGCCGCATATCGACCTGAAGACCTGCATCGGCTGCGGCATTTGTGAGACAAAGTGCCCGGTCATCGACAGGCCGGCAATTTATGTCACCAGCATCGGTGAAACGCGGTCGAAGACCAACAAACTGCTCTTGTGATCAGGGAGGTTTCCATGCGCATTTTTTCATCACTGTTGCTCATCCTTCTGCTCTTTACTGCACCGGCCTTTGCCACCGCCCAGTTTTCGGAGCTGCTTGACTACAACGGCAAGCCTGAGCGGATGTTTTCTGTGCCGCTCGAAAGCTATTTCTCCGCCGGGCATCCCAAACCTGACATGTTTCGGGGTCCCATGTGCACTGCCTGCTGGCGCGGCTATGTCGGCAAATGGAAGATCATGGAC
>JAAYUK010000032.1 GCA_012517735.1 Nitrospiraceae bacterium
ATTCCTGCCTGCATGCCGCTTTGCTTTGCTGATCTTTTTTTGGACTGTTCTGCTTGCTGACAGCTTCGGGTACGCGGCGTCTGCCGCCTCGGACAAGCTCTCTCTGGAGGCTCAGGAGAAGCGGGCTGCAGAATTGTATAAAGAGCTTGTCGCAGCCGATTCACAGGACTTCGCAACGATCATCAGACTGCACCGTCTGGTCATTGATCACTGTCCGGATACCGAGCGGGCGCAAGAGTCGGTTTGGCGTCTTTCCAATCTCTATCTTGTCGGCTACGACAAACCGGATCATGCCAAGGTTATCGAATTGATGCGCTATCTGATCGAGCGGTATCCCGACTCGCCGCTCGTCCCTCATGCCAAACAACGGCTGCTGCGGTCCTATGAGGATACGGGAAATATGGAAGGAGCCCGTCTGTTGTATGCAGAGGCATTTTCCCATAATCCTGATCTCGGAAAGAATCCGGAACATGCCGCATTTCTGCTCGGCTATGCAAAGACGCTTGCCGCAACGGGAAAGAAACAGCAGGCGCGGGCCGTGTATCAACAGGTCATCGATTATGGTGATGCGGTTGAGGAGTGGTTGCGGGACATTGCAAGGGATGCCCTGAGCAACATCAAATAGTTTTTTGAGGAGGGACCAGTGCGTCCGAATGCCTGCCGTTTTTTTGTCGTGTGGATGATTGTTATGTCGGCTTTGCTTTTGCCGGTTTTCTGCCCGGCCGCTTCACAAAGCCGTGTCACGACCATCAGTGAAGATGAGCGTTTCAAAAAAGCGATCGACGCCATCATTACCTACCATGAAAAAAGCGGCGATACGGTTCTTGCCGGCCGCATCCGGCAGTGGTATGCGCAAGGGTATATCAAGCTGGCTTCGAAAAGCTCATTGAATTTCCCGTCCGTCGGCATATCCATGGATGGGGGCGATCCGTATTACTGGGCTCCGACCGGAACCATTTATATTCCGGAAAGTCGTCTGCTCGCTGCGGTCAAGCCGACCGGCGCTGTCGATTTCGCAGCGATAACCGAGCTTGCCGGTTCCATGGCGCACGAAATGGTGCATGCGAATGATGAAGGCATGTTGAGCAGGGCGTTTCTTACCTCGAAGGCCGAGCGAGAGATGTCGGCATATACCAAAACACTTCAATCCTACTTTGCCGGAGCATTCAAGCGGAACGCCGATATCCAGAAAAAGCAGGGCGGCCCGTGCGACAAGGCGGGCGATGCCCAGGAAGTGAACAAGATGATTGGCGAGTTCAACCGCTATTTTGATGCGGAGATTGCTCCAAAAAACTCGGCTCGTCAAGCCCCGCTTGAGGCCAGGCTCAAGGAGCTCCTCCCGAAAGTGCAGCAGGCTGAAAAAGCATTTGAAGAGCAGCTGAACAAGAACATCGGGTATCAGTCGCTCTTGAAAGAACGGGATGCCATTTCCTATGAAATGGGCATGAAACTGGCACAGACGAATCAGTACAGTCTCGCAAGCCTGCGGGCAGACGATCCCAGCCTTCAGGAGCTTTGGCGGAGAATCGGTGAAAACGAACGAAAACGGAAACTCTTTATCTCATCGAATCTCGATCTTGCCCAGTTCCGCAGTGTGGCGGAAAATTGGCGGCAGCAATATAACAAAGCAAACGCCGAATATGAGAATTATCTGAAGCAGGATGTTCTTTTTCCTGTCGATACCATGCGTATCCCGCGCCTTTCCTATGATGATCGTCATATGACGGCACAGTTGCACTACGAACGGGACAGAGCGGCATCGGAGCTTCAGCGGCTGCAGAAAGATCCGTCGCACACCAACGAAATCATGCAACGCATAAGCGCACTACAGGACCGCATCAGCGAAATAGACCGCCAGCTCCAGACCGTAACCGTAGCTGAAGCGCGGCGGGAACTCGAAACGCTGCGTGCCGGCATGAATGCCATTATCGAGGCGTGTGACAAAGAAAAGAAAGGACAGCAGCAGACCGCAAAACCGAAAGAGGATGATCTGCTCAACTGTCTCTGCGTTGCATGCGGAGGCACGTTGGGCGGCTACCATTCCAAATTGGGAGATTGCGCCGGCGGCTGCACCTGCTGGGGGCCATTGAGCGGGTGGTGTACCCCGATTCCGACAGACGCGAAGCATGCGCGAAACTGTTACGGCAGCGCATACGGAGTAAAAGACCCTTCTGAAGCCGATGTGCAGCAGGTGTTGGCGAAAGCCAGAGCGGAGAATACCAAAGCGACTGAAGCGGCCATCAGAAAAGCGCTCAAAGACAAGCGGCTGGATGACGCCTTCTGGATCGGGAAAGAAGCGATCAAGCGCGATCCGGCAATAACTACCCCGGCTTTGGGTGAACTCACCAATGAATTGAAAAAACAGGGATGGGATGCCTTGCACAAAGCAGACCATCCGACCGCAATCAAGCGGCTGGAGCAGGCGACGCTGATCAGCCCCCGTGATGCTGATGCTGCAAAAAAATTGTCGGATGCCAAACATTCGGCGGCACAGTGGCCGCGGGTGCTGGAGAAGGAAAAGGAATTCAATGAGTTGATCGCTGCAAAGAAGGTGTGGTCGGCTCATCGTACCATGCTGCAGATGCAGGATATCCTGCGTCCGCTGGCTGGCGGACAGTCCTCCGAAAATCCTGTCTGGAAATCGGTGAACCAGTCACTGAATAATGGGATCAAGTGGTACAACGAATTCACCCAGGCGAGCAATGCAGAATGGACACGCTTGTTCAAGGCCCAGGAATGGGAACAGGCAGAAACTCATGTGAAACGCGTCTTGACGTTTGAGCTGACACCGGCTGACAAGCGGCATTACGACTCTGCGCTGCAGCTGGTCAATTCGATGTTGAGCGGGCGCAGGGAGGCCGAACAATATTACGAGCAGGCCAAGGCGAATTTTGCAAAAGGCATTCCCGCCGATACCGCCGGATTGGGGGCTGTTGTCCGCGAGTTGAAAAACCGGGAGGGGCGTTTCAATCCTGATGATCCGCGCCGAAAACGTATCGGCGCCCTCGCAATCGATATGGAAAAGCGCCAAAAGGTGCTGAATGCCAAAGCGTACGCTCAGATTCATGTCAATAATGGAGATATGTATTATCGAGCCTATAATTTCGAGCCGGCTGCCGGGCAGTATGCGGAAGGGCTCCGTGCCATCAGGGAAAACGGGGATACGTCAGATCCGTTGTATGCGAAGTATTACAAACTCTGGGAAGATTCACTCGCCAAGGACAAGCGTTTCAAGGAACTTTACGCGTATGCCGCCGGGCTGGCGATGACCGACAAGACGCTTGATGAAGCGACCATCCAGAAGGGCATTGACGCGGCCGAGGAGGGCCTGAAGATCAGGCCGCGCAACGGCGATATGGAGATTCACTGGAACAAACTGAAATGGAAACTCGGCGAACTCAAGCGCAAACAACAGTCGGCACAGGCATGTGAGGCGAAGTGGACCGATGGCAAGGTTCTGTTCAATGCCGGGAAACATGCTGAAGCACTGGGGAAATTCAGGGAAAATATTGCCTGTGCTCCGGGGAATCGCGAACGTGAAGGCTATGTCAAACAGCTGGAGGATTCTCTTCATAAGCAGGCCGCTGCAAAACAGGCATGTCTCTCTGTCCGACAGCAGGGAGATTCCCTGGTGCAGCAGAAAAAGTATGCTGATGCGATTGCCAGATACCGCGAAAGCCTGCGCTGCCAGCCTGATCAGAAACTCGAAGAGTATGTCCGGACGCTGGAAGGTACGATAAAACAGCAGGGCGCCGTGGCAACTCAGTCTCCGTCGGGGACCTCTGTAACGCAGACCGGTCAGTCCGGGTCATCCCAGTCAGTTACGTCCGCTTCTTCGGGCGCTGTTTTGTTTGACAACGGGAATATCGGCGGTGTGAGTAATGGCCCAACCCAAGCGACCGTTTTTTCGCTCCAGCAAAAAGCTACCGTGACGAAGATCACCACGTATCACTGGAACGGCGGTCGCGGCGCTGCTCCTGGAACCATCGGACTCCGCAACCAGAGCGGGCAGACGTATGGCCCGTGGTCGGCCAGTGGCAGTCCGGGTCAGGGGGGTGTCCAGAATGCCAACTGGCATGTCTATCCCAACATAACCCTGCCTGCCGGCACATACACGGTTGTCGTCTCACAGCCGTCGACATGGGCGCATAATGAGCAGTCGCAGGGGCGGGGATTTGCGAGGATTGAAGGTTCATTCACAGCGAATCCGGGGACCGGAACCTCATCTTCTGTGGCCGGTCCCGGCAGGACGGTATCAGCGAAGCTGACGAATAACGGTCAGGACAACGTGCATATCTATATTGATGGGCAGGATACCTCGGGTCCACAGAACCGTCTTGCTCCCGGCCAGAGCAAGACGCTTACGTTTGCGCCGCCTGCGTCGGGGCGGGTCAAGTTCGTTTTTTCGCGGGGAGGGCGGTGGCTGGGTTCCTGTTATTGGGAGTACAGTCCTGATAGGACGCCGGTCATTCGATTTACTGAAGAGGGTGGCAAGCCGCAACCGGTCTGTACTACTCACCTTCAGTGAAAGAGATTCGGCTGGTGATGAGGGGGTAATCATCCTGGTGCTGTTGCGCATATGTCAAGCTTTCCATTTTTGGGCTCTTTGCAGTAGCATAGAAGGAAATCGCGAGGAGGAGTGGACTGTCGCATGAGTACCGGCATGCATGATGCACGTGAAATGATTCGGGAGTATGTTCAGGATATCGAGTGGGATGATCCGTTCTGGCTCGATGATGTGCAGGATCAGTTTCCCGCCCTTTCCGCCCGCGAGATCGAGCGCCTCTATGCTGATGAATTGAGGCTGAAGCTGCAGTCGTGGTCTGCTGATGAGCTTGAACGTCTGTATCAGGAGCAGATGGACGTGTCCCCGAACAGCCGCAATTACAGCTTGGTCGATGTTCTTGAGGGTTTGTTGTCGTCTACTGAAGCTGAATAAGCCTTTTTGAATTTTTCTGGTGATCTTCTCTTCTTCCGCCAAAATATGACTTGACAAATGGGTTAAATCGGACTAAATTAATCTTGTTTAGTGAAGTGACTCTGAAAAAGAAAAAGGAGGGTGACGGACAATGGATGTCGTAATGCTGAGCAGAATACAGTTTGCGGTCACGGCTGCATTTCACTTTATCTTTGTCCCTTTGACGCTGGGACTTTCATGGCTGATCGCATACATGGAATGGAAGTATGTAAAGACCGGTGATGAGATGTATCTGAAGATGACGAAATTCTGGGGGAAATTGTTTTTGATCAATTTTGCCCTCGGGGTGGTAACCGGTATCACCATGGAATTCCAGTTCGGCATGAACTGGGCGGAATATTCAAAATATGTCGGGGATATTTTTGGCGCTCCGCTTGCCATTGAAGCAACATTGGCGTTCTTTCTTGAATCGACGTTTATCGGAGTCTGGATATTCGGCTGGAACCGGATATCGAAAAAGCTCCACGCACTGTCGATCACCATCGTTGCGTTTGCAACGAATCTTTCAGCGCTCTGGATTCTTTTGGCGAACGGATGGATGCAGAACCCGGTTGGCTATGTACTGCGCAACGGCAGGGCCGAAATGGTCGATTTCTGGGCATTGCTCACCAACCCCTACGGATGGACGAAGTTTTTTCACACGCTGACGTCTTCATACATCCTTGGAGCATTCTTTGTCATGGCTATTGCCGCCTATCACATCATGAAAAAGAGCAACGTCACCCTTTTCAAGGCGTCGTTCCGGTATGCGGCCGTTTTCGCCCTTGCAAGCTCCCTGCTGGTGCTTGCATCGGGCGACTTTCATGGCATTGAGGTGGCGAAGGTTCAGCCGACGAAGTTTGCGGCCATGGAGTCGCACTGGGAAACGAAAAGAGGTGCAGGATATCCGCTGCTCGTCATTCCCGACCCTGAGAACGAACGAAATGCTGTCGAGGCGGTCGTCATCCCCAAAATGCTCAGCATGCTTGCGTTCCACAATCCGGATGCCGAGGTAAAAGGCTTGAAGGATTTCAGGAAAGAGGATCGCCCGCCGGTGACGATCACATTTCTCAGTTTCCGTTTAATGGTGGCGATGGGCATGTTCTTCATCCTTGCATCCCTGGTCGCCGTGTATCTCTCGATCAAGGACAGACTGGAGACCAATCAGTGGTTCCTCAGGCTCATGCTCTATGCCTTGCCGATTCCGTATATTGGTGTTCAGGTTGGATGGATTGTTGCGGAGGTCGGACGCCAGCCATGGGCCGTCTATGGGGTGCTGAGGACTGCTGATGGGGTGTCCAAATCGGTGGAGCCGATCCAGGTGATCGTATCTCTTATCGGTTTTACCCTATTGTACGGCACGCTGGCAATCGTCGATTTTTATCTCTTGAAAAAATACGCGACCAGTGATCCGGACGACAATCTCAAGGAAATCGTCCGGATGACACGGGCATAGGAGGCGCGGTCATGGAATATCAGATCATTTGGTTTGTCCTCTGGGCGGTTCTTTGGGCGGTCTATTTCATGCTCGACGGTTTTGACTTCGGAATTGCGATGATACAGCCGCTGGTTGCCGAAAACGATGCGGAACGGCGGGTGGTGCTCAACTCGATCGGACCGGTCTGGGATGGTAACGAAGTGTGGCTCATTACTGCGGGAGGAGCCACCTTTGCCGCATTTCCGACGACATACGCGCTCATGTTCAGCTATCTCTACACAGCGTTGCTGCTTGTCCTCTTTGCCCTGATTGTCCGGGGGGTTGCAATCGATTTCCGGGGCAAGGTTGACAGCCCTGCCTGGAAAAGCGCATGGGACAAGGCCTTCGTTGTGAGCAGTTTTCTGCCGTCGCTGCTCTTCGGTGTTGCATTCGGCAATATCTTTCGGGGGCTGCCCATGGATGCCGCCGGATATCACGGCAGTCTTTTCTCCCTGCTGAATCCTTATGGTCTTCTGACCGGGGTGCTTTTCGTGTTGTTGTTTGCGGTGCATGGAGCGCTGTGGTTGTCCATTCGCACCAAAGGTGCCATTATGAACCGGTCCCGGGCGGTCGCAATGAAGCTGTGGTTTCCGCTTGTGGCGATTGCGGTTGTTTTCCTCGGCGCAACAGCGGTTTCGACGAGACTGTATGATAATTATGTTGCGATGCCTCTGCTGTTTACTGTACCGGCAATCGCAGTAGTCTCTCTTCTTGCGGTCGGCCACTTCACCAAGCGGGATCAGACCGTGAAGGCTTTTGCGGCGTCGTGCCTGACCATAGTCATGGTCACGTTTACCGGCGTGATCGGCCTGTTCCCAAGCCTTATCCCTTCCAGCATCGATCCGAAATACAATCTGACCATATTCAATTCCTCTTCCAGTATCTATACGCTGAAGATCATGACGGTGGTAGCACTGATTTTCGTGCCGATCGTCATTGCCTATCAGATATGGACGTACCGGATCTTCAGCGAACGGCTTTCGGCCGAGGAGATTGTGCAGGACGAGCATGCGTATTAGCTCCTGCGGTGTTTGATGAAGGTGATCGCATGCAGATAAAACGGGAAACAGACTATGCCATCAGATGTGTGTATTATCTGGCGGGGACAGAGCAGGATGTCGTCATGATGGATGAGATCGCCGCTGAAATGGAAATCCCGAAAAGTTTTGCTGCAAAGATACTGCAGAAACTCGTTCGTGCCGGCATCGTGAGTTCCTTCCAGGGGATCAAGGGGGGCTTTCGCCTTGCACGCGCAGCTGAAGAAATCACGCTCTA
>JAAYUK010000222.1 GCA_012517735.1 Nitrospiraceae bacterium
ATTGATGCCTGCAAGGAGCTCAGCGAGATTTACAAGGACACCGACTATATCATCAGTTCCGACCGGACCAACAAGATCCTGACCGTTTTGACGATGATGTTTACCTTCTCCATTCCCATCACCATCATGGGAACATTATATGGAATGAACGTCCGTCTTCCCGGCGGGCTGGAAGAACCGCTCACGTTTCTGGGTCCTTACACCACTTTTTTTGTTATTCTTGCAGTAGCGGGCGCCATGGTCGCCGCCATGTATTTCGTGTTCCGGAAGTTCCGCTGGCTTTGAGCAGTGACAGCCGTGCGGTTGAGCATGCCGTGCAGACACCTCAGTGCACTGCCCGCGCCCTGTCCAGAGTCCTGTCACTGAACCAGAATCGAAACCGTCGTGCCGCGGCGGGGCTCGCTTCGGATGGACAACTCCCATCCATGGGCCCTGACCAGATGCTTTACAATGGCCAGTCCAAGACCCGTCCCGCCAAGTTCGCGTGACCGGGCTGCATCCACCCGGTAGAACCGCTCGCCGATCCGGTCGAGATGTTCCTTCGGAATGCCGACGCCGGTGTCCTGAACCGCAAAAACCGGCTTCCCGTTTTCGGTGCGAAAACTCGCCGTGACGGTTCCTGAATCGGTAAACTTGATCGCATTGTCGATGAGGTTCAGCAGGATTTGGATCAGACGGTTCTTGTCGGCCTGGATAACAGTATCCCCTTCAGCAACCTCGCTCCGCAACTGAAGACCTTTCTGCTGAGCCTTGTCACGAAGCACCATGACCGCCGCATCGATCACCTCAGCAGGCGATACGGGGATTTTTTCAACCCTGATGTCCCCAAGCTCAATGCGCGAAAGGGTCATCAGATCATCGACAATTCCGTCAAGTCGTTCGGCGTGATTCTTTATGGTCTGGAGAAATTTCCGGGCATGATCAGGATCCTCAAGCGCTCCGTCCAGCAACGTTTCCGAAAACCCCCGAATGGCGGTCAACGGCGTCCGAAGCTCATGGGATACATTCGCAATAAAATCAGTACGCATCTGCTCCAGCTTGCGAATCTTGGTCATGTCGTGAAAGACGACCACAAAACCGGCGAGTTCCTGCTCCTTGTAACAAAGCGGTGAGACCAGCACTGCCAAATGGCGCTCGGACGGATGAAGCAGACGAAACTCAGTCTCGCCCGGCTCACGAATCGAGCGGACCCGCTCTACCAGTTCGATCATCTCCCGGTTTCTGACGATTTCAACGTACGACTTGCCTTGTATTTGCCCGCCAAACAACTCCTTTGCGGATGTGCTGGAAAGCAGAACCTGACCGGTGGTATCGATAATCAGCAATGCGTCAGGATTGGAGCGGAGTATGACATTCAACCGCTCCTTTTCCTCTTCGCTCTGGGTAATGACGCGCCGCAACTCTTCCGACATGGTATTCAGGTCTGCAGCGATGGCGGCAAATTCACCGGACGCATGCGGATCCATAAAAAGTTTTCTCCCAAATGCTCCGCCGGCCAGAGCCCGGGAAAATTCTGCAAGCTGGGCAAGCAGTCTTCTCAGGCGGTTCGCCTGTACCAGCGAATAGATGGAGGGAGCCAGCAAGGCAACGCCGATCAGGAAGAAAAGCTGCACCCGCAACTGCCTGACGGCGACATCGGCTTCGCGCAGCGGCAAAGCCATGCGGATAAACCCGACGACCCGCCCATTCTGTTCCACGCGTTTCGCAACATAAACAGAATCATACTTCAGCGTATCGCTCATGCGAATCGCCATTCCGCTTGGCGCGACGAGCGCCTGCTGAATCTCCTCGCGTCCCATATGATTATCCATTCCGGCTGAATCATGATCCGAGTCGCCAAGAACCCGGCCGTCGGAGCCGATAATCGTTATACGGGCCCCGTTTTTTTCTTTCAGCAGACGCGCTCCCCCGTCCTGTGCTGCACGGTCGAAACGAATCGCATCCGACACCAAGGCTATCTGCTTTTCAATGCTTGCGGCGAGCGCAGCCTCGTGACTGCTTCTGACCGCACGAGTGACGAATACCTCGACCCCGATAGCGATACACAGCAGCAGGGCAGCATAAATGAAAAGAATTCTGCGAAATACGCTCATGGTGCGAATCTACCCTTCAAAAAAATAGCCGATGCCGCGCATCGTCTTGATATAGCCGGGCTCATCCGGGTTGCTCTCGATCTTCGCCCGCAGACGGCGGACATGGACATCAACAGTTCTGGGCTCGACATACACATCATTTCCCCACACCGCGTCGAGCAGATGTTCCCGACTGAATATTTTCTTGGGTCGTTCCGCGAGATACAGCAGAAGCTTGAACTCCGTCGCGCTCAATTTCACCGAACGGCCATGTACCGTCACGGTATACTCCTCCCGATCGATCACCACATCCCTGATACGAAGCACCTGTTCAACAGGAGACCCGTCAGGCGGGCGAGCGGGAGACGCAGTCCTCCTCAGAATGGCCTTGATGCGGGCAACCAGCTCACGCGGGCTGAACGGCTTGGTCATGTAATCATCGGCTCCAACCTCAAGCCCGACGATCCGGTCAATCTCCTCACCCTTCGCTGTCAGCATCAGGACCGGAAGATCGGCGAGCTTCGGGTCGGAACGAAAAAGCTTGCAGACATCGATACCGTTGATGTTCGGCAGCATGAGGTCGAGCACCACCAGATCAAAATGCTGCTGTCGGGCTTTTTCCAGAGCGGCGTTTCCGTCCGCCGCCGTCTCGACATCGAACCCCTCTTTCTTGAGGTTATAGGACAAAAGATCCCGAATGTCCGACTCGTCATCAACCACCAGAATACGCTGCATCACAACTCCCGATTCCCCGGATATCCATTGTTATTTACCACTGCATCCCCTGATCCTTTCATGGCCCTCGTCCCGCTTGTCATCCTTTCCATGCCGGATGATCTTGCCTTCGCACAGATAGATCACCATTTCCGCAATATTCGTCGCATGATCCGCAAAGCGCTCCAGATACGATGCGATAAATATGATTCGCATTGCCCGACAGACCAGATTCGGATCCTCCGTCATGAAAAGCATCAGTTCGCTCAGCACAAGCCGCTTCAGTTCATCAATTTCGTCATCGCGCATGATGACATCGCGGGCGAGCCGCGCATCCCGTTTCACAAAGGCATCGAGCACGTCACGGGTCATGCCCTGAGCAATATCGCGCATACGGGGGATATCCACATACTGCTTGATCAGAGGCTCCTTGTTCAGTTCCACGGCTCGTTGCGCAATGTTGACCGCGAGATCGCCCATGCGTTCCAGATCGGTGGTGATCTTCATGGCAGTGGTTATAAACCGCAGATCACTCCCTTTTGGTTGTCGAAGGGCTATCAGTCTGATTGACGCCTCATCGATCTCGACATCAAGCGCGTTGACGGCATGATCACCCTCGATAACTGAATGCGCCAGAGCGGAATCCCGGTTCACCAGGGCGGAAACGGAATCCCGGATGGCATTTTCCACCAGTGAGCCCATATGCAGAACAACCTCATTCAGCCGTGCAAGTTCATCATCAAAAACCGTCATTTATCCAAACCTCCCGGTAACATAATCTTCCGTCAGCTTCTCCGATGGCGCGGTAAATATCTTCTCCGTCGCACCAAACTCAATAATCTCGCCGAGCATGAGGAACCCGGTCTCATCCGAAATGCGTGCCGCCTGCTGCATGTTGTGCGTCACGATTATGATCGTCACATCCTTCTTCAGTTGCATGACCAGGTCTTCGATCTTCGCGGTCGAGATCGGGTCAAGCGCCGATGTCGGCTCGTCAAAAAGCAGGACTTCAGGCTCGACAGCCAGGGCGCGCGCGATGACCAGTCTCTGCTGCTGACCGCCCGAAAGGTCATATGCACTCGCAAACAGCTTGTCCTTTACCTCATCCCACAATGCAGCATGCTTCAGTGCCCGTTCGACCAGTTCGGACAGCTCCTGTTTTTTCTTGATCCCTTTCAAACGCAGCCCATAAGCAACATTGTCGAATATGGTCATCGGAAACGGCGTCGGTTTCTGAAATACCATGCCGATCCTGCTCCGCAGATCGATCAGATCCACATCCGGAGCAAGAATGTTTTTCCCCTGCATCAGGATTTCACCTTCATACCGGTGCTTCGGATACAAATCGTGCATACGGTTAAAACACCGGAGCAAGGTGGTCTTGCCGCAGCCCGACGGTCCTATCAGTGCGGTAACCTTATTGCGGGCAATCGTCAGGTTGATATTCTTCAGGGCATGAACCGTTCCCGCATAGAAAAAGTTGAGCCCCCGTGTCTCCATTTCAACCATTGCGGTCACTACTTGTACCTCCATCGAATGATCAGTCTGCTCGTTATGGTAACCACCAGAATGACAACCGTAATGATGAATGCAGCGGCCCATGCCTGAGCATGCCAGTCTTCATAGGGTCCCATGGCATATTGGAATATGGAAACGGTCAACGACGGCATGGGACCGTTCATATTGACCGAAAAAAACGCATTATTGAATGACGTAAACAATAAGGGAGCGGTTTCCCCCGCCACCCGGGCTATGGAGAGAAGGATCCCGGTAAGAATACCGGTTGCGGCCCCACGGTAAACAACCTGGGTAATCACTTTGTAGTAAGGAGCTCCGAGAGCAAAAGCCGCTTCGCGGAGTGTCCACGGAACGAGAGAAAGCATGTCTTCAGTTGTCCTGAGCACGACCGGAATCATGATCAAGGCAAGAGCCACGGCACCGGCCCATCCGCTGAAGTGTCCGAGCGGCTTGACCATGACAGCATAAACAAAAGTCCCGATAATGATCGACGGAACACTCACCATGATGTCAGCCAAAACGCTGATGACCCTTGCAAGGCTCCGGCCACGGGCATATTCGGCAAGAAAGGTTCCTCCGAGCACACCGACCGGCACGCCAATGCACGCAGCAACCCCAATGATCATGAGCTGCCCCACGAAGGCATTCCTGAGCCCGCCGCCATCCACGCCGGCAGGTGCCGGATCATTGAAAAACAGGGATAGATTCAGACCAGAGATACCATGAATCAGAACATCGGTAAGGATGAAAACCAGCCAGAACAGTCCGAACAGCGCTGCGAGCGAACTGCAAAAGAGAGCGATCCAGCTCTCCGCTTTCCTCTTCTGACGGATGTTCATCGTGAATACCGTCTTTCCGCACGAAGCAAAAACAGTTTGGCAATAGCGAGCGTGACAAAACTCATTGCAAACAGAACAAGCGCCAGATAAAAAAGCGATGACAGGTAGATATCGGAATCCGCCTCCGCAAATTCATTTGCAAGAGAAACGGTTATGGTAGCAGCGGCATCCAGCAACGACGTGGTGATCTGGTGACGGTTTCCAAGCACAAACGCCACCGCCATCGTCTCCCCAAGGGCACGCCCCATTGAGAGCACCACTCCACCGAACACTCCGAGCTTCGAGTACGGGAGAACAATATTCTTGATTACTTCCCATCGTGTGGCACCAAGTCCATACGCAGACTCTTTCACAACAGCAGGAGTCAGGTTGAATGAATCGCGCGCTATGCTTGCGGTAAACGGAATAATCATGATGCTCAGTATCACACTCGATGTCAGCAGGTCGATTCCCATCGGCGTGCCTTCAAGCAGAATGGAAAAGAGCGGAAGCCTGCCCAAAGTCGCCTGCAAAAAGGGTTCGACATGGTTTGCCATCAGGGGAGCCAGCGTAAAGAGCCCCCACATACCGTAAATAATGCTCGGAATTGCTGCGAGAAGCTCTATCGCCATGCCGATTGGCGCCTTGAGACAATCGGGAGATACTTCAGTTACAAAAACGGCAATGCCGACGGCGACCGGTATCGCGATAAGAAGCGACAGAAAGGTCGTCACCAGCGTTCCGAACAGGGTGGTTGCAGCACCAAACTCGGCAGTTACCGGGTTCCATTCGGTCGAGACCAGAAACCGCCATACTCCGAACTGCCCGATGGCGAGCCAGGAATTTGCAATCAGCACGATGACAATACCCAATGTCAGCAGCACGACCGAAAACGATGCCATTGCGGTTACTGACGAGAACAATACATCTACTGGATTCTTTTTACCAGGACGAACCACGTATTTTCCTTTCACTTCCGATGAACTCGGCAGCGTGGGATGAGGCGGACCGAACCGCCCCACCCTGCTTCGGCCTTTGAACTGGTTGTTTTTGCTTTTTCAACGCTTCAGTAGTATCGGTATTATCGGTATTAATAGATACCGTTTGCCTTCCAGTATTCTCTTACTTTATTTTTAAGAGATTCCGGCAGAGGAATATAGACCAGCTCCTTTGCCTTAGCATCGCCATTCTTGAACGCCCAGTCAAAGAACTTGACCGTCTTGGCATTTGCTTCCTTCTTCTCTGTTGCAAGCAGAATGAAAGTCGCTCCCGCTATCGGCCAGGCATCTTTCCCCTTCGCGTTGTTCAGCATGAGATAAAAGTCTTTTTTCGGATCGAAGTCAGCAGTCTCCGCTGCATTGCCGAATGTTTCAAACGACGGGGAAACAAACTTTCCGGCAGGATTTTTCAGCTGTATGGAAGACAACTTGTTCTGTTTGGCATAGGCAAATTCAACATAGCCGATTGAATTGTTGGTCTTCTTGACATAATTGGCTACCCCTTCATTGCCCTTGCCGCCGATACCGACCGGAAATTTCACCGAGGTTCCTGAACCGACCTTCTCTTTCCATGTCGGACATGCTGTGCTCAGGTAGTCGGTGAAGATCGCTGTCGTACCTGACCCGTCAGAACGGGAGACAACCGTAATCTCCTTTTTCGGCAGCTTCAGTCCAGGATTGAGCGCCGTGATTGCGGCATCATCCCACGATTTGATTTCTCCAAGGTAGATCCGGCAGATTGCGTTTGCGTCAAGCTTCAGCTGGCCATCTTTTATGCCCGGGATATTGACCACCGGCACCACCCCGCCGATAACCGCAGGAAACTGGATGAGCTTGTCTTTTCTCAACTCTTCGGATTTGAGCGGCTTGTCAGAAGCTCCGAATTCAACCGTTCGTTCGGTAATCTGACGAATACCGCCGCCGGAACCGATTGATTGATAGTTCAGTTTTACCCCTGTTGCCTTGTGATACGTGTATGCCCATGCGGAATAGACCGGATAGGGGAAGGATGCGCCTGCTCCGTTCAGAGTTTCCGCTGCCTGCACAGCACTAAAGCTGAACAGGGTAAGAACCGCTACAACAAGAAGAACAACCTTTTTCATGTACAACTCCTTCTGATATTTTGTTTATTTGCACACCTGGGAACGATAACCGTATTTCGCACTCGTCAAATTGTATGCGATTTCACCTCCAATGTCATGCCCAATCCATCCGGGCATAGAAAAGTCTTGTTTATCAATTGCATGCGCATGGCACCCGTCTCTTTCATGTTTATCCTACCAGCTGAATGTTACAGAAATATTACAGACCGGTTAATGCCTGATTACATTTGACCTGCATCTCACAGAGTATGATTATGATAATGGCTGATTCACCAGGCATTGTCATGACTCCCTGCACTCTTTTTCCGAGCTATCATCTTCCTCACCAAATGATGTCTTCTGGTCACGTCACCAGGTCCGGAACGGCAAAGAAATATGGATGAGTCGGTGGTGAGAGGTAACTACTGTTGGAAGTTCCGGCCGGTTCCTATAAAACTGGGCAAGCAACGACCGCATGGCACGGAGAAGGCTGCTCGGACAAGCACTCAGCGATGGTGCGATAAAACGGACATTTTCCGTGCGCATCAGTACAGCAATACTCCTGAAACTGAAACAGGCTTGGTATATAACTCCGCTCAACAGCTGAACAGGATCTGCCTTCCCGGCAACTCAGGTGAGGGCATATCGATTGCGACTTGAACCGGCGACGCTTCGGAACATCATGCAGATAAAAGGCCATGGGCATCCCTTTCGTTGTCCTGCTTTCGATACGTTCTGCAATCGGGATAGCGCGAACACCGAAACCTCATGCATTCCCCATCGCGCTTATACAAATACATGATTGCTCCGCACACAGCACAGACAGGCTTGTTCTTGCAATGAATATGTTCCGGATTCAGAATAAACTGGCGGTTGCACATGAGACAGAGGAAGCGCTGCTTGCCGCTTTTTGATCGGCCATATCGATAGTGGGCTTCCGAGCC
>JAAYUK010000033.1 GCA_012517735.1 Nitrospiraceae bacterium
CCGAGGAGGATGAATCCCATGTGGCTCAGGCTCGAATATGCGACAAGCCGTTTCAGATCCTGCTGTGCGAGGGCGCAATACGCACCGTACAGGACGGTAATCACCGAGAGCGCGAGCATCGGCTCAAGCAAAGTCCATGCGGCGTGCGGAAAGAGCGGGAAAAGGATACGGATGAAACCGTAGGTTCCCATCTTTGCAAGAACCGCTGCCATGATAATCGTTGCGGCGGTCGGCGCTTCGGCGTAGGCGTCCGGCTGCCATCCATGAAACGGCACAACCGGAACCTTGACCGCAAACCCGAGAAAGAATGCCATGAACAACCAGACCTGCACTCCGTTCGGAAGACCGGCCTTCGATAGCGCCAGGATGTCGAAGGTCCTTCCGCCGAGCAGATAGAGTGCGATGATCCCGACGAGCATGAAGATGCTGCCGCCGAGGGTGAAGAGGAGAAATTTCATGGCTGCCGCACGTCCCCGCTCCGTTCCCCACATGCCGATCAGCAGATACATCGGAATCAGCATCGCCTCCCAGAAGAAAAAGAAGAGAATCAGGTTGAGCGACACGAAGATGCCGATCATGATGCTCTCCATGAGCAGCAGGCAGGCAAGATAGCCGCGAACGCCCGTTTTTATCGACTGCCAGGAGGCGAGCACACAGACGGGACTGATAAGCACGGTCAGAAGCACCAGGGGCAGGCTGATGCCGTCAATCCCGACACTGTATTCAAGGTTCCACGCAGCGACCCACGGAATGCGTTCCACAAACTGCATCTGGGAGCCCGCCTTGTTGAACAGGGCGGGAAGCGGGAGCGAGAAGAGTGCCGTCACCACCGTTGCGGCAAACGCAAGGACGCGGGCTGATGCCGTACTCATCGGAATGAGCAGCGCCAAAGCACCGGCTGCAGGGATGAGCATCAGTATCGAGAGGAGCGGCATGCCGGCAGCATTGTAAAAGGGATCAAAGGTCATTGTGCCCACCAGATGACGTAGGATAACGCAAGCGCTGCCATGCCGACCGCCATGATGAACGCATAATCATGCACACTGCCGGTCTGGAGCCGCCGCAGAACGTTCCCGAGACTGTTCGTTCCGGCGGCGAGCGACTGCGGGGCCGGCTGAACCGCTTCAGTCTCGAAATGATTCACCACCCGGGAAACGAACAGGACCGCGGCGCGAATAAGGTAATCATAGGCTTCACCGACCACCCTGTATTCGAAATTGGCAACCGGTTTTCTGACAATCCCCATAAAGGCATGCGCCAACCGGCGGTAGAACCAGTCGGTGTCGAGGTTCAGCCCCGGCTTCGGCGCCAGCTTTTTCATGAAGAGCATGAATCCGAGCGTGGTGAAGAAGAAGAGGCCAAGCGAGTCAAGCACATGCTGGGCGGTATACGGCGCATAGTCCGCCGGATACGGCAGCAGCGCATAAAGGCTCTGCGGGAAAACCCCGATGAAGATGCAGATAAAGGACGCAAGCCCCATGGCCGCCAGCATGTTCCGCGGCGGCTCGGTCACCTGCAGGCCGGCGTCCCTGCCGAAAAACATGTAGTAGGTCATCTTCAGCACAATACTGAGAAACGTACCGGATGATGCCAGTGTGAGCATGAGAAACGCGAAGGAATTCTGCTGTTCACCGGCCCCTGATATGGTCATGGATTTGCTCACAAACCCGCTCATCAGCGGAGCGCCTGCAATCGAAAGACCGCCGATCAGAAAAAAGATCATGGTAAGCGGCATGGTTTTGTAGAGGCCGCCCAATTCACTCAGCTTTACGGTGCCTGCCATGTACAACACCGCGCCAGCCCCCATAAAAAGCAGGCCCTTGTAGATGATGTGCGCAAACGCGTGCGCCGTCGCGCCGTTGACCGCCATCTCGGTGCCAATACCGATACCGCAGACCATGAACCCCACCTGGCTGACAATATGATAGGCCAGCAACCGCCTGCCGTTGTTCTCCATCGTCGCGTAGATGACGCCGTAGACCGCCATGACCGCACCGAGCCACATGAGCGCCTCGGTTCCCGCAAAGCCTCGGATGAGAACATAGACCGCCGACTTCGTGGTATAGGCGGACATGAAAACTGCGCCGGTTACCGTTGCCGCGGGATAGGCATCGGGAAGCCATGCATTCAGCGGAGGAACAGCCGCGTTCAGGATGAATCCGATGAGAATCAGGGCAAAGGTGGTGCTGCCCGCGAAGGCATGCATGGAGTCAAAGGAGATGGATCCCGTCTGGCCGATATACAGCATGATGCCGCCAAGAAGGCAGAGGCCGCCGAAAACATGCACAAGAAGATAGCGGAACCCGGCGGAGACCGACTCCGGCGTGCGGTTTGCCCAGACGAGGAACACCGAAGAAAATGCCATCAGTTCCCAAAAAATGAACAGAACAACATAATCACCGGCAAAGGTTACGCCCAATGCGCTGCCCAGGTAAATCAGGGCGGCTATGTGCTGCAGGCGGTCTTTTACATGAAGCGCATAGATGAACCCGATCACGCCGGCAAGCGTAAAGACATAGGCGAACACAAGACTCAGACGGTCCACCCGGCCGAAGGTCAATTGGTAGCCGAGGAACTGCGCTTTCCCGAACATTCCGGGGGTCATCAGGATACAATCGAGCAACGCGACGGCGGCAAGCAGCGGCAGATAGGCCTGCAGCGCCCGTCCCTTCAGGAAAGGAACGGCTGCCGCGCCTCCGATCAACAGCAGTCCGGGGTGGAGCCACTCAATCATAATGCTCCTCCTTCCGGGAGACCAGCGGATAGAGGATGAACTTCGCAACGACGATAATGATCACGCTCGAAAGGAATCCATACAGCGACCCGAACGCAGGCAATCCGTCAAACCAGAAATACCCGTGGCCGAGATGCAGCACGTTTACCACCAGCACCTCCAGCAGTGCGACGATCACAACGCCGGCACCAAAACCGCGCTTCAACATCCGCAGGCTTCGTGGGTTTCCGAGCAATTTCTGCAGAGCTTTCACTTCAGAACCTCCCGTGCAAGGTTCAGGATAAAGTCGGGATAGGTGCCGAGCACAAAGGTCGCCGCTGCGGTAAAACAGAGCGGAATCGCCATGAACGGATTCTCGCGAATCTCTTCATGGTGCCCGGCAGTGCCATGTCCCTGATGCGTTTCAGAATAGTGTTCAAAAAAGGCTTTATAGACGATCGGCATGAAATACGCTGCATTCAGGAGGGAACTGGCAAGCAGCACCGTCAGCACCGTCAGGCTCCCTGCTTCAAGCGCGCCGACCATGAGGTTCCACTTGCTCACAAATCCGCCGACCAACGGCACGCCGATCATGTTGAATGCGCCGATGGTGAACGCAGTCATGGTCCACGGCATCTTCTTCGCAAGACCGCTCAGTTCGCTGATCTCGGTCTTGTGCGCGCAGGCGTAAATCGACCCGGCGCAGAAAAAGAGCGTAATCTTGCCGAACGCATGCATGGTGATGTGCGATATGCCGCCGACAATTGCCGCAGGGGTCAGGAGCGCTGCCCCGAGAATGATGTAGGACAACTGACTGACAGTCGAAAACGCGAGCCGCGCCTTGAGGTTCTCCCTGCTCAGCGCGATGACCGAAGCCATCAGCAGCGTAAAGCAGGCAATTGCGATAGCGACTTTGTTGACACCGAGCGCGCTGAGCGTATCCGTTCCGAAGACGAAGAAAACGACGCTTAAAACCGTAAAGACGCCTGTCTTGACAACCGCGACCGCATGCAGCAGCGCACTGACCGGCGTCGGCGCAACCATGGCGGCGGGCAGCCATCCGTGTACCGGCATGACGGCACACTTCGCAAACCCGTAAAGATACATCAGGAAGACAGCGCTCAGCAGCACGGGGTGTGCGGCGACAACCTCGGGTGCAAAAATGCCGCCCTGCCGGAACTCGAGGGTTCCTGCGAGATTGTAGGTGAGCACGATCGCGGCAATCAGGAACACCTTGGCGGCGCCGAGCAGATAAATGACATATTTTCGGGCGCCGGCCTTCGACTCCTCATCCTCCTTGTGATAGACGAGCGGATAGGTGATGATCGTCAGTCCTTCATAAAAGAGGAACATCGTAAAGAGGTTGGCCGAGAATGCCACGCCCATGGTAGTAGAGAGCGAAACGGCGAAACAGGCGAAATAGCGCGTCTGGGCATGTTCGTCCAGTGACCGCATGTAGCCGATCGAGTAAAAGGTCGTGACAATCCAGAGAAACGCGGCGCCCATGGCAAAGAGCATGCTGAACGCATCCGCCTTGAAGGCTATCTCGATGCCAGGCATGAGCGCAAACAGCGTAAACCGGATCTTCTCGCCCGCCAGCACCGCAGGCAGCATCGACAGCACAAGCCCGAATTTGACGACACCGGCGCCGATCGACCAGAACTCGCGCAGGTTCGGATTCCGGTCGCCCGTCCAGATAATCAGTCCGGTCGCAATGAGCGAGACGAGAATGGTCAGGAGCGGCGTTATGGAAAGAAAATCGTTCATCCTATCCCTTTAAAAGCGTATACTCGTCCATATGTGCTGTTTCCTTGTTGCGAAACGCCGCGATCAGCAGCGCAAGCCCTATGGCGACCCCTGCAGCAGCCCCCGCCATGACGAAGAACGCAAGAATCTGTCCCCGGATATCCTGCAGGTAATGACTCGCCGCAATCAGCATGATATTCACCGCGTTAAGCATCAACTCGAGCGAGATGAGCATCATGATCACATTCCGGCGGATCAGGAACGCAACCATGCCGATGATGAACAGTCCTGCCGCAAGCACCAAATACCAACTGAGCGGAATCATGTCAGCGTTTCCTCTCCTTCATGGCGATCACGATGGCGGCGACCATCGGGACAAACAGCACGAGCGCGGTCATCAGAAACGGAAGCACATACTGATTGAAGAGCGCTGTGCCGAGCACCTTCGTGTGTCCGGTCTGATTGATGAAATCGATCGTGTACCCCCCGGTCGGCTGTACCGAGACCTTATGGAGCGATACGACCACGACCGTCAGAATCAGCAGACAGACAGCCACCCTGCCCTGCCATGCATGCACGAACCGCCTCGCCTCATGCTCCTCCCGCAGGTTCAGCAGCATGACGAGGAAGAGAAAGAGCACCAGTATCGCCCCCGCATACACAATGACCTGAATGACTGCCAGAAACTCGGCATTCAGAAACAGATACAGGCATGCGATATGGAGAAAGAGCAGCAGCATCCAGAGCACACTGTGCACGAGATTTCTGCGCGTCACCGTCAGCAGGGCAAGGCCGAGAATCGCGCAGGCAAAATAGCTGAAAAAGATTTCGGGCAGCATTATCGGAGGACTCCCTTCTTCACATCAACCACCGTTTCACTCCCGCAGTGATGACCATATTCAGGACCGCCACCGGTATCAGGATCTTCCACCCGATCGCCATCAACTGGTCGAAACGGTACCGCGGGAGCGTCGCGCGCACCCAGAAGTAAAAAAACATGAACGCATAGACCTTGAGGAGAAACCAGACGATGCCGGGCACCAGTTCGAGGAACGGCAGTGCCCGCGTGAGGAATCCGGGCAACGCCCAGCCGCCGAGATAGCAAAGGGCGACGAGCGCCGCCATGATATACATGCTTATGTATTCGGCAAGAAAGAACAGCGCATACCGGAATCCGCTGTATTCGGTCAGATACCCTGCCACCAGTTCTGTCTCTGCCTCAGGCAGATCAAAGGGGGTGCGGTTCGTTTCGGCAAACGCGGAAATGACGAAAACCACAAACCCGACGACCTGCACAACCGCAAACATGCCCATCGGCTGCTCGCGCTGCGCAAGCACGATATCGCTCAGATTCAGCGATCCGGCCATGAGGAAGACGCCCGCCAGACTGATCCCCATGGCGATTTCGTAGCTGATTACCTGCGCCGCGGAGCGGACGCCACCCAAAAACGCATACTTGGAATTCGACGACCAGCCCGCCACGATGATTCCATATACCGCCAGCGAGGCCATCGCAAATATGAAGAGGACCCCGACATTGAGGTTCGCAATCGAGCCATTGTTGAAAAACGGGATCACCGCCAGTGAGGTCATGACCGACGCGACGACGATTACCGGAGCGAGGAAGAAGAGCGGCCTGTCCGCTTCGTTGGGAATGATATCTTCCTTGAAGAGCGACTTCACCATATCGGCGAACGGCTGCAGAAGCCCCCGGAAACCGACCTCGACCGGCCCGATTCTTCCCTGCATGCGGCCGATCACCTTGCGCTCGAAATAGGTCGCATAGGCAACGTGCAGCAGGGTCACCGCGAAGACCACCGCCACAAAAAGCACCGACTTTCCTATGGTCAGCAACAGCTCCATGGTTACCGTTTCCTCAGCTCATGTTTTCTGAACGCTTCAGCCTTGCGCACAACTTCCTCGTAGCCGGACCAGCGCTCCGCAGGTCCTTCAACCGGATAGTCTTTCCGGAGCGGATGGCCCGTCCAGTCCTCCGGCATCAGCACCCGCCGCAAGTCGGCGTGATTGACGAAGACAATGCCGAACATGTCGTAGCATTCCCGCTCGTGCCATGCAGCGCCTTCCCACAATGCTCCCGCGCTTTCGATCGTACAGTCGTCCGACGGGACTTCAGCGCAAAGTCTGATGCGGTGCCGGTGTGTGAGCGAATACAGATTATAGACGACGCCGAACCGCGGTTCGTGCGCAGGTCCGCGGTCCAGCCCGCACAGGTCCGCAAGATGGTTGAACGCACACTCCGGCTCCTCCTTGAGGAAACGGAGGAGATCAAGAATCGATGTTTTCCCGACCGTCACGGTAGCCTGTCCACGAAAAATGACCACGTCCCGGACGGCGTCCGGGAAAGCTGCCTTGAGGCGATCCGCCAGGGTTTGTACAGCCATGCCGCTCATTCGAGCGCTCCTTTTTTCCAGTCATAGAGATAGCCGACCAGAATGATCGCCAGAAAAAAGAGCATGCTCCAAAAGCCGAGCAGCCCGATAGCGCCGAACGAAACCGCCCACGGATAGAGGAATACGGCTTCAACGTCAAACACGACGAAGAGCATGCCGATCACATAAAACCGGACAGTAAAGCGCGTACGGGGCTCGCCGACCGGGACATTGCCCGACTCGTAAATGGAGAGCTTTTCGTCATACGGCCGGCGGGGACGGAGAAACTCGCCGAGCACCAGAACGCCCACGGCGAAAAGGGTTCCGAGAACCAGCGTAATGAAGACCGGCAGATAGTTGACCGGGATATAGGTTCCGGGCATTATCGATCCCCCTGTGTCGGCGCCTGGCCTTGTCCGGCCCGCGGTTCTCGCGTACCGGCAATTCCGGCATCCGGCGTCTGCCGCACCGGCACCGGCTGCTGCAGGCGCCGGACGACCGCCAGACGCTTCACATCGGCACCGGCAGGCCGCCAGAACATGTTGAAATAGGCAGGCCGCTTGAGCTGCGCTGCAAAACGATCCCAGTTGTGCAGCAGCCGCTCACGGTCATAGACAAATCCCTCTCGACTGTAGGATGCGTATTCATAGGTCTCAGTCAGCACGATGGCGCAGACCGGACAGACCGACTCGCAGTACCCACAGAAGATACAGCGGAGCGCGTCGATTTCATATTTCGTGAGATGCCGAACCCCATGCTCATCCGTTTCATACCGAATGGAAATGCAGCGCGACGGACAGACAGTCGCGCATTTTTGACAGGCAACACACTTTTCGCGATTGGTCTCAGGATTCCGGACAAATGCATGCTGCCCCCTGAATCCCGGTTTCGGATCGCGGCGTTCCCTCGGATATTGCCGCGTCACCGGCGGTTTGAGCATCGTCCGGAACGTAAGCGCAAGGCCCTTCAGAATCTCGACGAAGAGGATTTTTCGGACAAAATCCGGCACGCGCCGCCTCATCGGTCGCACTCCCCCATGACAATGTCGATCGAGCCGATCACCGCGATCACGTCGGCGATGAAGGCCCCTTCGCACATCTTCGCAAGCGCCCCGGCATGCACATAAGACGGAGCCCGGACACGCATCCGGCAGGGATTGCCCGTACCGTCGCTCATGAGGTAAAACCCGAGCTCACCCTTCGGCACCTCGACAGCGGAATAGATCTCTCCCTTCGGTGCGACCGGAACCGCATCGCCGAACCCAATGGATGCATTGCCGAGCGACATCTCCGGCACGAGCTCCTTCTTGCCTGCGAGCGGCATGTCGAGGTCGGGGGCATCGTGTGCAAGGATATCGCCCGCCGGCAGTGCTGCAAGGCACTGCTGGATGATGCGGTTGGACTGGCGAAGCTCCTCCATGCGGCAACGATACCGGTCATACACATCACCGTTTTTGCCGATGGGAACATCGAATTCGACGCGATCATACGCATCGTAGGGGGCATCGCGGCGGAGATCGTACGAAACTCCCGACCCGCGCAGCGTCGGACCGGTGAGTCCCCACCGGATCGCCTCCTTTGCCGGGATCACGCCGACTCCCTGAGTACGCTGGAGCCAGATGCGGTTTTTGTCGATAAGCGTCTCGTATTCGAGAATCTTTCCGGGGAACATCCGGGTAAATGCATCGAGGCTTTCGAGCACCTCAGGCTCCATATCCTGCAGCACGCCGCCGATACGGGGATAACTCACGGTCAGGCGTGCGCCACAGATCGTTTCAAAGATGTCGAGCAGCCATTCGCGTTCCCGGAAACAATAGAGGAAAACTGTCATCGCGCCGATGTCGAGCGCATGCGTCGCCAGCCAGAGCAGGTGGCTGCAGATGCGCGACATCTCAAAAACGATGGTGCGGAGATACTGTGCGCGCTCCGGAGCTTCGATGCCGAACAACCGTTCGACCGCGAGACAGTAGCCAATGTTGTTCCCGACACTTGCAACGTAGTCAAGCCGGTCGGTCAGCGGCATCACTCCCTGGTACGTCCTGCTCTCGGCCAGCTTCTCGATGCCCCGGTGCAGGTATCCGACATGAGGAGTACATTTCACCACCATTTCACCGTCGAGATCGAGCGTCAGCCGCAGAACGCCGTGCGTGGCGGGGTGCTGCGGCCCCATGTTGAGCGTCAGCTCTCTGCGGGTATCGGTTCCGGTTATGCCCACCGGCTCCATGTAAACTCCTCTTTTTTGATCAGCTGCTGAAGCTTGAGCAGCCCATCGATCAAGGCTTCCGGACGCGGTGGGCATCCGGGGATGTAGACATCGACCGGGACGATTTCGTCCACGCCCTGCACCGTGCTGTAGGTTTTGAAAATACCGCCGCTGCAGGCGCAACTGCCCATGGCGATGACATAGCGCGGCTCCGGCATCTGGTCATACACCTTGCGGACGACCGGGGCCATTTTCATGGTGACCGTCCCTGCGACAATCATGCAGTCGGACTGCCGCGGGGAAGCGCGGAATATGATGCCGAAGCGGTCAAGGTCAAGATGGGCCGCGCCGGCAGCCATCATCTCGATGGCGCAGCAGGCAAGCCCGAAGGTCATCGGCCAGAGCGACGACGAACGGCCCCAGTTCACTATCCTGTCGACAGACGTGATAATGGTATTGGCACCGGGAATAACCCTGACGCCGTCTTCCACAGCAACCAGTTCGGGCTGTTCAGTTTTCATGGTTCAATACGGCAGATTCTCCGCGATTTCCTGCGCGTACTTCTCGCGCTTGAGGCGTGACGCCTCCTCGGGCGAAACCCACTTCAGGGCGTGTGCCGTGCATTTCGTGACACATGCAGGTTTCAGCCCCTTGTCCACACGATCCTTGCAGTAATCGCACTTGATGACCTTGCCGCTCTCCGGATTCCACTGCGGCACCCCCCAGGGACATGCGGTGATGCATGATTTGCATCCGACACAGAGGGATGCATCGACAAAGACAATGCCGTCCTTCGCCCGCTTTTGCATCGCTCCGGTCGGACAGGCGGAAACACACCACGGCTTTTCACAATGGAAACAGGGCAGAAAGATGAACTGCATGCGCGGCGCCCCTGCCACAAGCTTCGGACCGACCTGAATGATGCGGCAATAGCGGGGGCCGACCGGCACATCGTTCTTCGTCTTGCAATGGACCTCACAGGCATAGCAGCCGATGCAGCGCTGCTGGTCCTGATAGATATAGTACTTGCTCATGCCGCACCTCCCTGTGCCTTCTTCACGCTTACCATCGCTTCCATATAGGCAACGCCGCCGCCTACGGGGTCGACCGTTTCGAGCAGCCCCTTCTGGAAGAGATTGTCGCGCAGGCCTTTCTTGAACGAACGGGTCTTGAGCGGAATCTCATTGCCGTAGCCGTGGAGCATGAAGACAGCTTCTGGATGAATATACGGCGTCACATATGCCTTGATGGTTCCGCTATAGCCGTCGGCAGACACCTCGACCCGATCGCCGTTTTTGATGCCGAGCTTTTCAGCCTCACCGGCGTTGAGCCAGAGCGTGTTTTCCCCGATGATCTCGTTCAGATAGATATTGTTCTGCGATTGCGCATGCGCATGAACCGCCGTCCGGCCGAACGTGAGCCGGAACGACCCGGCAGCGGGCTTCTTCGGACTCACATACTGCACAAACGAGGCGAACCCGGCCTTCGCCATTTTTTCGGAAACGAGTTCGATTTTCCCGGAAGCAGTAGTGAATTTGATATCATCGCGCGGCATCATGATCGGGTTTTTCGCAAGCCCGACCGAGCCCTTGGCATCGAAATCCCCGATCGTCACACCGGTTCCCTCCAGCTGGTACTCCCAGATCTCTTCGATGCTCTTCCACGGCATATGGTCGCCCGCACCCATCCGCTGCGCCAACAGGGTGAAAATCTCCCATGCCGGCTTGCTGTCGTAGCGCGGCTGCATCGCCTGGCGCCGCATCGCAAAGCCCGGCTTCGGCCCTTTTTGGGTGATGAGGATATTGGAGCGCTCCAGATAGGTTGCCTCCGGAAGGATCACATCGGCGTACCACGCGGTATCACTGTAGTTGACATCAATGGCGACGAGCAGATCGAGGTTGTCGAATACCTGCCGGTGCGCTTCCGGATCCGGAAACGAAGCGATCGGGTCAAAGCGATAGGCAAAAAACGCCTTGATCGGATACGGCTCGCCGGTACGGATCGCCTTGAGCAGATTGACCATATGGCCGGTACCGAGCGATTTGTTCGGCATCGCTGCATCGACGATCTTGTCGGCAACCTCGGGCATGTTCTTGCCGAGCGAGTTC
>JAAYUK010000223.1 GCA_012517735.1 Nitrospiraceae bacterium
ACCGTATCCGTCCCCTCGCCGGCATTCTCGTTCACCACATCTCCAGCGTTGTCTACCACATAGGTATCATCGCCGAGCCCGCCGGTCATGGTGTCGGCTCCGCCCTTGCCGTCGAGAACATCATTGCCCTCACCGCCAACCAATACATTTGCGGCGCTGTTGCCGGTAATGACGTTATCCAGAGCATTGCCCGTACCGTCGATCACCGGCGTAACCGGCACCATCTGCGACTCCACATGCGAACCGACCACGCGCCATTCGTTGTAACCACTCGAAATATAGCTCCAGATATAGTAGCTCGCATCAACATATGCAAGCACATAAAAACCATAAATAGTCGGCACCCACGCATAGTAACCATAGGGGACAAATACCCATCCGTAATGGCTCGTATCCACATACACCCATCCGTAATCCTGCACCGTCACCTGCGTGCCGACCATCTTGGTCTCTTCGAGGGTCAGGTTCTCCATGTTTTCACCGAGCGTATAGGTGATGGTGCTGCGCACCGTATCGGTTCCCTCGCCGGCGTTCTCGGTCACAACATCGCCGGCATTGTCCACAACATAGGTATCGTCGCCCTTGCCGCCGGTCATGGTATCAGCGCCACCCTTGCCGTCGATCACGTTTGCTGCATCATTGCCGGTTATCGTGTTGTTCAGTTCGTTGCCGGTGCCGCTGATCGCAGCCTCGCCGCTCAGGACAAGATTCTCGACATTGGCACCCAGCGTATAATTCACCACGCTGTCGACGGTATCGGTTCCCTGATTCGCCATTTCGACGACAACGTCGCCGGTGTTGTTCACATAATAGATGTCATTGCCTGCTCCGCCGGTCAGTACGTTTGCGGCGCTGTTACCGATCAGCACATTGTCGAGCGCATTGCCGGTGCCGTTGATTGCCGACGTGCCGGTAAGCGTGAGATTCTCCACGTTGGCACTAAGCGTGCAGGTAATCGAGCTCTGCACCGTATCGGTGCCTTCATCGGCATTCTCTACCACCACATCACCGGCATTATCAACCACATAGGTATCGTCACCCGTGCCGCCGGTCATGGTGTCCGCTCCGGTGCCGCCATCGAGATAGTCGTCTCCTGCCCCGCCCGAAAGAGCATTGTTCTTGCCATTGCCGACCAGCCAGTTGTCGAGCGCATTGCCCGTGCCGTTCAGCGCAGCGCCGATCAGTTCGAGATTCTCGACATTCTCCCCGATGGTATAGTCAATGGAAGCATAAACCGAGTCAATCCCTCCGTCAGCCAGCTCGGTAACCGTGTCGCCGGCATTGTCGACGAAATACGTGTCGTCGCCCATACCACCGGTCATGGCATCAGCGCCTGCTGCACCGTCCAGAACATTGTCGGCATCGTTGCCGTTCAGCGCGTTATCCAGCGCATTGCCCGTGCCGTTGATTGCCGCAAATCCGGTAAGCATCAGGGCCTCGATGTTTGCGCCGATCGTATAGGAAACCGAAGACCGCACTTTATCGTAGCCCTCATCGGCCCTCTCGACCACCGTATCTGATGAATTGTCGACAATATACGTATCATTGCCGGCACCGCCCTTGAGCGTGTCGGCTCCTTCGCCGCCGTCAAGCAGGTTGTTTCCGTCATTACCGGTCAGGCGGTTGTTCTGTCCGTTGCCGGTGCCGTTGACGTTATCGGTGCCGGTCAGGACAAGGTTTTCGACATTGTCCGGCAAGGCATAGGTAATGCTGGACTTTACCGTATCGAAACCGCTGTATTGCTGCTCTACAACCACATCACCCGCGTTGTCGACGATATAGGTATCATCTCCGCCAAGGCCGCTCATGGTGTCTGCTCCGGTGCCGCCGTCGATCAGGTTCCCACCCGCGTCACCCACCAGCGTATCGTCGCCGGCTGTGCCTGCGATGACAGGGACCTGAGCCTCCGCCGCACTCATCGACGGAACAATCAGCACGCTTCCGGCTGCATCCGTCGCAACCACATTCTTGAGCAGCACGGACTGTCCTTCCGGCAGCATCACCCGCGTGTCGGCGCCTTCCTGCACAAACGAGGCGACGTTCGCCACAAGCGTCTCTGCACCGAATCCGGTCAGTTCAAGCGTGTCCACACCGACGACAAAATCCGTGATCGTATCGACCGCACCGCTTTCTTTCCGTACGGAGAATGTGTCGGCGCCCGCGCCGCCGGTCAGGGTGTCATTGCCCCTGCCGCCGGTCAGACGGTTGTTTGCTGCATTGCCGACCAGTGTATCGTTACCGTCGCCGGTGACAATGTTTTCAATGGATGAAGGATTGGTGATGCTCAGGGCCGTGCCGCCTATGCTGGCCACGCCGGTTGACAGATTGATGCTGCTGGCCGCCGTAACGGCAGCTGCGTTAACAGTGTCGATTCCGTTATCCGTATCGTTCAGCACATTGCGGCCGCCTGTCGCCGCAACCGAGGCAAACTCGTTCGTATACACATACGTATCGTCGCCGTTATCGGTCTTGCCGTACAGGTTCAGGCTCCAGCTCGTAAGGGTGCCGGTCTTGCCGGATGCTGCATCAATCACCTTCAGCGTCCAAGTGCCTGCTGCCGACTCTCCCCAGTCGTGCGTGGTGTCCAGGGTAAAGGCAAGCGTATCGGAACCGTTGAAATCCTTGTCTCCGGTCACCGAGGCGACACTGCCCGGCACCTTACCCGGACGATTGATCAGCACCGACTCGGTCCCCGACGGCGCAACGAGTTTCACAATCAGGTCGCCCGCGTTCTGGTGCGTCAGGGTGATCGTCACCTCGGCACGCTCCACCAGCATGGTATCGGTCACCGTAAGCGTACTGCTGATGCCGGTTGCATTGTTATCGGGAATCGCAAGATTGACGGTGCCGCTCGACGGCGGCGCTGCAAGCGTTGCCCGATTGGCCGCAGTCCGCTGCGCAGTCCATGTTTCGGCAAGACGCACCGCGGCGAGCGCATCCACTTCGCCGAATCCATAGTCGTGCGACACATGCATGCCGCCGCCATTGCTGTTCTTTGCGCCGTTGTCCTTCCAGTCGGTCGAAGGGTCGTTCACCTTGCGGGCGGTCAGCGCAAGGATCTCCTGCACATCGCGGTATCCGAGGTTCGGGTTTGCCTCAAGCATAAGCGCAACGACACCCGACACGATCGCGGCGGAGAAGCTCGTGCCGCTGCCCTTGTCGTAATCAGTACCCATGACCGTGCCGTTTTCGTTCTCCACCGACACCGACGTGCTGATGATATTGCTGCCCGGAGCCGAAACCAGCAGCGACGCGCCCGGCGTGCTCGACGAGATGCGCGACGACTCAAGACCGCCGAGATCGGCAACCGTATTGATCTCGCCGACCACAATCACATCGCGGTTGTTTGTCATGACCGACTCGTTCGTGTTGCCGCCGATGTTGCGCACATTACCCGCAGCATCCACAATGACCGTGCCGAGATGATTGCGGCCGTTCGTCACAGCATCGGTCACCGCATCGGCAAAGGTGTTCAGGGGAGCAAACTGCCGCAGGACGCCCCAGCTGTTGTTCGCAATGTCGTAGTCCTTCATCTTCGCAAGGTTCTGCAGGTTGTTTGCATCCACGTTATAGCCGGCAAGCGTGGCATCGTAGGCAACACCCACCGTACCCTCGCCGTTGTTGGCAGCAACCATAACCCCCGCGACCATGGTGGCATGATTCGAGGCAACGTCCTCGCTGCCCTCTCCTGCGCGCTCGCCCTCAGTCGCACGTGCCAGCCATGCAGCGTCAACATTCTGCTGCAGATCCTCGTGGCGGAAATCGAATATCTCTTTTGTCGTGCCGCCGACATCCGCCGGCTCGAACTGCGCAATCTTCACGCCTGCGCCGGTATAGTCCTTCCACACCGGCAATATCTTCGTGTCGGCAAGATACGTCTGCTCCACAAGCAGCTCATCCTTCGGCAGATCGGGTGTGCGGAGCGTAACCGTTGCGCGCATGACCGTATCCGTTTTGCCCGTCTCCTTCGCCGTTGCCGCTGCATGTCCGGCGCTGTCCTTTACCGTGTACTTGAAACTCATGAATCCGGTATAGTTGGCATCCGGCGTAAACAGCACATCTCCCGATGCCGTAATCTGCGCCGTGCCGCCGCGCACATCGTACAGCTTCAGAATCTGCAGACTGTCGCCCTGCAGGTCGAGGTCGTTCTTCAGCAGATGGTCTTTGGAGATCAGATGCGCCGAAGTGCGGTCAAATGCATTGCCGTCGGCATCTTTCTCCAGCACATCGTCGGCAGGCAGCGGATTCGGCAGGTCCAGATCGATCACGCCGGTGTCCTTGAAGCTCAGTCGCTCGATGTTCTGCAGATAGTCAGCACCGTCCCTGCCGCTCACCGTATCGGAGACAAGCACCCCGTCCTTTGTCCGGGTAATCCGGTAGTCGGCAAAGTTGCCGCTGAACTCGGCCGCATCGATACCGTCGCCGCCGTCAAGCACATCGTCGCCAGCGCCGCCCTTGAGCACGTCGTTCCCGCGGCCGCCCGAAAGCTCGTCATCGTCAAGCCCGCCGTCAAGCACATCGTCGCCCGCGCCGCCCATCAGCGTGTCGCGGCCCCTGCCGCCACGGAGGATGTCGTTGCCTGCGCCGCCGTCCACAAAATCGTCGCCGTCGTCGCCGTTCAGCACATCGTTGGCGGCTCCGCCGATCATGATGTCGTCTCCCTCGCCGCCGCTCATCACTACGGTCTTCCTGCCGCCGCCGATCAGCACATCGTCGCCGCTGCCGCCCTCGACCATCTCGGCCTCGGCCTCGGCAAGATTCAGCACCACACCGCGCGTGTCCTTGACAATGATCCGGTCAAACCCCTCACCGGCATGCAGGTTTATCTGCTTGTCGTCTGCGTCGATTACCAGCACGTCATCTCCCGCGCCGGCCTCGAAAATGTCGGAGCCTGCGCCGCCTTCGAGCCAGTTGTTGCCGACCGTGCCGATCAGCGTATCGTTGCCCGCCCCGCCGATCGCGTTGAGCATGCCCTTGTCGCCAAGGTTGATATACTCGTCAAACGCCGTCATGGCAGTGTACGTCTTTGCCGGATCGGGAGCCTTTTCGATCTTGTCGGTATCAAGCGCCTTCCAGCTTTTTACGCTCGCATAGCCGCTGTCACTGTCGCCACCGCCGCCACCGTAGCTGCTTCCGCTGTCGCCGCCACCGTATGCGCCGCCGCCATAGGCACTGGTGCTTGTCGACATGGTCAGCTGGAAACTGTTGTTCGTGGCCGAGATGCTAATACCTCCGCCACCACCGCTTCCGCCGCCATAGTCTATATAGCCGCCTCCAGAACCGCCTCCCGAAGTACCGCCGGTGCTGCCGACACCTGACGAAAAATTCCACTGGGAAAACGCGATCTCGACATCGGCATCTGACTTCCCGACAAGCGGGGTGTAATCGACATTTTGCGAAGCGGCAGTTTGCGTAGTACTCTCTACGAATGTCTTGCCGTCTTCGCCGAGCACACAACTATTGCTTAACTCAATACCTCCACCGGCAGCACAATATGCCGCGGCTTCGGCATTACCGGTTTCAGAGCTGGGGGCTGTCTCGGCATTCCACGTTGCCCAATACGCAAGGCCGTTCAGCAGCGGGCTTTCACCTACCTGACAGACGTTGGGGTTCGTGGCAGGTGAGGTGGTGTAGGTGCAGACTTGAGCGGTGTTTTGGACGGGAAGTTCAAGTTCCTGCCCTTCGTAAATTTTTACATCCTTGATGCTTCCGTCTGCATATCTTGTGATTTTGCTTTCCGGTATGTTGTTGACACTTACAAGTTCAGCAAGCGTTGTATTGAATTTGTTTGCAATATCACCTAACACATTATTTTTTTGAACCGTATAGACACCGGTAGATAAAGCTTCCTGGATGTCCTCCTCCTGCACAGGGATGAACTTCCTATTTCCACTAATTCCGCTCACATCATATACTTTTGTGACACTACCCTCACTAATTGAACAGACTCCCCCTGTTGTATTAAATCTTATATCTGGAATTTGATTTTCAATGACTTGAAAAGGCTTTATTGGACAATCAAGATTTATAGATGGAGAATATTTGATCTGCTCATAGCCAGTTCTTATGTTGATATCATTATTAGCGTTATTCCACCAACTGCCGGACGTATCTAGATTAGGATTTGAAAAATACTTTGTCAGTGCATTATAAAGACCTCCACCCGCTAAGCATTCGCTCTCCGAAAGTCCCGCAGCACGACATGCAACTCCAAGGACATAACTCGCTGCGGGAGTGAACGCAGACACAAATCCTGTCGAGTCTTGGGCCACATAGCCGTTGTAAGATCTTTGCAAGTCGTCATACCCCCCCCTCCTAAATGCATCTACAAAAATGCTATAAGTTACGGCACGTCCTACAGAAGTTGCATTGCTCGATGAAGACAATCCTGCATACCGATCAATAAATTCAGCTAGATTAAAATCAGCAGGCACGACATACGGGGTACCGTCTTTTTTTAGAATATAATTCCCATCTTTGTCTCTAAGATATTTAGCTGAAACAGGGGAGCCCCCCCTTGAGTACACAGTAAATGACTCAGGATCAAATATTCCCATAAAAACCCTCGTGCATTAATATATTCATTTAATTCCGCAAACAATTTGAAGCATATAAAAATGCTCATCTACTTTAAAAACTGAATAAGAGCAGCCGTCTCTGATATTCTGATCATGTGAGATTATTTCATCTGTGACATCATAAACCAATACATAATCAGACCCAGAGTATTTCTTTAAACGCCATTCTTTATATCTGCTATTAATATGTTCTGTATCAATCATTTCGCGATTAAATATATTTTTTTGAATCAAGAATTCAATAAAATGTCGCGAGTGGTAAAAACTTTTTTTAATCGGCAATGTATCTGCCGAAATAAAAATATTTAAGGGTGAACATCCAAGCAAAAAAGCCAGAAGAATCGGCGCAATATAAAATAAACTTTTTTTAAATTGTTTCTTAATGAGCAAAAAAAACATGTATATCATAAAAAAGAGAGAAAGCCCCCAAATGGCGATAACTGTTAAATAAGAAACTAAATCAACATACAGAAAAATCCAACATACAATAAACAAAACAATCATCATAAATAATGGAACGACCTCAGCTTTTTGGGGACAGAAGCGCGAAAAAGGGGACGGTTCTATTATTTGTTCATTCGGCATACTGCCCCCCAGTCGGCATCTTCGCAAAAACCACTCCATACTTCCCCGCATTGCCATCCGACGCAGTAAACGGATACACATGCGTGCGCTGAATGAGTTCTTCAAACGGTTCGTCCTGAAACCCTGCGTGCACGCGCACGTAAAACTCTGTTTTGTCGTTCAGGTCTTTTATGATGCTTGCCTTGGCCACACAGCTTGCAGAAATGCCATAGCCCAGCGACTGCTGCTGTTCGACAATCTGCCGGAGCAGCGGTGTGAGGTCTTCAACAGGCCGCTCGGAGGCAATGACAATGCCCTGTACTATGCCTTTGACCGTACGTGGCGCCCCCTGCCCCGCCGGCCCGTTCGGCGCGCCGGACGGTGCAGCTGTTTCCGTGATCTGATCTGACGCTTTATTCATGCTGTCTCCTTCGGTGTTTTTTCAGGCCCTGCCGGTGCTTTCACCGCCTTGATTGACGAGGCTGTGGCCGCAATATATGGAGAAAAAGTCTTTTCCGTTTCTGTCCGTGCCGCCGGCGATATGCCCGAACTTGACCGCTCCTGCCTGGGTGTGAAGCGCTTCGCAGACCTCGGGCGGTATTGCGTAGTGCCGCAGCAGGCGGAAAATGAGGGCGTAGAAGTCGCGAAGCTGGTAACCGGCATCGTAGAGGTTCAGGTCGAACGAATTTCTCCGGGTGTTGTTGTCGCTGACTTCGAGGTAGAGCAGGTCCTGCGCGTTGATCTTTGCGGCAGCGCATTGGATGATGCTGCGCGAGATGTCGAACGGAACGCCTTTGGGGTCGTATATGGCGGCAATGCGCTCGCAGAGCCTGTCAACAGACAGGCCGGGGTGGCAGGTGTACTCGGAGACAAGATGCTTGGCGGCGGGGTCAAAGGCGTCCCACTTGTACCCGAACGCGCCAATGAACGGGTCGCGGCGGAAGGGGATGGTTTTTTTGTCGACGAGCATTTCGCCGTAGATTTTATAGACTGAGGAGGTTTCGCCTTCTTCGTATCCGAACAGGATATATGCCAGCCTCGGGAACAGCTCGCGGAGCGATGCTTTCTGCGCTTCCGGCATGTTCAGCTGTTCGCAGACGCCGAGCAGTTTTGCCTCGCCGTCGGGGCCGAGGTCTTCTCGCTTGACGGTGTAGACAAACCGGTTGATGAAGAGCTTGCGGTCTGCCACCTTGCAGGAACGCTCAAACCAGGTCGGCACGCGCAGCCCGCCGACCAGCTGCACGAGCAGGCGCTCTTTCTCCCGCTTTTGCGCGACATGATCCGCCGCGGTCGTCTGCGGGGGTGTGTCTGTACTCTGTTCAGTCTGGTTCATGGAACTCTCCGTAAAATTAGCATTTCAACGTATCAGCATTCAGCTGTCAGCTATCAGCGTTCAGCATTTAAGCGTGGCAGCAATCAGCATTCAGCAAAAGAAGAACAAAACAATTGCATAGTATTTTCCCCGGCCTATTGCCTATCGCCTCAGGCCAGGCGCCTGCTTTTGTCTCTTGCCTGTCTTTGACTGATTGCTGACCGCCGCTTCCAGAGCGCCTACTGTTGGTGACGGCTGAGTGCTTCTTTACCGCTTCATTTTTTCCAGCTCCGCAATTAAAACATTTTTTCGCGCGCGTGTCTATCCGTAGAACTACTTAAGTATTTCTACCTAATCTGCCTTGCGGAAACTACCTAATGGACCGTTGGGGGATGTTTGAAAACAGCCTATTTTGAAGGGATTATCTTGTGCCTGATCGCGTATTGTGTAAGCTCTGAGACCGATGTCAGCGCAAGCCGGTTCATGATGCGATAACGATGCGAGTCAACCGTGCGCATACTGATATCGAGCATCTGCGCAATCTGCTTTGTCGTCTTCCCGCCGCAGATCAGAACAACAATCTGGATTTCCCGTTTGGACAGGGAGGGTTCATGCTTGGAGGCAGGGATTCCGGTCAGCGCGGTCTTGAGCGACTCGGCGCTGAAATAGGTGTGCCCCTGCGCTACATGCCTGATTGCCGCAATCAGGTCGTGGGAGCTGCAGTTTTTGAGGACATAGCCTACGGCCCCTGCCTGAATCATCGAGGCAACGGTCGCAGGTTTGTCCGTTGCGGTAAACGCGAGGACCTTTGCATTGCGGTTGGCGGCAACGATCCGGCGCGTTGCTTCTATGCCGTTTATCTCCGGCAGTTCGATATCCATGAGGCAGACGTCGGGCTTCAGCTGCTCAGCCATGGTTACCGCCTCTGCGCCATTGAACGTCTGCCCGGCGATGGTGAAGTCCTTCACCGACGCAAGACGCTGGCAGATCATTTCGCGGACAAAGCGGTGATCTTCAACGATGAGCAAGGAAATTGGCATTATTCTCTCCCCCACACAGGGAACAAACTGAGTCTCAAAGTATCAAAAAAACCGAAGGATGTCAACAGGTGCGGGGCAGCGGCAGAGGCTTTTTCAGAGGAACGCCCAGCATGGAGCGCCGGACGATTATTTGTTTATGGCTGTTTCAACCAGATGCATATGGCGGCCGTGAAAAGGATCCACAACCGTCACGCCTCGCCAGATAAAACCGTCCTGCAGATCTTCGCTGATGAGCAGCCGGCAGCGATTCTCCGCAGCCACGGCAAGAATGAGCGCATCCCAGATCTGCATGCTGTGGTCAGCCGCACAATCGAACGCCGACTGAAAAGCCGGCCAGGTCGAGTCGGCCACCTCAAAACTGTCCGCCCAGGAAAGCAATGCCTGACGGGCAACGTCGGGCGTGCGACCCGCCTTTGCAACCAGCACGCGGTACAGTTCTCCAAGGGTTTGCGCAGGCAGAATAACCCGATCAACAGGAAGCGTGCTGATAAGGTCCGCGGCAGCGGCGCAACGGGCTCTGTCTCCAAGTCCCTCCGCATAGGCAAGAATGTTGGTGTCGAGCGCGACTCTCATCAGTCGTACAACTCATTTCTCGACCACATGCGTTTTCCCGCCGCTTTCTGGCCGCGGAGCCGCTCCACAAGCTTGTTTCGTGCGGCGTTGCGCTGGGCGGTGCCGGTTTTTGCCGGAACAATGTTCGCAACCGCCTGTCCGCGGGATACAACGGTGATCGTGGCGCCATGACTGACATCGCGAAGGAGTTTTGAAAATTGCCGATTGGCTTCGCTTGCCGATATGACTTTCATAGGATAAACCCCAATGTAGTATTTAACACTACTTTATAGAATCGATATGCGCACTGTCAATGAACCGGGCCGACATTGCATGGAGAATGCCCCCGCACTGTAGTCACGCCGCATGTCTTGCGCCGGCGCTGCGCGTCGTATATACTTTCACGTGTCGACATGCTGCCATGTCGGCAGGTATCAGAAGAATACCGCTTCAGGAAAGGGTCTGCCGTGAACCGTGTGATGCCACGCTTGTTTCTGTTCTGCACAATACTTCTGCTCTGGCCGCTGCTCAGCCAGAACACGGTGTGGGCCGCATGCACGGATACGGAAGAATCGCTCCGTACCTATATCACATCGGCAAAATCGCCGCTCGATCCGATTGAAGGCATCTGGAGCCTCACCTATACGAGAACCATATACGACAGCAGCGGCAAGCAGGTTTCGCGCAAGGTGCATCAGGATTTATTCCGCGTCGGCATCAAACGCGCGGGCGCGCTGTTCGATGGCTGCATACTGACTGCTTCGGACGCCAAACTTGTCGGCAGGGGCATCGGACAGTTTCAGCCCACGTCGACACCGGGCGCATACCTGTTCAAACTCGCATTTCTGCCAACAGGCGCTTCGGCAAAAGCAGTTGCCGGCATAACCTCCAAGAGACTCCTGAGTTTTGTTATCGCGGTGCCAAAAGAGCAGGTGAAGCATGAGATGGGCGACAAATACGACAATAATCAGATCACCACATCGTACCAGCTGCTGCGGCTGTTCCCGCTGAGCAAGGGCGGTGCTGCCGGCGTCTTGTCGGGCAGCGGGTTTGCCATCGCCGAAAACGGCATGATCGTAACCAACTCGCATGTTGTCAACGGCGCTACCAGAATACGGGTCAAGGGAGTGGAGGGGAATTTTTCGCGCACGTATTCGGCGCGCATCGTTGCAGAGGACGCGCGGAACGATCTGGCGCTGCTGCGGATTGATGATCCCGGGTTTTCGAAGTTTTCGCCGATTCCGTTCGGGGTGAGGCCGCAGATCGCGCAGATCGGGGAGAACGTTTTCGTGCTGGGCTATCCGCTCCGGGCGTCAATGGGCGACGACATCAAGCTGACCAACGGCATTATCAGCGCCACGTCCGGCGTCAGGGGGAACCTGACGATGTACCAGATATCGGCGCCCATCCAGCGCGGCAACAGCGGCGGCCCGCTCTTCGATGCGCAGGGAAACCTTATCGGCATTATCCGCTCCAAACATAGCGAGGCCGAAAACGCCAGCTATGCGATCAAGGCGACGCATCTGGTCAATCTGATCGAGACCCTGAAAGACCGTTTTCCGCTGCCCGAACAGAACGCAGTGGCAGGAAAGCCGCTTCCGGAGCAGGTCGCCGCGCTCCGGCAGTTCGTCTTCATTATCGAAGCATTCCGGTAGTTTCACGACGGCTTTGTTCAAGAACAACCGCGCTGCTGTCTGGAAAGAGTCAGAGGGTCAAGCGCTTGTTATCAGCTGGCAGTGTGTGCTTTGGACTGCGGATTATCACTGTGTGACGGAAAGAGAACGCACAAGTTCACCAATGAGCGCGGCAGGAAGTGCTTGCACGTTTTCTGCAAGCGGATAGGTATCCGCCCCCGGATACACGACAAACCCTCTTTTGCATGACAAGTCGGCAAATGCATTCCAAAAACTGCGCCCTATTTTGGGCGCGGAGGAGTACTTCACTTCTACAGCCACCAGCTTGTTGTTGATATCGGGGAGAACGAGATCTACCTCGGCGCCTGCAGCTGTCCGGTAGAACCAGAGCGGCTGACCTGCCGGGAGCTGTCGTGCAATCTGTTCCACACAAAAGGATTCCCATGAAGCTCCCAGCAACGGCATACCGGCAAGGTGCTCTGCTGTACCGACGCCAAGCAGGGTGTGGCACAGGCCGGTGTCACGCAGATAAATCTTTGGCGACTTGACCAGACGCTTCTTGATATTTGTTGAGAACGGCAGCAGCTGTCGCACCAGAAACGTTTCCTGCAAAATATCGAGATACCGCTTTGCTGTGGGCGGGCTGATCCCGAGACTTCCCGCAATGTGGCTTGCGTTCCAGAGTTGGGCGTTCATATGCGCCAGCATGGTCCAGAATCGGTGCAGCTGCGGCGAGGGGATGCGCACGCCCAATCGCGGGATATCCATTTCAAGGTAGGTGCGAATAAATGCCTCGCGCCACCGAACACTCGCCGCATCGCTCTTTGCCAGAAAACTCAGCGGAAACCCACCGCGCAGCCAAAGCCGGGAAAGGTGCTCAGTCCCGGTCTCCGCAACGGTAAGCGGCGACAATTCGTGATAGATAATTCTTCCCGCAAGACTCTCCGAAGCGTTGCGGATAAGATCGGGGGATGCGGATCCAAGCAGCAGAAACCGTCCTGCCGAGCGATCCTGATCAACGAGTGCGCGCAAAACTGGAAAAAGATCCGGCATGCGCTGGACTTCATCGATAATGACGAGCTGTCCGGCAACAGACCGAAGATAGAGTTCGGGATCACGCAGCTTGTTTGCATCCGAAGGGAGCTCCAGATCAAGGTAGAGAGATGAGCGCTCGCTCTTTTCCCGTACCATGCGAGCCAGTGTTGTCTTGCCCACCTGGCGCGGCCCAAGCAGTCCGACCACAGGAAAGTGCTGTAATGAATCCATGATATCCTGTAATATTTTTCGGTCTATCATATTGAATATTAAAATACTAATTTTTAATTTGCAAGAATAATTTTTCAGCAAAAATGCCTGGAAACAGCAAAAGCCCCGGTCCGAATGCTGCATGACCGGGGCTTTGACTGCTTATGCAATAATGTGTGCTTACTTCTTCAGCGCATACTGGTTGTAAAGTTTCCCGGCAATTTCATTCAGCGCTTCGGTCGCTTTCTGCGTCGATACATTGGTGGTAATGACCATGGCGAAGTCGAGCTTCGGGTCGAGCCAGATATGCGCCAGATTCATGGTATTGGAACCGCCGTGGTAGACGAGCGGATTCGGCAGCCCCGGCACAATCAGTTCTCCCCAGCCGAGAGCATACTTTCCGCTGGGAGGCGTGCCGGGAGGCGCATCTTTCTTCACCGGTAACGATACAACCGGGGTGTGCAGCCGGCGCAGTGTTTCAGCACTGACCAGCGCCGGACCCCGCTTGCCCTCGCCGGCATTCCATCCGGCCCACTTCGCAAAGTCGAGAATCGACATATGTGCCACACCCGCCGGGCCGATCAGTGCCGGCGCATCGGACGTCGGGCTGGCCAACAGCGGCTTGAGCTTCCCGTCGATAACCACATGCGCAAGCGGCGCATCAACCCGTCCGGGAGAAGACTGGGGGCCGAGACCGGCAGTTTTGAGTCCAAGCGGTTCATATATCTTCTCGACGATAAGTTCCTCCCAGGTTTTCTTTGCAAGACGTTCCACGATGATGCCGGCGATCACGTAGTTCATGTTTGCATAGGCAAACCCTGATCCCGGTTTGGCAGCCAATGGCGTGCCGCACCACTGTTTGAACAGATCGTATCTGACTTCATCGAGATTGCCCGGCTCCAGAATCGCCCGCTCGAACAGCTCTCTCAGATCGTCATTATCGGGCGCAACCCCGCTCGTATGGGAAAGGAGCTGCTCGACAGTGACGCCGCGAAATGCCGCGTCCATTTTCGCGGCAAGTTCGGGGAACAGTTCACCGACGGTTGACGTCCACTTCAGCCGTTTCTGCTCCACCTCCATGGCGACCAGAAGGGCTGTCATCGCCTTGGTGTCAGAGCCGATATGGTAGCGATCGTTGACTGTGACCGGAATGTTCTGCCCAGCCCGACGGGTTCCGACCGCTCCGGCAGCGATTACCTTGCCGTCTTTCACAACCGCAGCGGCAACTGATGGCAGTTCATGGCTGGCAAGGTACGGGCTGAGCAGGGCATTGAGTTCGGACTCAGCACATGCCGAAGCAGCAAGACAGAAGATGGCGATGACAAGACCTGCGGCAAGAAACGGCTTTTTTCGTTTCATGGGGAGATCCTCCTTCAGGGCAACACCGGTTCATCAGTCTCATGGTAGCACATCTGTCCCGCCAGCTTAAAGAGCACGATGTATGAGCGGGCTAGCCCCCTGAACGCTTTGGCCGGTAACCGATACCCTGGAGATGCTCCATGACAAAGCTGCAGTGATCGCCCTGGATTTCGAGCACGCCTTCCTTGAGCGCACCGCCGCTTCCGAGACGGGTCTTGAGCTGCTTCAGGAGCGTTTCCTTTTCTCTCGGAGCCATCTGGAGTCCTTCAATAAGGGTGACCGATTTCCCGCCGCGCCCTTTCCGGTCGAGCTTGACGATTACCTTTTGACCAGCGGCGACTTCCGCCTTCTGGAGTGCAACCTCAGCAGGCTTCTCTTTCCGGGGAATCGTCTGCTCCGTCGAATAGACCAGTCGTGCGTTTTTCTCTTTCATGCCATGAACACACTCCCCTCAATCGTTGCCGCGCGGCCGCCGTCGCTGATCGCGGATATCGCAGATTTTCAACTCGATCAGGAAGGATGCAAGCGCCTGCCCCGTGAGCAGAAAGCCGGCAAGAACTCTTTCGCCGACCCACAGGATACAAGGAATGGTCAACACGGAAAACCCGATAAACAGGACAAGACAGAGCGGCAGGCCGAGAACTTTTGAGCGGTCCAGAGAAATGGACATGCTCAGCAGGCAGCTCACGGCGCCTCCTGCCGCAACCAACAGGTAAAACAGCGGGCTGCCTGACATATCCTTCGGCATGAGAAAAGCACAGAGCATCCCATACGCAAAAAGAAGCAGCGGGATTTCCATCAGCATGCCGCGCTCGTTGTCCAGATAGTTCATAGCTCCTCCCCGCATGTCTTGACACGATTTTTTTTTCGGGCGGCAAGTGAATCGTATACAGCATATCCCAGAAGATACAGTGTTGCAATACCAAAAGCACTCAATGTGCCCAACCATATGCCGAGCGGCTCATAGAGCGCATAGACAGCAAGATCATACACTATGAGACTGCCGAGTCCTGAAGGGAAATGTTTTACCAGCGCGTGAACAGTCGGCGCTCCATACGAAGCATGCAGGATGAGCATGATCGGGAACAGTGTGGAGGGAAATGCCGCAAACAGTCCGGCATATTCGGGCCCGACAACATGCGCCAGACCGGTGATAAGGATAATGATGCCCGCTGCCGTTCCTGCACGGACAACCATTACTCCATGCGTAATCCGTACCCGGTCGGCAATCACCAGATCAGGAATGCGCCGGAAGAGACGGAGAAACAGGATCGCGGACGAGACGGCAACAACGGTCGCCATAATGACCCCGATCGGGGCCTGACGGATAATCCAGATGACCGCAAGATACCCTGCAAAGGCGAGCGCCGATGTGGCTGCAATGCCGCATGGCCGGCGCCCTGAGGACGCAACATAGTAGAAGTACACAAACGCCTGGGTGGCGACCAGACCAATAAGGGTATAGAGGGCGCTCTGGGCTGCAAAAGCAGGCCCGATCTCGTAGCCGAAAAAAAAGAGATTGAGCGCAATGCCTGCCGGATATCCGGACAGCACGCCGGCCACACGCGGACTGACGCGTTCGGCAATCAACGACAGGCCGAGGACGACGATAATGGATATGCCAAGCTTTGCGAGCAGAAGCGTCGAATCCATCTTCCTATTATAACGCTCTCCCGGGATTCCGGCTCCCGGCATGCCGTCAGGTATAATGAATACATGGATCTGCTCACCCCGTCTGCAGACACAATCGCCCGAACTGTTTCGGTTCTGAACGCCGGAGGAATTGCCGCATATCCGACCGAAACCTTTTACGGACTGGGGGCGCGGTTCGACCGTGCAGACGCGGTCGACCGTATCTATGTGCTCAAGCATCGCCCCCCGGACAAGGCGCTTCCGGTCATCATTGCAGACCGTGAACAACTCTTTCTGCTCGCCGCATCGGTCCCCGCAACGGCCGAAATTCTCATCGACCGTTTCTGGCCCGGGCCGCTTACCCTCATTCTGCCTGCCCTGCCGGGCCTCACCAACGGCATTGTGCATGAACAGAAGATCGCCGTCCGCATTCCGGGACCGTCGTTTGCCTTCGATCTCGTCAATGCGGCCGGATTTCCTATCACCTCGACCAGCGCCAACCCCAGCGGCCAGCCGCCGGCCGCCACCGCAGGAATGATCAGGGAGTATTTCCCGCACGGAATCGATCTGCTCATCGATGGCGGTACGGCAGCGTCTTCCCTGCCTTCGACCATTGTGGATCTCTGTGGAGATTCCCCCCGCATCTTACGGGAGGGAGCGATCCCCCCTGCTTCGCTTTTCAGCGCCCTTCGCTGATTTTTTTGCCGGCCGGCGTATTCCAACTCTGTTCCGCAATAATGAACGATTGTTCCTGATCCCGGTTTTATTGTTCCGGATTTGTGAATCACTGCCAGGCAATTGTCATCATTAACAAGCCAAAGATGACCGTTCAGCAAGGGTTTTCAGGGAGAAATCACAATCAAGAACAGTCGTTGCCTGAAAGTGAATGTTCACTGAAAGAGAACTATCGTTTCAAAATGTGATTTTTTTGTTGACAAATTGCATTTCTTCTGATAGAGTTTGACATATGGAGATGACCACGTGCTGAAAAGCCTGTTCTCATCGTCTATCCGGGCGGATGTCCTCTCGCTTCTGCTCAACAGTCCCGACGAAAAATTCTACGTCCGGGAGATAGCGAAGCTGCTCCGGAAAAACCCCTCGGGGGTCAAACGGGAACTCGACAAGCTGGAAGAGATGGGCATCGTCACCAGCGAAAAAGTCGCAAACCTCAAGTATTTCCAAGCGGACAAGGAATCTTCCCTCTTTTCGGAACTCAAAGAACTCATTGCCAAATCACTCGGCCTCCCCGGAGCATTGAAAAGCCTGCTTCGCGCCAACGACGTCAAGATCGCCTTCATTTACGGTCCCTATGCAGACGATGAAGATGTTGCAACCGTCGACCTGCTGGTCGTCGGCCCGTCGACACCCGCTCTGCTCATGGGCCTGAAGAATTTCGAGCGCAAATTCCAGAAGACCATAAACTGTACCGTGCTTGATGAAGAAGACTATCGTGCAAAGAAGCGCAAGGATGCGGGCATCAAGCGCATCCTGACCGGCAAACGGATCCCGCTGCTCGGACGGGCATAGGGATTTTCGGCATTATTCCGCTCCCGGAGGGACCGCTCTCAGGGAGGATGAAAGGAGGTGGCGAAAGAATGGCAACTGCAAAAAAGGCTCCGGCGAAAAAGGCTGCAGCAAAGGCTCCGGCAAAGAAGGCAGCAGCAAAGAAGAAATAAGTTCCGTACGAACGATTTCTTGGGGATACCCAAAGGGCTTTGCCGATCAGGTTGTGGTTATCGGTCAAAGCTCTGCTGCAGGAATGTTGGGTATTCCCATTTTTTTTCGCTTCTTTCATCCCCGTCAACCCCATCACGCAATAACCATATCGTCATTTGCAGCAAGCTTCCGATCCATACTATAAAATAAACGCTATGTACTGGTTCGTGATCAAGACAGCGCTTCTTGGTGCGGCGAGTGTTCTGGCACCGCTCGTCGTTTTCCGGCTGACCGCCCACTACCAGGCTCAGCAGGGTCTGGTGTCTCTGGGCATCTCCCTGCTCGTGGCCTCGGCCTTCGCCATTCCGGTAGCACTGCTCGTCAGAAGCACCCTGGCATTCGTGAAGCAGTATCAGGAAGCCATCAAGCCGCCTGCGCCTGCGCGGCACACCATCCAGATGCTCGATGCGTACCTTGACCCCTTCAAGGCACTGATGGACTCGACAAAAGACTCGGTCTACCTTCTGGGCCGCGACGGCCGCTTCCTGTTCGTGAACAAAACCCACCTCGACCGGATGGGCCTCCAGGAGCATGAGGTTGTCGGGCGCTACTATCAGGACATCCACTCCCCCGAGGAGTGGATACGCACCGAGAGCGTTCTTAATCGTGTCCTGCGCAATAATGTTGTCGCTGAAGAGGAATACCAGAGTTCCCGCGACGGCGGATACTATCTGCAGACCATGGCCCCGGTGCAGGACGACAAGGGCCGGCTCAGTGCCGTCCTCGTCACTTCAAAGGATATCAGCGAACGCCACCAGTTCGAGGACCGCATGAAAACCTGGGCCATGCAGGATGAGCTTACCGGACTGCTCAATCGCCGGGGATTTCTCTTCTTTGCCGAACAGCAGCAGTCCGTTGCCAGACGCCTCGGCAGAAAGCTCCTTCTCCTGTTCATGGACATGGACAATCTCAAGACGATCAACGACACCCTCGGTCATGAACTGGGAGATGCGGCAATTCAGGAAATGGCACAGGTGATGAACGAAACCTTCCGCAAAGCCGACATCCTCGCCCGGATCGGCGGCGATGAGTTTGCCGTGCTCGCCTTCGAGACAACCACCGGATATGCGGAGACGCTCCAGTCGCGCCTTCTCCAGACCGTCCTGACCCATAATGCACGCAAAGGACGGAAGTTCGATGTCTCCATGAGCGTCGGTGCCGTCATCTGGGATCCCGCATCGTCTGAAACGATTGAGGATGTTCTCACCACTGCGGACAAACTGATGTATGAGCAGAAGATGCAAAAGAAAGGCCGGAAGAAATAAGCGGTCTGAGATGGGAGCGCATTATCAGGCGAGTCCTTTTTTATAGCAGACAACTTCTGGGCTGCCTGCACTGATCGCAACAATTACCCGCTTCTATTTGGAAGCAACGGAACGGATAGTGCGCGCATACCAGAGCGTACCGATCGTAATCACAAAAGGAATGACCGCCAGGAATCCCGCTGTCGGCATGACGCCAAGATGCCAGACCTCGCAGAGGCCGACCGACTGCACTCCAATGGCATTGCCGGACTGCATGCCCAGCAAATAAATCATCGAACGGGACAGAAACTGCGACGGATCGGACGATTCGACAATGGACGCGTAAATGCTGACGCTTGCCAGCCCCATGCAAAGCCCCGAGGCGAAAATGGGCACCCCGGCCATAAGGAAACTGCCCGATGCAAGACAGAGTGCAAGCACTCCGAGCGACAGCAGCAAACCGATTGCAGAACGCGAAGGCAGTTTTTCGAGGCGCCCGTGAAGGCGCGCAGCCCAGAGGCTCCCGATCACGGCGCCCACAGATGCAAGCACCGTCATGATACCGACAAACAGCGGGCTCTTGCCCACCTTTGCCTGAAGGTAGTCGGAAAAAAAATATTCGGATCCGACAATGAGTATCGAAACCGCCACCTGCCAGGATGTCATGATCCGCAGGACGAATTTGCCACGCTGTTCCGGAACTGCTACAGGGGTATGATCCTCATATGCCCATTGCCGGCGCCAGAGACCGAGCGCTGCGAAGAGCGCTGTTACAACACCGAGTCCGGCATTGAGCAGGAAGAAATCCCTCCAGCCTTCCGGAGAAAACTGGGCGAAAAGCGCTCCCACAATCGGGCCGGCAACCACGCCGATGGCAGTTCCCGCCTCACCCCAAACCAGCGGACGCACAATGCGCCAGCGGTGAAAAACACTGAGCGTCCAAAGCTGGCCGGCAAAGGCGATAGCACCTCCGACCGCCATGATGACCCGCCCCGCAAAAAACGAGAAAGGGACTGCCGCCTGGGAACAGACGATATTCCCACCGGCAAACACCGCAAGCCCGAACACAAAAAAGCGGAACGGATTGAAGGTGAGCTTGATCTGGCGGGAAAAAATGAAAATCAGCAGCATGACCGTGAAGAGCGGATAGAGATAGCTGTTGATGATATAACTCGACAGTTCTTCGGGAAGCCCCAGGCTTTCGGTGATCCGGGCGTTCGCAACAATCACCGCAGTCACTTCCAGTGCGGCAAACGCCTCCACAAAGAAGAATCCGACATCGTAGAGGCGGTCGGACAGAGAGTCAGCGCGAATACCTTCAACCGGCTGTTCAGAGACGGGGTCCGTCATTATTCCTCCACGACCCGCTGAAGCGCAATGGCATAGTCCATCATCATGCCGGGAGTCCAGACCATTTCCCGGGCCTTCCAGCGAATGAAATGGGCTACCCAGAGGTCCTTGTTCGTCAGCAGCAACAGCAACGTTCTGAAGCGCCTCCCCTTGTCGAGGCTTCCCATGAGGGCGCACTCAAGAGCGAGCGCAACGGCGACAGAACAGTTGCGGTTGGTAAAATTGTACGCACTGATCTTCCGGTAGAGCGCCCAGAATGTCCGCAACTGCGCTTCGCTGAAATTGCGATAGCGAATCGTCGCGGACGGCAGCACATAGGTCTTGATCTCCTCTTCAAACGACGGGAGATAGACTCCCGGGACATCCTTGCTTCTCAGGGTTTTCCAGACCTCATCGCCGGAGTCGAATGCTGTGGGATCGCCATCACAATGACTGATGTATATATCAGGCTTCATCTCCAGCGCGGAGTGGCCGACGGTGAATTTGCCCTCCGCATTCTGGGTGGCGACATACCGACCGACCAGATTGGGGTTGCGATCCACTTTGGCAACCGTACTCGGCGTCCAGACGTGAACCAGCAAATCATCGTGCTTCTGCCCAACCTCGGGAGGCGCTGCCGGAGCGTCGGACAGATACTGCTCGCGGAACCGGCCGGCAACGTGAAAATCGAGAAAATACTGCACCGCCATCTCCGGAGTCAGCCCCTCTTTCCCCTGAAGGTAGCGTCCCAGGCGCACGGCTATGCGCAGTGTCGTTATTCCCATGAGTACCAATGCGCCGCCGAGAAACAGTGGAACAACCCATGAGATCGCGTCCTTCCACGTCAGGAAAATCAGTCCTCCGAACAACAGGTGCCCCACCCCGCTTACAATAAACCATCCCCAGTGGGGATACCGGATCACTACAGCGGAAAGCGTCTGATACAAGCCGTTCAGGAGCAGTGCCAGACCAAAGAGCCACGGGATCGCATTTTGGGATTGGTGCGGAAAGTCTGCGATGGCAATGCCGAGAATCACAAACACGAGCCCCTGAAACCCGAAAAACGACGGCATCCCGCCGCCGTTCGCAAGAATGGAAAACGCCATCTTAGCGAGCCCCATGACCACCATGACCCATCCGAATGCCTCAAGCGTGATCAGGGTAACCGTATCGGAAGCGTCAATTATGATAAATAATCCGGTCGCAACGAGCAGTATGCCGAGCGCCATAATGTACAAACGATTTCGCCGAAGATTTCCTGGCCCGAGGAGCAGCATCGCCAGATTCATTGTTGATCATCCCGTTCGGCGGTCCGGTCCGGCATTTCTTTTCCCTTGAGCGCCTCTCCCAGCGAGGTCAGCGCCATGCCCAGCTCACGCAGCTCCTCGGTTTCATGCACCACTGGAGCGGGATTCCTGAAATCGCCGCTCGCATACTGCCGTGCCTGCTCAGCCAGCTGCCTGAGCGGACGGGTTATCGCATCGTTGAACGTCCTGTTCAGGAACCAGATTGCGCCTCCTCCGAGAAACAGATAGAGTACCAGCATTCTGCGGGCAATGGTATTCAGAGAACCCAACCGCTCTTCGATCGGCCAGCTGACAATGAGCGACCAGTCGCCGCCGCCGTTTTTCGCCGAAAGCGATGGAATCGGGGACTCGACGATCCAGGATGTTTTTTTGGTGACCGGATCCTTCATTTCCACCGTGTCGACTCCGGCGCGGCGCATCAGCGCGGTAAGTTCGCCGAGCTCCTGGCTGTTTGCAACATCGGCGACTGCCTTCAAGGCAGGGTGCGCCAGAATCTTCCCGGAAGGATTGATAAGGTAGACCGTCCCGCTGCCGCCGGGCTTCAGGAAGTAGAGTCTTTTCAACAGCTCGTCAAGGGAGAGATCAACCGCTACCATCCCGACGATCCGGTCTTTCTGTCTGAGCGGAGCCACATAGCTCACCATGAGAACTTCGCCGCCTTCTCCGAAATACGGGCTGATCCATTGTCCCCGCGACCGTTCCAGCGGCTTCTGATACCAGTCATATCGGGTATATTCGTACGGAAGGACAATCTCCGTCTCCACCCCCTTTTTGCGGAACACATAGGGGGCAAAGCGTTTCAGGGGAGTCTCGGCCGGATCAAGGGCGACTGCAAGGCCATAGATATCAGGGGACTCCCGAAGAGTTCTCCGAAGCAGTTCGCGGATCGTGTCCGCCTTCAAAACAGGATCGGTCTCGAGCGCGCGGACAAGGCTCTCGGCAACCAGCCGGGGGGGGGCAAATATGAGGTCGATTTCAGCGGTCTCGAGCTTTGCAACCTGGAGCGTCTCCTTTTTCATCTCGGCAATGAGTGTGTTCCGACTGGTCTGGTAGCTTTCGTACAACATCAGGATCAGCGGCACCCCGACGAGGAAGGCAAGCAGAATCTGGATTCTTTTTTTGATGCTCATGGTTGACAGCCCTCTCCCTGAGTTAGTGTTCCTACCTGTTCAGCCGGGAATTGTCAGGAGCGCGCCAGGACACGCACCATCACTCATCCTGTCGTGCCGCACGCAAAGGAATCCCTTTGTGATGACAATGGTGATTCGATACCGTAATTGTACCTGAAATGAACACGTTTGGTAATAATCCCAGAATTGTCACTATCCCGGCAGGACAGGCTCGGAGCGTTATAGGGTCAAATCCAATGACAATTCCAGGGTAATTCATATCCCCCTTTTCTGGTGGCTCAGAAAAGAGCGGCCTCGACACACTCCTGGCAAGATAATGGTGAGGAAAGCATCCGGCAAATCGGGAAGATAAAAAATGTCAGATGGCGGCTATCGTCGCTGCGTGATTGAAATCGGTTACGACAGTGTACGTTTCCGGTGCGGCGAGAAGACGCTTGAGGAAATTGGTGTTCGCCTTGTGGCCGGATTTCTCCAGCGTAATGTGTCCGATGATCGGCATGCCGATGAGCGAAAAATCGCCGACCGCATCAAGCATCTTGTGGCGGACAAACTCATCGCGATATCTGAGGCCGGTAGGGTTCAGAACCCCCTCATCGCCGATGACGATGGCATTGGCGAGTGACCCTCCCCGGGCAAGCCCATTCGCCTTGAGCATTTCGACATCCTTCAGAAACCCGAACGTGCGGGCAGGCGCCACTTCCTCGGTGAAGGAGCGTTCATTCAACTCAAGCCGGAGTTCCTGATGCCCCAGAAGGCCGTTGCTGAAATCGATACGGTAGGTCATGCGTCGGCCCTCATACGGAACGACCGAGACGCGTGCATGGGAATCCTCATAGATCAGGGGTTGTGTGATGCGGATATGCGGCATGACCCTGCCCTGCCGGGCGATCCCTGCATCGAGCAAGGAGGAAACAATTCCGAGCGCACTGCCGTCAAGAATCGGTACCTCAGGCCCGTCGATATCCACAAAAAGATTATCAACGCCCAGACCAGCCGCAGCCGCCAGCAGATGCTCGACCGTCCGGATATGAACCTGCCCAGTGCCGATCGTCGTGCAGAACGATGTTTCGGTAACCGCATGCAGATTCGCCCGGATCAGCATGTCTTTGTCGGTGCGGTAAAAGGCTATGCCGCTGTCAGCCGGAGCCGGTCGCAGCCGAACCGTCGCCGGCCGGCCGGTATGGACACCGACGCCCGAAAAAGTCACTTCATGACGTATGGTTCTCTGGAGTCTTGTCATAATGGAGCTGATTGAAAAGCAAATACAATGCCAGAAAGTATCACAAATGAAATCAAACGGTTACCCAATGGTGATGGCGGCAGAAATGCTCATACTGTGGTTTATTAACCACACTGACAGAGTCAGGATGATACCTCACCGCCCACCACGATCTCGGGGATGCGGAGCGTTGGCATGGCATCGGAAACCGGAACCCCTTGGGCATCCTTGCCGCAGGTCCCGATCGAAAAGCCGAGGTCTGAGCCGACCATATCGATCGACTGCAGCACTTCAGGACCGTTGCCGATGAGCGTTGCTCCCCTCACCAGCTCCCCGACCTGTCCGTTCTCAAGCAGGTAGCCCTCCTGGACCTCGAAAACAAAATCACCGGTAATGGTATTGACCTGCCCGCCGCCCATCTTCTTCACAAAAAGCCCGCGCGGGACGGAGCGGACGATCGTTTCAGGATCAGCCCCGCCGGGAACAATAAACGTATTGGTCATGCGGGGGATCGGTTTATGCTCATACGATTCACGGCGGCCGTTGCCCGTAGATACAGTTTTATCCACCATCGCCGTATACCGGTCATACATGAAACTCTTCAGCACACCGTTTTCGACCAGCACCGTGCGGCGGGACGGAGCCCCTTCATCGTCAAAGGCAAACGAGCCCCGCTTGTTCGGGATGGTCGCATCGTCAACCACGGAGATGACCGGGGCTGCCACCTGCTGCCCACGTTTGCCGGAATAAATCGAGAGTCCCTGCTGCGCGAGATCCGCCTCGAGTCCATGCCCGATCGCTTCATGAATCATCGTGCCGCCCGCTTCCGAAGAGATGACCACCGGCATGCGCCCCCCCGGTGCACGGCGCGCATGCAGCATGCGCACGGCCCGGTCGGCAGCCTTTTGTGCAACCGTTTCGATCGGAACGCTCTCGAAAATTTCATAGCCCACCAGCCCGCCGACCGGCTCATAGCCTGTCTGGATCGTTCCGTTCTCACCCGCCACGACATGCACCATTGCCGTGGTATATACCCGCTCGTCCTCGGCAACGACGCCGTCCGACGTGACGATCTTCACCGACTGAACCGCATCGCGGTACACCACATGCACCTGCCGGACACTCGCATCAAACCCGCGCGCCACGCCATTGCCCCGTTTTACCAGAGCCACCTTTTCCGACAGAGACACCGTATCCGGATGAAGCCGGATAATGCTGGATATCGTCGGGCGCAACACCTTCAGATTCAGCACCGGCTCAGCAGCATTTCCGCGCAGCAGCTCCCGCGCAGCAGTCCGGAGCGTGTCCGCAATCCCCATCAAAGTGCCGCGTGAAAAATCGTTGCTGAAAGCGAACGCCGTCATGCTGCCCACGACAAGGCGGACACCGATACCGGCATCCATTCCCGCAAGCACCTTCTCGATCTTGTCGTCCTCCAGGGAAACCGCTGTGCTGAAGCGGCGCTCGACAAACACGTCGGCATAGTCGCCGCCCTGCGAGAGTGTTTTCTTCAGCACATCCGACAAGAGTCCGGTATCGACCATGTCATCCTCCCCATTCATAGCTTTCATATTACCACAGCAGCCCGGTTGCAGAAACCGGAATGCATTCCCTACAATAATCCGATGAAAATCGGATTGATCGGCGGCAGCGGTGTCTATCAGCTTGAGGGGCTGCATGTCGTCGAAACCAGAACCATCGATACGCCGTTCGGGATGCCGTCTGCCCCTATAACCGAGGGCGAGATTGACGGACGACCGGTTTTTTTCCTGCCGCGCCACGGCGCAAACCATGAAATCCCCCCGCACAGGATCAACTACCGCGCAAACATTGCCGCATTCCGGCAGCTCGGCGTTGACCGCATTTTCTCGATCGGAGCGGTCGGCAGTCTGCATACCGAATGGAACCCCGGCACCATCGTTGTTCCGGACCAGATCATCGATATGACCGTCGGCGCCCGTGCCGGAACCTTCTTCGACAGCGGGCAGGTCATGCATGTCGATTTTTCAGAGCCTTATTGCTCCGGTCTCCGGACGACGGTGATCAGGGCGGCTTCCGAAACGCACGAAATCGTGATTGACCGGGGAACGTATGTCTGTACGAACGGTCCTCGCCTTGAATCGGCTGCGGAAATCAGGTATTACGCCATGATCGGCGCAGACATCGTGGGCATGACAGCCATGCCGGAAGCGGTCCTTGCACGCGAAGCGGAAATCTGTTATTGCGGCATCTGCATTGTCACGAATCCGGCTGCGGGACTGAAAAACGAAAACCTTACCGCAAAAGAGGTCATAGACGCAATGAAAGAGGCATCGGTGCAGTTGCGCCTCCTGCTCCGTACCGCTATTCTCGCGCTCAGTCCCGATCGCCACTGCTCCTGCGGCTCCGCCCTCTCAGAAGCAGGCGTGTAAACGCCCTGATCAGATGCATCAAGGAAGGAACCTGGCCGTGTCGGCCTGTGGGTGCGATCGCATGGCGTGCGGTTGCCGGGCACCTGTCCGCACTCTCCCTTCCGCGCATTTTCAGGGTGGATTGCTCTCGTGCTGCCGTCCACCGAGGCACTGGCTCCATGGCTGGCATTGCATGCTCCGCTTCGGTCCGACTGCACCGCCACGGTCCGTGAAAAAGCCGTAACTGTTTGACTAATATGGCGCCTTTTCAGTACCATACCAATGGTTGTTTTTTCTCGAATCTCGCTGCTGCGAGTCAATGCAAGAGAGCCGAAAGGCCGAACTGACCGCTGACTGACTGTTCCATATTTAGAGACGGGGGCTTCACATGGCTGGACATTCCAAATGGGCGCAAATCAAACGCAAAAAAGCTGATATCGACGCAAAACGCGGCAAGGCATTCACCAAGATTGTGAAGGAAATTGCGGTCGCGGCAAAGATGGGTGGTTCCGACCCCGATGGCAATCCGCGTCTGAGAACAGCCATTGATAAGGCAAAAGAAGTGAACATGCCCGCCGACAACGTAAAACGGGCGATCATGAAGGGTGCCGGGGAACTGCCCGGTTCTGTGTATGAAGATATCATTTATGAAGGCTACGGGCCCGCAGGCGTCGCCATTCTGATCGAAACGCTCACGGACAACAAGGTGCGTACGGTCAGTGAAATCCGCCATATTCTCTCGAAAAACGGCGGCAATCTCGGCGAATCCGGCTGTGTGAACTGGATGTTCGAAAAAAAGGGAACCATTTTTGTCGAACGCAGCGCCGCCGATGAAGATACGCTCATGACGATTGTCCTGGAAGCCGGGGCTGAAGACATGAAGAGCGATCCTGACGATGACTTCGAGATCATCACTGCACCCGAGATGTTCGAGCCGGTCAAGGCGGCCCTGACCGCAAACAATATCGCAATCGCATCATCCGAAATTACGATGGTGCCGAAAAATACCGTGCCGGTTGAAGGAGCAGCCGCAGCCCAGCTGCTCCGGCTGATGGATGCGCTGGAAGACAACGACGATGTACAAAATGTTTATGCGAACTTTGACATGCAGGATCAGGAGTAGCAGATAAAACGGCACCGTACCTGCGGAATGGTTCCGCGGGAAACAGCACCAGATCGACCAGACAAAGGAGCATACGCGTGAGTCTTGCCGTTATCGTACTAGCCGCCGGGCTGGGTACTCGCATGAAGTCCGAAACGCCGAAAGTTCTGCACCCGCTGCTCGGCAAACCGATCATCAACCATGTTCTCGATGCAGTCACCCCGCTGAATCCGGCAAAAACCATCGTTGTCGTCAATCCGCAGGGAGAGACGGTTCGCACAGCGCTTGCCGGCAGAAATATCACATTCGCCGTCCAGAAGAAGATGAAGGGAACCGGAGATGCCGTCAGGGCGGCTGCCCGCTTTCTTCGTACGTATTCCGGCACGGTCCTGATCGTCAATGGAGACACGCCGCTGCTCGCCGCTGAATCGCTCAGGCGCTTTGTGAAGCTGCATGCAGTCCGCAGGGAATCGGTCTCACTCCTCTCCTTTCTGGCAGACCCTCCGCATGAATACGGCCGCATCCTCCGCAAAGACGGGCAGGTGGTCGGCATCGTCGAGAACCGCGATGCAACCGCGGAGCAACTGCCAATCCGCGAAGTCAACAGCGGTGTCTATGCCATGAAATCAGAGGCCCTTGCCCTGCTGAAGCGCATCCGGATCAATGTCTCCAAAGGCGAGTATTACCTTACGGACATCGTCAGCATTGCCGTGCGTCAGGGACTGAAGGTCGGCGCTCACCTTATCGGATCCGCCGGTGAGTATGCCGGCATAAATACCCGCGAGGATCTTTGCGCAGCGGGGCTCTCCCTCCGACGCTCGATCGCATCGGGGTGGATGCTGAACGGGGTCACGATCATGGACCGTGACTCGGTGTTCATTGATCCTGCTGCACAGATCGGCAGGGACACGATTATTTATCCCGGCGTACATATCGAAGGCAAGACGGTCGTCGGCGATCACTGCGTAATCTATCCCAACTGCCGCATCAGCAACTGCACCATCGGCAATGCGGTCACCATCAAGGATTCCACGGTCATGGAAGACGCCGTTATCAGTGACCATGCCTCGGTCGGTCCGTTTGCCCATATCCGGCCGGCGACGCTCATCGGCGAGAAGGCAAAGATCGGCAATTTCGTCGAAATAAAAAAGTCGCATATCGGCACCGGATCGAAAGCATCGCATCTGAGCTATATCGGCGATGCCGAAGTGGGTGCGGGTGTCAATATCGGCGCCGGGACGATCACCTGCAACTACGACGGGCTGAACAAGCATGCCACGGTGATTGAAGACGGTGTTTTTATCGGCAGCGACACGCAGCTGGTTGCTCCGGTTACCGTCGGCAAGGGCGCGTATGTCGGCGCCGGATCGACGATCACGAAAGATGTCCCTCCTCTGGCGCTCGGGCTGAGCCGCACCAGCCAGATCAATATCGAGGGATGGGTTCCGCGCCACGCGCCGCGGAACAGGAGAAAAAAGGGACGCTGAAAGGAGATCCGCCGAGGCGCTGCGTCCGGCGGAACATGCGATATGTGTGGAATTATCGGGTACATCGGTGCGAACAAGAATGCCATTCCGGTGGTGATGGACGGTTTGAGAAAACTGGAGTACCGCGGCTACGATTCGGCCGGCATCGCCTATTTTTCGGAGCATGGGCTGGAAGTGAAGCGCTGCAAGGGAAAGATCAGTCAGCTTGATCAGCTCGTCAGCTCCCTTGCGCTGTCCGCCGACCTGGCGATCGGACATACCCGCTGGGCAACGCACGGAAAACCCTCCAACGAAAACGCGCATCCGCACCGGTCGGGAGACATTGTCCTCGTGCATAACGGCATCATCGAGAATTATGTCGAACTGAAGGCACAGCTCCAGCAGGAAGGATACGCATTCACCTCAGAGACCGATACGGAAGTCCTCGCCCATCTGGTCAGCAGGCATGCGTCCGGACGTACGCTCGAAGATGCGGTCCGTTTGGCAATCCGCGATATCAAGGGAGCCTTTGCCTTTGCAGTGGTCAGTGAGCGGGAACCGGACAAGATCGTTGCGGTCCGAAAGGAGAGCCCCCTTGTGGTCGGTCTCGGCGACGGGGAGTATTTCCTCGCCTCCGACGTTCCGGCGTTTCTCAACCACTCAAAGCAGGTCATCTTTCTTGATAATGGAGAAATGGCGGTCCTGCACAAGGACGGAGTCATCGTTACCGACTTTGACGGACAGCCGGTGAACAAACCGATCGTGACGATCTCATGGAGTCCCTCCATGGCGGAAAAAGGCGGCTACCGGCACTTCATGCTAAAGGAGATTTACGAGCAGCCGCGCGCCATTGCCGACACCATTCGCGGCCGCATTACCGCTGAACGGAGCGATGTCGTGATCGAGGAATTCGGCATGACCCGTGAGCTCATGGCATCGATTGACCGGATCGTCATTGTCGCCTGCGGCACATCATACCATTCCGGCATGGTCGGCAAATACATGATCGAGGAACTCGCGCGGATTCCGGTTGATGTGGACATTGCGTCGGAATACCGCTATCGGCAGCCGATTCTGTCGGACAGGACGCTCTTCATAGCCATTACCCAGTCGGGAGAAACCGCCGACACCCTTGCTGCGATGCGGGAAGCGAAGCGTCTCGGCGCCAGAACGCTGACCATCTGCAACGTGATCGGCAGCAGCGCTGCGCGCGAAGCGGAATCAGTATTCTATACCCACTCGGGCCCGGAAATCGGTGTTGCCTCCACGAAGGCATTCACCACCCAGATTGTTGCGCTGTACCTCCTCGCAATAGCCTTCGCCAACAATCGCGGCACACTGCCGTCCGCCGAGGCCGGCCGGATGCTTGAAGACCTGCTCCGCCTTCCGGCGCAGGTCGAGAACACCGTTGCGCATGATTCCGACATTGCGGCGATTGCAAAGGATTTCGTCAAGGCCCGGGGGTTCCTGTATCTGGCAAGGGGAGTGCATTACCCGATTGCGCTGGAAGGAGCGCTCAAGCTCAAGGAGATATCGTATATCCATGCGGAGGGGTATGCTGCCGGCGAGATGAAGCACGGTCCGATCGCCCTGATCGATGAAGAGCTGCCTGTTGTGGTGCTCGCTCCTGAGGACAAGCTGCTCGAAAAAGTCCTTTCCAACATGGAAGAAGTGCGGAGCCGGGGCGGCAGGCTTATTGCATTGACAACACGAGACAACGACCATGTACGAAAGCTTGCGCAGCATATGCTTTCGATCGAATCGAACAACCATCTGCTCAATACCGTTCTGCTGACGATTCCGCTTCAGCTGCTGGCATACCATGTAGCGGTATTGCGCGGCTGCGATGTGGATCAGCCGAGGAACCTTGCAAAAAGTGTCACCGTCGAATAATGCTGCGGTTCTGCAACACGGCAGGAAATATGGTAAAATAAGGGAGTAATGCCATGGCAAAAGATGTCCTGTTAGACGATCTCAACAATGAGCAGCGCCTGGCTATCCAGCATTGTGATGGACCGCTCCTTGTCCTCGCCGGTGCGGGTAGCGGCAAGACGCGCGTCATTACCCGCAAATTCGCCTATCTGGCAAAGAAGAAAAAACTCCCGCCTGCGTCCATCTTCACCGTTACCTTTACCAACAAGGCGGCAAACGAGATGAAGCAGCGCATCGGCCAGCACATCACCGCAGACAACAAGGGATTCTGGGTCGGCACCTTTCATTCCCAGTGTAACCGCATCCTTCGCCGGGAAATCGCCGCACTCGGCTACAAACCGGATTTCACCGTCTATGACGACGATGATCAGAGCAGTCTTATCCGGCATATTCTCCGGGAGTTCAATATTTACGAAGCACTCTTCAAAGGGGTCGTCTCGCGGATCAGCATGCTGAAAGCCCAGCTCATTACTCCGGAGGATTTTCTGGCAAGGGGGGACGGGTTCAGTTTCGACGAGAAGCTCGGCCGCGCCTATCTCAAATACCAGCATGAACTGAAGCGTGCCAATGCCCTGGACTTCGATGATCTGATCATGCTGACCGTCAAGCTCCTGGAAGAAAACCCGAAAATTCTCAAGAAATATACCAGCCTCTTCGAATACCTGCTCGTCGATGAATTCCAGGATACCAACCGGGCGCAATATCGCCTGATGCAGCTGCTCTCCTCCGGGCACAACAACATCTCGGTTGTCGGGGACGACGATCAGAGCATTTATTATTTCCGGGGCGCCGATGTCAGCAATATCCTGAACTTTGAAAAAGACTATCCGAAGGCGAAGGTGATCAAGCTCGAACAGAATTATCGTTCGACGCAGAGCATTCTCGATGCATCAGGTTCGGTTATTGCCCAGAACAAGGACCGGAAGGCAAAGCAGCTCTGGACAGAACGCAGATCGGACGAAAAAGTCTGCTACAGCCTGGTCCAGAACGAAGATGAAGAGGCAAAACAGGTTGCCCGTTCGATCAAGGATCTCTACCTTAAAGGCAAGTGCGAATACCGCGATGTGGCAGTCCTGTACCGGACAAACATCCAGGCGCGTGCCATTGAAGATGCCTTGCGGGCAGAGCACATTCCGTACCATGTCATCAGCGGCATCAGCTTCTACCAGCGCAAGGAAATCAAGGATATTCTCTCGTACATGCGGCTGGTGACGAACAGCGACGACAACGTAAGTCTGCGGCGCATCATCAACAGCCCGCCGCGCGGGATCGGGGTGTCGACTATCACCAAAGTCGAGCAGGAGGCCAAGAAACAGGGTGCCAGCATGTTCCGCACGATGAAGCTGATGCTCAAGTCGCAGAGCCTTGCCGCATCATTCAAGGACAAGGTCGGCGAATTTGTCCATCTCATCGAGAAACTTGCGCACACCCCGCACAAGACCGCTGCGGACATGCTGAAAGATATCGTTGAACGCTCCGGATATCTGAACGATCTCGAAGACGAGCGCATCCAGAATGTGCTCGAGCTGGTTTCGTCCGCTGAGGGGATTCCGGTACGCGAGTTCCTCGACCGGGCTGCACTTTCGTCGGCGACGGATCATTTGCAGGAATCAAAGGGAGTATCGCTGCTCACCCTGCACAGCGCCAAAGGACTTGAGTTCCCGACGGTGTTTATCGTCGGGCTCGAAGAGGGTATTCTCCCCTATTTCAAGGCTATGGATTCCCCGCGTGAAATACAGGAGGAGCGCCGACTGTTTTATGTCGGCATGACCCGGGCAAAAGACCGTCTTTTCCTCTCAAGCGCCCGAAGACGTCGCTTGTATTCGAAGATCCAGGATCAGGAACCGTCGAGATTTCTTAAGGATATCCGCCCGAAAGACTGCGAACGGGTCGAGCGCACCTGCTCCCAGCCGGTAGCGGTTGCCGCTCCGGCAAAAGCATTGCCGAAGGCGCCAAAGTCGTTGTATATCGTCGGGTGCCGCGTCAAGCACCCCTCGTGGGGCATCGGCGTTGTTCGTGACTGCAGCGGTGAGGGTGAGGACACCAAGATTACGGTCAATTTCCAGAGCGTCGGCCTGAAACGCCTGGCCGTAAAAATGGCAAATCTTGAAAAGGTCTAGATTGAATGATTACCCGTGACGATGTACACCATATAGCCCGATTGTCGCGCCTCTCCCTCTCGGAAACCGAGACTGCGACGTATGGCGATCAGTTGAATGCAATCATCGCGTATGTGGAACAGCTGAACAATCTTGACACCGGAGACGTCGAGCCGACCTCGCATGTCATTCCGCTCAAAAATGTGACCCGGGTGGATTCAATCCGTCCGCCGCTCCCTCGAGAAGAGGCCTTACGGAACGCGCCGGACGCTACCGGACGTTTTTACCGGGTACCGAAGATTATTGAGTAACCACCTGCGGGCGCGCACCGGCGGACCCGTTATTTCTGCAGAAATCGAGAGGACCATCCGATGTTGAGATGTTTTTTACGTTCAAAAATTCATATGGCTACGGTTACCGAATCCAACCTGCTCTATGAAGGCAGCATAACGATCGACAGCGATATCATGAAAATGGCGGATATTCTGCCGTTCGAGCAGGTGCAGATCAGCAACCTGAACAATGGTGAGCGTTTTGAAACATACGCCATTCCGGGGAAGCCGGGGTCGCGCGAATTCTGCCTGAACGGCCCGACCGCGCGCAAGGGAGCGGTAGGTGACAAGATCATTATTTTTGCCTACTGCTATCTGAAAGATGTTGAAACGTCGAAATTTCCGCCCATCATCATCAAGATGGACGATCAGAACAACCCGAAATAACTTCCATCAGATCGCCGGGATCGACTGCTTCGAGAGCAGCATCGATTCCGGCGATTGTTTTTTCCGTGCAGTGCGGAAACGGTCCGACTACCGGAACCGAGAGCAGTTCGCGCAGCAGTGCCGGATTCGTCAGCTCAGCAGGATCATTGACCGGCAGCACAATCTGATTCAGCACAACCCCTGCAATCGGGATGCGCGCTGCATCAGCCTGCCGGACACTTAACAGCGTATGGTTGATCGTTCCGAGCCGCGTCCCCGCAACAAGCATCAACGGCAGCCCAAGATCCCTGACGAGATCAATCATGAAATATCCGCCGCTCTGGTCACTGATCGGCACCATCAGGCCGCCAGCGCCCTCAACCACCACAAAATCAAAAGATGCCGTCAGACTGTCGAATGCCTCATGGATCGCTTCAAGATCAACCGGATATCCTTCCCTGCGGGCAGCAACCATCGGAGCGGCTGGCGTTGCATAGCGAACCGGAACAATCTGATCGACCGGCAGGGAAAGCCCCGCCGCCTCACGCAGAAACAGACCGTCCGCGGGAATCAACGTGCCGTTTTCCTGCAGACAGCCGGTTTCAACCGGCTTCAAGGCAGCCACCCGCACTCCCCGCCTGCGCATGCTCCTGATCAGCGCAGCGGCAATCATCGTTTTACCGACTCCGGTATCCGTGCCGCTGACAAAAACGCCTCTGCTCCGTATTATCATATCCTTCCGTTCATACACTATTTCTCTCTTTTCGCTTTACCGATCACTCATCACCGTTCACTCTTTACTGTTTCAGAACTGAAACGATCCAGTATCGGAGGAAGATCTGCATAATGTCCCAGCCATGCATCCGGTGCAAATCCTTCACACTCCCGCCACTCACTTTGAAACAGAATAAACTTCATGCCGACCGACTTCGATCCGACCAGGTCCTTCGGCGGATTGTCGCCAATATACACCGATTCTTCCGGCTTTACCCCGACCCTCCGCATCGCTTCGCGAAAGAGGCGGGTATCCGGTTTCTTGTAGCCGAATCGGGACGAAAGCAGGATAGCCTCAAAAAAACGATCGAGCCCGAGCATCCGCATTTCCGGCTCGGTAAACACCCACTGGGCATCAGAGACAAGACCCACATGATAGCGCTCCTTCAGATGGGCAAGTGTTTCTGCCACATGAGGGAAAAGGCCGAAACGCCGCATGGTCAGCGAGCGGAAGAGCATGGCAGCATCCACGACAGCCTGGCGGGCATATGGGCCGGTTCCATACCGCTCCATGATCTCCCCAAAGACTTTGTATACATCGACCTCGGGATGCCGCTCCTGGCTCTTTTTCAGCTGCCGTTCGACCAGCGAGAAAAAGGCTGCCTCAAGATCGTCGGGCGGAACATGCACTCCATGATACTTGAGATACCGTGCGAGCGGCGCGTAGACATCGCGATCGCCCTCATCAGTCCTGATGTCAATCAACGTGCCGTAGAGATCAAAGAAAACCGCCCGGATCATCCCAGTTTCAACCCCCACTTGAGACATTCCAGCGCCTCCACGGCAAGATGCCGGCGATAGGTCCAGTCAAGATAGTCATTACGGGCGATGCGGAATTCGGTCATTGCCATGAAAAACGGGTTTCTCCTCGTTATGCGCCTGAACGCATCTTTCGGATCAGGGAAATACGCCGCATAGCTCTTCAAAAAATGCCGAATGTACGGCTCTGAGGCAAAACGGTCGTTTCTCCGCCAGAGAAACGCATGCTTCAGTTCTCCGCAGATCATGCCGACATCAAACATACAGTCCGACTCCTGCATGCGTTCCAGATCAATCGCAACCACATTGCTGCCGCCGGTAAAAATAAAGTTGGTCGGAGTTGCATCACCATGCACCAGCACACGGGTTTCACGCTCAAGATCCATGCGGAGCAGCCAGCGGTCCATCAGACGAAGCGCCCATGCTCGTTCGTCGTTGCCCAAGACCGTCTGGCGATGCAGTTTTTCAACAACTTTCCGGAAATACCCGCTGATCGGATCCGGCACAACCGGTTGCTGCGTGGCGGTACGCTCATGAAGGGCGCGAAGGAATCCCGCGAGGGCCGAAAGACGCCGTTTCAGCGAGTCATGGCCGTTCCTGCAGATCGCTTTCATGATATAGTGGTCAAGGTCCCGGCCGGTGATGAACTCCTCAACAACCGCAAGTCCGATGCGCTCTTCACGGGCAAGGGGCTGCACCACATAATGCGGAAAGGCATCAAATCCGAAGGAACGGATCGTCCGGAGCTTGTCATACTCCCCCTTGATCCGGACCACCCGCTCATGGCGATCATCATCGAGCTGGAAAAACTTTCCGACAAGAGCGCGGCGGGTTTGCTCCTCCGTGTAACGGTAGACACCTCCACCCGACATCCGGTCGACATGAAAAGACGGGCCGGTAATGTCAGGACACACCCTGTCGAGAAACACCTCATATAAAGGATCGCGATAATCAAGGATGCCGAGATATGCAGTCTTCATGATACCTCATTGTAGCACTGAACGGCAGCCTGATACGAACTGTCGCAACCGCTCATGGCAACCCGTTTGGGAAACTATATGGATCTGCTGTCCAGGCAGAAAACCTGTCCGGTCACGCCCCGCATGCGGGTCAGATTGCAGACGAACTCTGCCGCCTCTGCCGGATCGGAAAGGCTTCCCAGCATGCTGGCGTGAGCCGCCGCTTCGGCGGCATGGATTGCCCGTGGCCCCATGCCGACCGGAAGATACCCGGGAAGCACTGCATTGACGCACACGCCCGATGGTCCGAGTTCAATCGCCGCAGTCCTCGTAAAACCGAGGAGCGCCGCCTTTGACGCACTGTACGCTGCCTGTCCCTCCTTGCCCTTGAGCCCAGAATAGGAAGAGACGTTGACGATATGTCCCCCGTCCTTCATCAGCGGAACAAACGCCCTGGTTGCATGAAACGCGCCGCCGAGATTCACACGCATGACCTCGTCCCAATCCTCCTCGCGCTGTCGCACCAGGAGCGCATCGCGTGTTATGCCGGCATTGTTGATGAGGACATCGGCCCGGCCCCAGAACTGACAAAGACGCTCGGCTGCAACGGTCATCTCCAGACTGCTGCCGACATCGACACAATGAGTCTGCACCTGCCCCGGGAATTCCGCCGTCAGGGCGGAGGCCAGCTGCCCCGCGGAACGATACAGGCCGTAGATCCGGAATCCCGCGCGCGCATACGCAGCAGCGAGCGCTGAACCGAATCCGCCGGTAATGCCGGTGATCACTGCAACCGGCCGGCATGTCAGGGATGCTCCCATTCCTTATGTTATAATGTGCTTGCTGTTCATGCCAAGAGGAAAGACAACGGCTTACAGCACAGGAGCGATTCATTGTCTTTCCCTTTTCATCTTCTTCTGATTTTCATCACAGGGAGGCATCATGACACGGTTTGAAGAAGTCCAGATGCGTATTGCCGAGTCTGCCAGAAATTTCGTGGACATTTATAACATGCAGGTATTTATCGAACAGTTTACGCTGGATCGCGAAAGCCGTTTTTTTGTGACGCTGCCTGAAATGGAGCAACCCTATCCGATTACCGCCGTGATTTCCTTTGCATACGATACGTTTCAGACCAGCCTATCGATGTCGAAACAGGAGGAGGAAGAAGACGAACCGCAGGTGGAGGATGCGTCGGTCACCATCGACTTCATGATCAAGCTGCCGATGATGACCGGCTACCCGGACATCGATAAACTTTTCGCCGAAATCGAGCGCGAGTACCCTGATACCGAGCCGGCGCTCGTAGTACGGGAAACGATCGGCGGTGAGGATGTGTCGAAAGAATACGAAATCAATTATGCATACGACGTTTCGGATGAGGACCTGACCGACATGGCGCTCTACGAGGAGCTGTTCGAAGAGCTGCGCGATATCATGGAGCTGATCTTCAACCGCACCAAATTCTATATTGACAATTCCTGGTATGAGGGAGAAGATGATCCGCCTCAGCGATATTGATTGCGTCCTGCTCGACATGGACGGTACGCTTCTGGACAAGTATTTTGACGATTTTTTCTGGGAGCACCTGGTTCCGGAGCGCTACGCCGAACGGCACAACGTCTCATTCGGCCGGGCCAAGGCAGCGCTGATGGATCTCTATCGGGCGCATGAAAACACCCTCAACTGGACCGACATTGATTTCTGGTCGGCAGAGCTCGATCTCGACATCCCCGCGCTGAAAGAGCAGATCAGACACCTTATCGATATCCATCCCGATGTGGAAGAATATCTTGCCATGCTCCGGAATCACGGCAAGAAGATTTACCTGGTAACCAATGCTCACTACAAGGTGCTCGACCTCAAGATGCGGAAGATTCCGATCGGCCACTACTTCGACCGCTGCATCACGTCGGGAGAAATCGGCTGCCCAAAAGAGTGGATGGAATTCTGGACCCGCCTTGAAAAGGAAATTCACTTTGACAAAAACCGGACGCTCCTGATCGACGACACCATCGCCATTCTTCGAACGGCACGACAATACGGCATCAGGCATCTGCTGCACAAAGTCTGTGCCAATTCGAGGATTGCGGCATCCAAACCGGAAGAGTTCCCGGTACTTTGCCACTTCAGGGATCTGATCGGATAACACATTCCGACCGGAATTGCCTCGTGAACGGTTCCGCCGTTCCGCTGTCAAGAACGCACAAAAAAACGCGCATATTTTGCGCGCTCAATTTGTATATTCTAGCATCTTTTCCGCTCGCTCACAACTATTTTTCATCTTCAATATCAACAACTTGACATCCTCATCCTGAGTGGTAGACTGAAAGCAGGAAGTCGGGAATACCCCCCATCACAACACAGCAAAAAAAGATTTATCATCGTGCCAATTGTGACGATAACTGAGGCAAAGGGGATCCCGATCATGCATGACAGCGAAGGGAGGTGAACATCATGACCGCCACGGGAGATATATTCCTGGGACTCATGTGCCTCGCGGGAGGTTCGGCCATATCCTATTTTGCCGGCTGGCTCTTCGGGCAGGCTATCGATGATGTCGCTGATTTTCTCAACTTTTTGAAACGGTTCATGAATGGTGAATAGCGCCGCAGCAGTGGCGGGCGGCGTTATTCAACCGCCAGTTCGTTCTTCAGCCAGTTTCTGACCTTCTGATTGATCGGATACATCTTGAAATATTCCTTGGCGCTGTTCTCCGCAACCGCTTCCTGCAACAGATCGGCGGGCACATCATCGACGCGGCAGACCGTCTCGGCATAGTCGCCAGCAGTGTGGCGCAACAGAAAAAGCTGCGGGGCACCGGTTGTTACATCGATGTAAAAAACATATCCCTTGATCTGACCGCGCTCCTTCGTGCCGTCCTGACTGAGCACACGTCGCGGCTCCATGAGATCTTTCGGTTCGACATCCCACAAAATATGCTCGATGATAAAGCGCTCCTGCTTGACCGTCTCAAATGAAGCCATTTCCTGAAACATGCATTCCTCTTTCCTATTGCGTTAATGGTCTGCGTTCCGGCACAAACGGATGCGGTGCAGATGATGCATTCCAGTCATGCGAAACATACAGTGAACAATAGCAGCTCCCATACTCCGCTATGTCGGCATCGCGGTAAATGCAGGGACAGATGATATCCCGATCCTGCTCCTTGCTGCCACTGGCAAGCCGACAGGGGCAGGAACGGTAGCCATACCGCGCTTCGTTTCTGAGGAGCCCTGTCAGAATATCAAGAACAAACGAGCGGTCCTGGTTCAGCTCGATGCCCTGCGATGCAGCATACTTTTGAAGGACCTCATACAGTTGCTCGGCAGTCATGGCAATCGCAGCGCCTCCCGGATACGGGCTTCATCAAACCCGACAACGACTTCTTCCACAACCAGCGTCGGATAACTGCCGGCAGGGTTATACCGCTTGACCTCTTTGGAGGCAAGCCACTGTTCTCCACCATCCAGGAGATCGACATCGGTGTGCTCATATGCCATCCCATGCTCATCCAGAAACTGCCGCACCTTTTTGCAGGCAGGACAGGTGCTGAGCGAATACAGGCGTATTTTTCGGGTCGGGGCTTCCATGCTAGGCGTGCCCCACCGGACCGCTGCCATTTTCGGACTCGCTGTGGTACAACTCTGCCGCTGAGACACCGGCATCTTCAAGCATCTCGACGATGGCATGACTGATTCGGGTCATGGAGAGCCCCATTTTGGCTGCAAAATCCTGCAACGACATGGCACTGCCGAAATGCATCTCGGCGAGCATGATCTTGAGCGCGTCGTCCTCCACAAACAGACGCAGGCCTGGATCAGCGATCTCCGCCCTGCTGCACGCCTCATCAAAGGTCATTCCCTCTGCAATGCCTTCGCGGATACGTCCGATAGCAGCCTCATAAATCGCACTCTCTTCAGGAGAATATTCCTTGTATTCAACACCCATAACGACTCCTTCACATACTCATTGTGCAGCCGGAATACTGCCTGCCGCTTTACTGCTTCGCCGGTTTTCCACACTCCGGACAGAATTTGGCATCTGGCCCGGTTTCAGCACCGCACTCAGTGCAAAACCGTTTTGCAGCGAGCTTCGTTCCGCAGGCCGGACAGAATTTGGCTCCATGCGTCTCCGCTTTGCAGCTCGGACAGACCAGCTGCCGGTCTTTGGCAATAACCGCACTTGCTCCCCGCTGGCGTCCCTCCTCGGTAGCAGCCTCGACCGCTCCGGAAATCTCGCCCTGTATGCGGGCAGCTTCAATTTCGACTTCCACGCTCGGTGCACAGCTCAGGCAGAGCCCCTTCTGCGTGTTCCAGCACCGGTCGCAAAAATAGCCGGAACATTTCGCGCAGCGGTGAAAATGCTTCTTCGCCTGTTCCAGCGCCTTTTTGAACTCCTCGTCATGCGCCTGTCCCCACCCGGCCTGGGCGAGCCCTTCAGCAGCCGAACCGGCACCACTGATCACCCCGCCGAAAAAGCCGGCGGCCTTGCCGATCCATCCGGCAGCCTGTCCGGAACGGAACGGCACAAATTCGCTCCGCCAGGTGTCACTGCAGCGCTCGCAATAGAACTCGAACTGAAATCCTGCCGCCACGCCCGTCTGCTGGCAGAGGTCATTGAAGTTTTTGCTGAATTGCATTTCACCCATGAACAGTCCTCCAAATCATCTGCAAACAGCTTATGCAACACCTGCCCCAAAAGTCAAAACCGTATTGCCGGAAAATCCGACCACTCTCCACGATCACGGCTCTCCCGCGATAATCCCGAGCGCCCGCTCGTGCAGCCGGGCATTACCGGATGCAAGCAGGTCAACACTTCTGTGGAGCCCAAGCAGCGCCGCGTCAATCGCATTGCCGGCAGAGTCGGTAACAATCCCGCCCGCCTCCCGCACCAGCAATATCCCTGCCCCGAAATCGATGCTGCGCGACGGGGCATTCATATGAAAAACACTGATCGAACCATATGCAACGTGCGCAAGGTCGAGGGCGACCGCACCGAGACAGCGCACGCGGCGGGCCGAGGCAAGCAGCGGGAGGAGCTGCGGAAGATCGCGATGCGGCACCTGTGCCTCGAACGCCACAACCCGCATAACCTCATCCTGCTGGGCCTGCAGACGCTCTCCGTTGAAAAATGCGCCTGACCCCTTCTCCACCCAGAACTCGTCACCGCTCAGCAGATTGATCACATACCCCTTCGTGATGTCGCCAACCGTGTCTCCGTCAGCAACCGCGATGGAGGCGCAATACAGCGGCAGTCCGGAAATGGCGTTTTTGCTGCCGTCGACCGGATCAATCAGCACACGTCTCCCGCCTCCCAGCAGCTCCTTGCTGCCGAACTCCTCAGAGACGATGCTCATCGGCTCACGCAACGATTCCAGCCCTGCGAGAATACAGTCTTCCGCCTGTTTGTCAATCGCAAAGGTACGATCACCCCCGGCGCCCTTCTCAAGAGGAATTGCCGTTGCATTCGTAAGCCTGACTTTGCCCACGTCCCGGAAAAGCTGCTGCCCGATCCTGCGGAGGTCTTCGATGTGCATGCGCTATTATATCCGTGCCTCTTGTGCATTGACAACGTTTCGGAGCGAATACTATGATAGACAATCATGAAAACGATTGATTTTACAGCACTTGCACGACAGAATATCCGCTCGCTCACCGCATATGAAGCAAAGGAAATCCCCTGCAGGATCAAGCTCGATGCCAACGAAAGCCCGGTTGCTCCCGTTATATCGCTTGATCCGAAAGTGCTCAGCAGGCTGAACCGGTATCCGGACCCTCAGGGGTCAGCCCTGAAAAAAACCCTCGCCAGGGAACATGGCGTGATGCCTGATCAGCTGCTGCTCGGCAACGGATCGGACGAAATCATCTCATACCTGATCACTACCTTCGGCGGCCCTGTCCTGTATCCGGTGCCGACCTTTTCGATGTACGGCATCACCGCCCAGACGCTCGGCGAGCCGGGTATCGGCATACCGCTCCAGAGCGATATGCAGCTGGATCAGCGGAAAATGGTCGCTGCAATCCGCAAGCTTGCGCCGAAACTCATCTTTCTGAGCACACCGAACAACCCGACCGGCAACGCCTTCCAGCGTGAGGCGATCGAAGAGATCATTCGCATCTCCGGCGGCATTGTGGTGGTTGATGAGGCATACCAGCCGTTTTCGCGGGAGAAGAGCTTTATCCCCGACATCAAACGTTTCCCGCGGCTTGCCGTACTCCGTACCTTCAGCAAGATCGGCCTTGCCGCCCTGCGTCTCGGCTATCTCGTTGCAGACAGCGGGCTGATTACCGAAGTCAACAAGGTGCGGCTGCCTTACAACGTCAATGCGCTTTCCCAGGCGCTCGTACTGGCATCGCTGCGTCAGAAGAACGAAACCCGCGCAGTCGTCAAGGAGATCGTCTCCGAGCGCGAAAAAATGGCCAAGGAACTGCGTGGCATGCCCGGCATCGATGTGGTACCGTCGGATGCAAACTTCATTCTGCTCCGGATGCCGAATGCCGACGCTGTTCACGCGGCGCTGATTGCGGCAGGTATCCTGGTCAGGAATCTTGGCAGCGCAGTGCCGAATGCGCTTCGCGTCACGATCGGAACCCCGAAGGAAAATGCTGCCTTTCTCGCAGCACTGCGAAAGATCATGAAGGAGCGTTCATGAGAAAAGCCACCGTTACCCGAAAAACCAAGGAGACCAATATCTCCGTTTCCCTGAATCTGGACGGCACCGGCACCAGCGACATCAAGACCTCGGTTCCGTTTCTGGACCACATGCTCGACCTGATGACCTTTCACGGGCTGTTCGACCTCAAGATAAAAGCAGCTGGCGATATTGAGATCGACTATCATCATCTCATGGAAGACCTGGGCATCACACTCGGTGAGGCCCTGAAAAAAGCGGTCGGCGACAAAAAGGGGATTAAACGCTATGGCGCGTCCTGTGTCCCGATGGATGAAGCCCTCGCCCGCGTTGTGCTGGATCTGAGCGGGCGGCCGTATCTTGTCTACCATGTCAAACCGGGCCGGGGCAGCGTACGTGATGTCGAGATCTCGCTGTTTGAGGATTTCTTCCGCTCGGTCAGCAATAACGCCCAGATGAACATCCACATCAACCTTGAATACGGACGGGACCTGCACCATATCATCGAGGCGATTTTCAAGGCGTTCGGGCGTGCCCTGCGCGACGCTGTCACCATGGATGACCGCAGACACCGCGTGCCTTCAACGAAAGGAAAGCTCTAGCCATGCCGGAAGCCGCGCTCAAGGTGATCCTCCTGCGCCACACCCCGAATCCTGAAGAGACCATCGCCCTTGCCGCGAAGCTCTGTTACAGTCCATCGGATATCGAATCGCTCAAGGGGAAGATCGAAGCGAAGGATCAGAAGACATTTGTGGAGCGTTTGATGAAGATGGGCCACCAGAGCCCGATCGAGCATTCCTCGTTCACCTTTGCGATTGAGGGGATCAGCAGGGCATGCAGCCATCAGCTCGTGCGCCATCGACTCGCCTCTTACAGCCAGCAGTCGCAGCGGTATGTGAGCGAGACTGCAGGATTCGACTATATCATTCCGCCGAGCATCAAGGCCGATCCCGAACTCACCGCGACATTCGAGCGCTGCATGGAGCGGGTGCAGGATGCATATCGCACGATGGTTTCCGAACTGAACAAGCGCGGGATCACCGGAGAGGCTGCAAATCAGGACGCACGCTTTGTCTTGCCGAATGCTGCCGAAACAAAGATTATCGTCACCATGAATGCCCGCGAACTACTCCACTTCTTCGGCCAGCGCTGCTGCATGCGCGCCCAATGGGAGATCAGGGCCTTGGCCGACGAAATGCTGAAACTGGTTCAGGCGGTGTCTCCGGTCGTTTTTGCCAATGCCGGTCCGGGCTGCCTGAAAGGCCAGTGTCCTGAGGGAGAATACTCCTGCGGCAAGGCTATTGAAGTGCGAAAGAAATACGGCAAGTAGATCGCGGGCGCCTATCCCAAAAGAATTTTGCCTCTATCAAAAGGGATTAACCCGGAATTGTCATTAGCGTTATTGGGTCTAATCCAATGACAATTTTGGGATTAATTTGCCGTTGTTTCGCTGGTCAGCGTGGCAAGCACATTTTCAAGCCGCTGGGACTCTTCCAGAATGATCTGGACGTACTGCCACCCCTCGGCATCCTTGTCGATGGAATGGGAAAGGCGCTTGGCAAAACCTCCAACAAGCGTAAGCGGGTTTCTGATCTCATGGACAATGGTCTGGAGCATGTCCCGCATTTCAGGAGACTGACTCACCTTTTTCAGCGGGAGCGGTTTGTTCGCCATCTGGTGCTGCCAGATGAGCACCTTTGCCGAAAGCTCGCTCAATGAGGTATTCGCCTTTCTGACGAGTCCGACAACATCCTTCTGGGCGTCAACCGAAACCTTCAGGCTGTCAGCAATATGATCCACCTCTTCCAGCGTTCCGACGAGAATATCGCTCAACACATCACTCGCGATACCATAAACGTCCTCCGCCTTTCTGAAAAGCGGATCCCATTCCTGCGAATCTTCACAGATGAGAGCGGCAAATTCACGGGAAATCTCCGAGACCAGTGCGATCGGGGGCATGGAGTCAGGGACTTCGTCAAGCGAATGCATCCGCTGAGCGAGGATGATGGTTTCCGGAAAACGCCAGAAACGGAGCGCTTCTTCGCCGACCTGCCGGTGATCGACACCGAAATGCTCCCGCTCCCATGCCAGCAGCGGCTGCAGCGGGTAGAAATGAAATTCTGTCTCAATATCCTTTCCCTTCAGGAACAGGTCATGAAAGATGAGAAACCCGACCTCCAGCACCAATCCGGACACGAATGCTTCCTCCGGCTTGCAGGTACTGAGGCTCTGTGCCAGCTTTTTTGCAAGCAGCGCCTGATAGAGCGAGGAACGCCAGAACCGCTCGTAGTCCATCATCCCCACCTTGCCCATGGGAAAGGTATCGCGGAGCGAAATGGAGAGCGCCATGAGGCGGAGATGGTTCGATCCAATCCGCATGATGGCCTGTTCCACAGTTGAAGCCGGTTCGACCCTGCGGAAAAAGACGCTGTTGGCAAGCCTGAGCAAACGCACCGTCAAGGCAGGATCCGTCTCGATCAGTTCCGCCATTTCTTCAATCGTCACGGTTTCACTGGATGCGAGATTGACCAGCTTCAGCGCGACAAGCGAGAGCGACGGAAGCGAGTATCCTTCGCGAATACGGTCGAGAACCGAATCATCAGGCGAGCTTTGCATGGCTAAAACCTAACAGAATCGGAACAATCTGTCAAGCGAACAGCAGCGGAAAAAACCAGGGAGGGAAACGGTCAGTCGTGTGCCGGTTTCTTGCCCCTGCCCTCAAAAAAGAACGTGTGGATGAGCAACATGCCGATACCGATGCAGAGGCCGACATCGGCGACATTGAATGCTGGCCAGTGGAAAGAACCCACATAAAAATCAAAAAAATCGATGACCGCGCCATGCACGATCCGGTCAGTGAGGTTGCCGAGCGCCCCCCCAAGGACAAAACTGAACGCCAGCCGGTTTTCCGAATCCTTGAGGATGAGATACGAAACGATCACCGCAGCAACAATCGCAACCCCGATAAAAAAATACACTCCCAGATCCCTGAACATGCCGAAGGCTGAACCGAGGTTTTCAACATAGACGAGATTGAAGAACGCGGTGACCGGTATCACTTCGTACGGGCCGATGTTCTGCTTGGCCAGGTATTTGGTTGCCTGGTCGAGCAGGTAGACCGCAATGCCGAGCAAAAACGCACTTCGCACCGACAGACGCACCCGGAAGAGCCGGTTGATCATATTATGCGGTCACAACCGTATGGCAGCGTTCGCAAAGTGCGGGATGGTCGACAAAGGAGCCGACCTTGGCACTCCAGTTCCAGCAGCGTTCGCACTTGCGGCCCTCAGCCTTGAGGACCTGAATCGAAACGCCGGAGAGTTCCGTGCTTTCGTATGCATCGGGCAGCCGCGTGCCGGACGGAACCATCTCCACCGCCGAAACAATGAACAATGTCGGCAGAAACGCGGTATAGTCGGCAAGCAACGTCAGATACTCATCGGGAAGCGCAAAGACCAGCTTCACCTCGAGCCCGCTGCCGACGAATTTCTCCTGCTTCCTGATCTCAAGCGCCTTGTTGGCCTCGTTGCGCAATGCGATCAGTTTATCCCAACGGGCCTCCAGTTCTGCATCAATAAGTCCTTCGTCAGCTGCGGGATATCCGGACAGGAACACACTCTCGGCAGCATTGCCGGAATCCTTTGCAATATAGCCCCAGATCTCCTCCGCGGTAAATGAAAGTACCGGTGCGATCAGACGGGTCAGATCGACCAGAATCCGGTGAAGCACCCACTGGGCGGCACGACGCTCCCGCGAGTCTTTTTTATAGGTGTAAAGGCGGTCCTTGAGAATATCGAGATAAAAAGAACTGACCTCAACCACACAGAAATTATAGGTTGCATGAAACGCTTCATGAAAATCGAAGCGGTCAAAGGCAGCCGTAACGCGACGGATCAGACCGTTGAATTTGGAGAGCATCCAGCGGTCGATCTCCAGGAGATCAGCGCGGTAATCCCCATAGTCGAAATCAGCGATATTTCCGTGCAGGTACCGTGCGGTGTTGCGAATCTTGCGGTACGCCTCGACCAGACGGCTGACGATCTCTTTGGAGAGCTTGACGTCATCCTGGTAATCCTCAGCCGACACCCACAGACGGATAATCTCCGCCCCGTTTTGCTTGATAATTTCCTGGGGTGCGATCACATTGCCGAGCGATTTGGACATCTTCTTGCCCTGCCCGTCGACGGTAAAGCCATGCGTCAGGACCGAGCGGTACGGCGCCTGATCGCGCGTGCCGACCGAGGCCAGCAGCGAACTCTGGAACCAGCCGCGATGCTGGTCGCTGCCCTCAAGGTACATGTCGGCCGGCCAGCTCAGACGATCATCCTGCTCAAGCACCGCCGCGTGGCTGACGCCCGAATCGAACCAGACATCCAGTATATCCATTTCCTTCTTGAATGCAGTGCCGCCGCACTTTGCACAGGTGCGCGGTTCGCCAAGCAATTCCTCAATGGTCTTTGCATACCAGATGTCGGCACCCTCGGCTGCGGTCATTGCCGTAATTCGATCGAACAATGCCTCATCGTTGATGAAGGTTCCGCAGTCTTCGCAGGTGATGAGCGTTATCGGCACGCCCCACGAGCGCTGACGCGAGATGCACCAGTCCGGCCGATTGGCAACCATATTGGTGATGCGTTCACGGCCCCACGCCGGAATCCAGGTGGTCTTCTGAATCTCGGCAAGGCTCTTGTCGCGGAGATTGTTTCCAGCCATCGAGATAAACCACTGCGCGGTAGCGCGGAAAATGACCGGTTTCTTGCAGCGCCAGCAGTGAGGATACGAGTGCCGGATGGTATTGGTGCCGAGCAATGCGCCTTTTTCCTGCAGCAGCGTAATAATGCCCTCGTTCGCCTTGAAGACAAACTGTCCCGCAAACTCAGGGACGTCTTTGGTGAACTTGCCGTAGTCATTGACCGGCGCATAGATGTCGAGCCCGTACTGGAGTCCTGCCTCATAATCGTCTTCGCCATGGCCCGGAGCGATATGGACAACGCCGCTGCCCTCTCCGGTCGTGACGAAATCGCCGAGAATGACCTTTGAATCGCGATCGATAAACGGATGGCGCGCAACAACTCCTTCCAGATCCTTCCCCGCGAGTCGAACCAGCACCTCACCGGAAAGTCCGATTTTTTCGCGCAAGGCTTCAAGATTGTCCTCCGCAACAATGACGATACGGTCGCCATGAGCAATCGCTCCATACGTCAGTTCAGCATGCACCGCCAACGCAAGATTGGCGGGAAGCGTCCAGGGAGTGGTCGTCCATATGACAATGGCGACCTCTTTGCCCGCTGCGTCCGGAACAAGACGGGTGGCATCAGCCTCAGTCAAGGGAAATGCGACAAAAACCGATGGGGACTCCTTATCGGTATACTCGACTTCGGCTTCGGCAAGTGCGGTCACACACGATGGGCACCAATGCACCGGTTTTTTCCCCTTGTAGACAGCCCCCCGCTTCACAAAGCGGAAGAACTCACGGACAATCGAAGCCTCATATGCATACGACATCGTCAGGTACGGATTCATCCAGTCGCCGAATACCCCCAGTCGGCGGAATTCCTCACGCTGAATATCGACATACTTTGCCGCATATTCGCGGCAGAGCTGCCGCTTCTGTAACACATCGAACCCATCCTTTTTGTCACCAAGGTTTTTGTCCACCTGAAGCTCAATCGGCAGGCCGTGGCAGTCCCACCCGGGAACATACGGAGCATAATACCCCTGCATCGCCTTGTATTTGACAATGATATCCTTGAGGATCTTGTTCAGCGCATGGCCGATGTGGATATTGCCGTTCGCATACGGCGGGCCGTCATGCAGGAGGTAATGCTCGTTCAGACGGTTCTTTTCCTGAAGCTTGCGGTAAATGTCTTTCTCCTCCCAGAACCTGAGCATCTCCGGCTCGCGCTGGCCGAGATTCGCCTTCATGGGAAAGTCCGTCCGGGGGAGGTTAAGTGTTTCTCTGTAATCGATCGGCATAGTCTTTGAAATTACCACTTGGCCGGACATCAAGTCAACCGAAACAAGGACTTTCATGAGCACACCGGAGTTCTGCCGTTCGTTGACAGCACTCAAGCTCCATGCTATCGTTAACTAGCAGCACTCAATCTTGCAGGCATATGAGGAGGAATCCATGCTGAAAGAATTCAAGGAATTTGCCCTCCGTGGCAACGTCGTCGATATGGCGGTCGGTATTATCATCGGAGCGGCATTCGGCGGGATTGTCACCTCGTTTGTCAATGATGTCATCATGCCTCCGATAGGGCTGCTGCTCGGAAAGACCGACTTTTCGAATCTGTACCTGACCCTGAAAGAAGGAACCGTTGCAGGCCCGTACCCGACTGTCGCCGATGCAAAAAAGGCCGGTGCGGTCACCATGAATATCGGGCTGTTCCTGAACACGATTATCAATTTCACCATCCTTGCCTTCTGCATTTTCATGGTCGTCAAGTCGATGAACACGCTCAAGCGCAAGGAAGAAGCTCCCTCTGCAGAACCGGCCACCAAAGATTGTCCCTTCTGCTTCACGGCGATTCCGGTCAAGGCGATCCGATGCCCGAACTGCACATCGGAACTCAAGGCATAAGGAGGAAGCCATGCTGAACCTGATCCGTCTGTGTATGACTGTCGTCAGCCTGCTCACTGTCTGCTTTGTACAGAGTGAGGCAGCCTCGTTTCTGGAAAATCTTTTTGAAGACAAGCCAGCTGCAGTTGCACCTGCCCCCGCGCCTGCGCAGCAGAATACAGCCACGATAGCTTCCGGGCTCAGGGAGGCACTGGCGATCGGCACGCAGAACGCAATAAGAACCGTCGGAAAAACAGACGGCTACTTCGGCAACAGCCTCATCAAAATTCTCCTGCCGGAAAAACTGCGCACCATTGCAGACACCCTGAGCGCTCTGGGCTTCAGAAAGGAAGTCGATGCACTCGTGCTGAGCATGAATCGAGCCGCTGAAAATGCCGCGCCCAAAGCGGAAACGATTTTCGGTGACGCGATCCGGCAGATGTCGATCGACGATGCGCGAAAGATTCTGGCAGGAACCGATACCGCAGCGACAGATTATTTCAGGAGTAAAACGACTGCAAAACTGACGGAAGCGTTCAAGCCGGTCATTGCGAAAAGCCTTGATGAGGCGGGAGGCATACGTGCCTACCGGAATTTTGTGAGCAAGGCTGAAGCTGTTCCGTTTCTGAACAAGGAATCGCTCGACATCGATGCCTATGTTACCAACAAGGCGCTTGAAGGACTCTTTACCATGGTGGCTCAGGAGGAGAAAAAAATCCGCACCAATCCAGCAGCCCGGACAACCGATCTGCTCAGGACCGTGTTCGGGAAATAAACCGGAATCACTGCGCAAAGGAGTATATGGATTATCGCTTGACAGAACATGCCAAGGCTGCCGGCTGAGCGGCAAAGATCGGTCCGGCGGACCTTGAAGACATACTGAGCGGGCTGAGCCTGCCCGTCCATCCGAACCTGATCGTAGGCCCCGGCGACGATGCCGGGGTGTTTGTGCGGAATGGGATTGCCCTCATCGAGACCGTTGATGTCATTGCACCGGTCGTCGATGACCCCTATACGTTCGGCGCAATCAGTGCAACCAATGCAATAAGCGACGTGTTCGCAATGGGAGGGTCTCCGATCACCGCCCTTGCGGTTGCAGGGTTTCCACTGTGCTCGTGCTCTCCCTCAATCCTCACGGACATTATCCGCGGAGCAGCGGACACCCTCCGGGAAGCGGGAGCCGTCCTCACCGGGGGACATAGCTTCGACAATGCCGAAATCAAATTCGGCCTTGCAGTCACCGGAATCGGGAACGCTGACCGTATTCTGCAGGTCTCCGGAGCACAGCCAGGAAATCTGCTGGTGCTGACCAAACCGATCGGCATCGGCATGATTACGACTGCACTGAAAGGCGGCAAGGCCCGGCCGGAGGAAATAGACGAAGCTGTCCGCTGGATGCTTACGCTCAACAGGGAAGCTTCGGAGCAAGCGCTTGCCGTCAGGGCAACTGCTTGCACCGATGTCACCGGTTTCGGGCTGCTCGGTCATGCGCATACGATGGCAAGAAGACAGCCGATCGACTTTGAGATACTCGCTGGAACGGTTCCGGTCCTTCCTGCTGCCTGGCGCTGCCTCGATGCGGGAATGTCTCCGGAAGGCGCCTATAAAAATCTCGAGTATCTGAAGAGCCGCGTCGATTTCGATGCAACCCTGTCTGACGAAATGAAGCTCATGCTTGCTGATCCGCAGACATCGGGAGGGCTTTTGATCGCACTGCCGGAAGAAGGACTGCCTTCCCTTCAGCAATCAGGCATCTCTCATGCGGTTATCGGGAAGGTCGTGGCAGGAAGCGGACGCATTCGGGTCAAGGCGTAAGTCCGCTCAGGTATTCGTAAAGAAGAAGGGCAGCTGATACTGCCCTTTTTTTGTTGCGAATAAGAGGGTGCGCTCAGACTTTACAGTCGAGAGTAAGATTCTCATAGGGATACGCCTTGAGGTACGAGACGAATTCGTCAACCGCATGCGTATGCACTGCGTTCTTCGGAGTCACAATCGAGAACTTCCGCAGGATGCGTCCTTCTTTGGGCACCAGCACCTTGAGCGTGCCGCCCTTGATCTCCTTGCGAATGGCCCATTTGGACGCAACAGAGACCCCCATGCCGCGCTCAACGGCCTCTTTCACCGAACCGATACTGCCGAGGATCAGCGCAACATGCATATCATTGACGCTGATACCGTGCTCCGCAAAATATCTCTCGATGATTTCCCGGGTTGCTGACCCCTCTTCCCGCAACACGCATGGCTCCTTCGTCATCTCGATGATCGAAACCACTTTTTTCTTGGTCCACGGATGGAACGGTGGAGCGATAATAAAGAGTTCATCGGAAACCATCGGTTCAACGATCAGCTTGCTGCTTGGTTTCATGTCACCGAGAATACCGAAATCGATGACGCCGGAATTCAGCAGCTCCACGATCCGTTTGGTATTCCCGATAACAACATGAATCTTGATCTTCGGATGGGTCTTCTTGAAATCCACAATAACGCTCGGCAGGATATAATTGCCGACCGTCGTACCGGTGCCGATCTTGATGCTGCCTTTGATCAAACCGGTAATCTTGCCGATGTCCTTCTCCGCTTTTGCATACAGCGCAAGGATTTCCTTCGCAAACCGGTACAGGACTTCTCCGGACGGGGTCAGGTTGATCGTACCGCTGGAGCGGTCGAAAAGCTTCGTTTCGTAGATTTCCTCAAGCGCCTGTATCTGGAGACTGACGGCAGGCTGGGTCAAATGAATGATCTCGGAGGTCTTTGAAAAACTCTTTGTCTCCGCGACCGTGCAGAACACCTTTAATTTATGGTCTTCCATGCTCATATGTCTGAGAGTTTACAATAAGATTTATTTATAAGTAAATAGGTTTTGCTTAATTTGCGCTGCCGGCAAGGCTTTCGCAGGCACGGCAGATCACTTCTTCAGACCAGACACTACACGAAAACGGGGGAATCCGCCGCCCTATTCTCCAGTATTCTGTCGGCAGGAATTTGCCACGTTTCCGTTTGACGCTTCGGCATCGGGTCTCACATAGTACAGGATGCGCCGGCACTGCGGGCAGGTCTCTATCGCATCGCCGCTTTTGATCTCGACAAACAGCTGCGGCGGAATATGGATACAGCATCCCTGGCAGACCTCGTCACGCGCTTCGGCAACGGCAACGCCCCGGCAGGCACGCATCAAAAGCATATAATGATCATTCACATCAGGTTCAAGCTTCGCTACGATCTTTTTGCGCTCGATCTTCAGCCGCTTGATTTCCGCTTCTTTTTCCGCCGCCTCGGCAGCAATCCCCTCGCGCTCTGCCGAGATCCCCTCCTGCTCGACCGCAATCCGCTTCTTTGCTTCGGCAGCTTCCTGGTGAGCCCGATTGACCTGCTCTGAAAGGGTGATCAACGCTGCATCCAGCGTTTTGATGTCGGCTTCCACCCGCTCCAGTTCCGCAAGATGTGCCTGGTATTCCGTGTTCTTTTTTATCTCGGAGGAACGCTTCTTCAGTTTTTCGATCCGGTCGTTCGTCTCGCTGATCTCGCGCTCCTTGTCATGCTTCTTCTGGAGTGCCTCTTCAGCTGTTTTTTCCGCCTGGGCATACAGTGCCTCGGCTTTCTTCAGGGCAGCCTCGCGCTCTGTAAGCCGCAGCGGCATCAGGTCGACATCCCGACGGGCGGCAAGAATCGTGCTGTCAATCTTCTGGAGAGCTATCAAAAGCTGCAGCTGTTCGTTCACTCGCACTCCTTGCACTTCCGGCATTGACAGGCAAAAAGCCTGCGCAGGGTGAAATGGTGGGCCCACCAGGGCTCGAACCTGGGACCAACCGGTTATGAGCCGGTAGCTCTACCAACTGAGCTATGGGCCCTGCTGTAAAGAAGTTTAACTATACTTGCCGGTTCACCAGCGAGTCAAGAGCGGGTCAGAAAATCCCTCAGCCACATGCTGCGCGACGGATGCTTCAGTTTTCTGATCGCCTTGACCTCGATCTGGCGAATCCGCTCCCGCGTGACATCAAACTCAACCCCGACTTCCTCAAGCGTCAAGGGGCCATCCTCGCCGATACCAAAGCGTTTGCGGATGATATCGGCTTCTTTATCCGAAAGTGTCGAGAGTACCCGCTCGATGCTGAGGCGGAGATCCTTCAAAATAGCGGCTTCCAACGGCGACGGGCATGATTTGTCCACGAGGAAATCCCGCAGCATGGAATCCTCGTCGTCGCCGATCGGCATCTCAATCGAAATCGGCTCCTTTGAAATCTTCATGATTGTCCGAACCTTATCGACCGACATCCGGGAGCGATGGGCAATATCGTCGGCCCCCGGCTCATTGCCGCTTTCCTGCACCAGTTCCTTGGCAGCACGATTGACCCGGTTCATGTTCTCTATCATGTGTACCGGAATACGGATCGTCCGCCCCTGATCCGCCAACGCACGACTGATGGACTGGCGTATCCACCAGGTCGCATAGGTGCTGAACTTGTATCCGCGCTGATACTCGAATTTGTCGGTTGCCCGCATCAGACCGATGTTCCCTTCCTGTATCAGGTCGCTCAGGCTCAGCCCCTTGCCGATATATCGCTTGGCAACGCTGATGACAAGGCGAAGGTTCGCTTCAACCAGCTGTCCCTTGGCCAGGTTGACCGTCGTTTCAGCCTCACGCAGTCGCCGGAGCACCTTTTTGAGTTCAGCCGCCGGCAGGCCGACCGTGGTTTCGATCTCTGCGATCCGGTCACGACACTGTTTGAGGGCCCCCCTCGACGCCTTGTTCTTCCTGAGCTCTGCAAGCTCGATCTCGACCGACTGAAGCGACTGTTCGGCGGCATACACCCGCTCCGCGAAATCATGCAGCACCTCGTCCTTGAGCTTCAACCCCAGGAGCAACTCAAGAATCTGCCCTGAAATCCGCTCTGCGGGATCCGGCCTGGCTGAACGTGAGGCAGAAGTTTTGGAGGACGAGGGCCCCGGCCGGGAAGCATCGACCAGCCGCTGCCGCTTTTTCGCCAGGGAAGCAATAGACTGGAGACTTTTCGCGAAACGGTCTTTTTCCGCAAGGAGATCGCTGTCAGTGAATTCATCGGCATCCTGAACCAGTTCGATGAAGGGGGCCTCCCCGCGTGCTACCAGCCTGCCGAGGTCGGCCAGCTTTGCGCAGACGAGCGGGATGGAAAGCAGTTCCCGAAGATATTCGTTCTTGCCGCTTTCGATACGCTTGGCGATTTCAACCTCGCCTTCCTTGGTCAGCAGCGGAATGAGACTGATCCCTTTCAGATAAGCCTTAAGCGGGTCGAACTCCTGCTGATAGATATGATCCGCCTCTATTTCTTCCGGTGGAGTTTCCCCCTCCTCATCCGTCAGTTCAAGATTCTGAACCAGTCGTTCTTCCGAAAGCTTTTTGTCTTCCTCGTGTGCCGGGTCCTGCTGGAAATCGTCGCCATACATCCCAAATGGTTCTCTCAAGATGGCACCTCTCCGCACATAGTATCAGTTTCCGCTTTTTTCTCCGCGCACCAGACGATTCTTTTCCGCAATCAGTTCTGCAACGAGCTGCGCATCCTGTGAAGCCTCCGCATCACGAATCCTGCGGGTGATCGCCCTCAGGGCAATGCCGTGCAGACAGTCCCGAACAGTCCGATCCGCATGCTCTTCATCAGCAGGATAGCTCATCATCAACCGGGTAACAAACGATCGCTCTTCAGGCGTGCTGTCGGCCAGCAACTGCTCCTGCAGTCCCTTGATATAACCGTCCGAACCCAGCGCCGCCATTTTTTTAACAATGTTTCGTATTGTACCATCTTCGATGCTCTCGACCTCAAGTAGCCCGAGAATTCCCTGGCGCTTTTCGGGGAACGCCAGCGCAATGGCAAGCAACGCCTCTTCCTCGGGATTTCTCGTTCCCGTTCCCCAGGCAAGTGAGGAGCCCTTTGCGACAGCCGGGGCATGCTCCGACCGCCTGGCCATATGCATCAGCCCCTTCATCTCGTCGCGCAGGACTGCTTCATGTATTTTGGCAATATCGGCAAGCTCCCGAAGCGACTCATCACGTATCAGGCCATCCGGGCATGCTACCAGCAGTTTCAGGACCGCCCGGGTTCCGTCAAGTGCATTTCTCTTGTGCAGGCGCATGAGAAACTGCACCGGAGACAATGCGCCTCCAAGCTTCCGGCGAAACGCCTGCTCGCCCTGATTCCTGAGCATCGTGTCAGGGTCTTCTCCCTCAGGCAGCACAGCAATTTTGACTGTCATCCCCTCTGCAAAGGCAAGATCAAGCGCCCGGCGGGCTGCAGCGATTCCGGCCTTATCGCCGTCAAAAACGAAAACCGCCTTGTCCGTATGACGGCGGAGTTTTTTCAGATGGCCGGGAGTAAGGGCGGTACCAAGCGGAGCAACGGCATGCAGAAATCCGAACTGATGGCAGATGATCGTATCGAGGTACCCCTCGGTTATCAGGACGTATCCCTTCTCGGTAATCGCCTGCTTTGCAAGGTGGAGTCCGTAAACAGTTTCGCTCTTTTTGAACAGTACGCTCTCCGGGGAATTGATGTATTTGGGAAGGTTTGTTGCGGCCGTCAGTATTCGTCCGCCAAATGCCACGATCTTGCCCTGCGGATCAGCGATCGGAAACATGATGCGGTCACGGAAAAAATCATACGGGCCGGAATCGCCAAAATGGATGAGGCCGGCGGTTCGCATCTGTGCATCTGAGTAACGGGCATTCTTCAGAAAGGCATAGAGCGCCTGCCGATCAGTTCCGCTGTAACCGACCCCGAACCGTTCGAGGGTCCCGGGACTCAGCCCCCGCTCCTGCAGATAGCCCTGCGCCTTGCGAGAACCGGAGAGCGCCTTCTGGAAAAAAACGGCAGCCTCACGGTACATTGCCAGCAAAGCGTCTTTTTCACTCCGTTGCCTGCCGCCGCGCCCTCTTTCAAGCGTCACGCCAGCCTGCTCAGCCAGGGTTGCAAGTGCTTCCGGGAAAGAAATCCCCTCGCGCTCCATCAAAAACGTGAAAATGTCTCCACCCTTGTGACAGCCATAGCAATGGAATATCTGTTTGGCCGGGCTCACCATGAACGACGGGGTTTTCTCGGAATGAAACGGGCAAAGTCCCTTGAAATTCTGCCCCGCCCGCTTGAGATCAACATACTGACGGATAAAATCGACGATATCAAGCCGCTCCCTGATCTCCTCGGGCACGCGATCATGTACCATCAGGCATCTTCTCCCCTGTGGCTGGACAAAGGGCTCATGCCGCAATTACCGCGGGAAGCGACGGAATCCGGAACACTCCAGCACCGTTACCGGCTCACCAAACAGGACGTTGTCCAGCAGCAGATTCATGCCGAACGTATCGCTGGCAATATGACCGGCAATCACCACATTCACATGATGCTTTTCTGCTTCCTTGCGGTGTTCTTCGCTCAGGTGCATGCCCACGACCGTATTGATGCCGCCATGGGCCAGGTTTTCGTAAATATCCTTTGAACCTTCTGTTCCGCCGGTCATGTCGACGAGAATCTTGCCTGCCTTCCGCCTGCCCGAGCCAACGGAAATGCGCGGTCCTGCATTCAGTCGTGCGGCATCGTGATATTCGGGTATTTCCATGAGAAGATCGACAATATCTTCAAGGGTATGCGGTTTCTTTTCATCAAAATGCTTCTGAAGATACGATGAAACCATATTGTCTGCGGGGGTATGCAGGCAGCAGAGAGGCTGGTTGAGCAGGCGTGCCGCATCGGGAGTGCGGTTGTGGTTGATCGGCAGCAACCGGCGCTCCACTTCCTTGATACGCCCGTCCATGAGATCCTCGGCAATATTGATCGGGACCCCGGCGAGGCTCAGGATATCCGCCTGCATCGGCATGACCGCGGCGAGATTGGAAAAAGCCCTGCCGCTCGTATGGTGTGAAACGACCAAGTCGATCGGCACGCCCCGTGATTTCAGCATCTGCGCAAGCAGCAACTCTCCCACATCGATATCAATACCGACCAGAATGGATTTCACTTCGGCATCCGGATTCCCGGCGAGAATGCGGGAATCAGCATAGGGATTCGCCAGGCGATCCGTATCGAACAGATCCTTCTCCTTCGGCTTCATGTCGTCATACTCTTTTTTCAGCCGTGCAAGATCGGCAACAACCCTCTCTTTTCCTCGCGGATCATGATCGATGGCGACAGCAATGGCTTTCGTGAAAAAATCGGTTATATTCATCGGCTCCCCCTTCTTGAATCAAGACCTGTGATGCAACAGTATCCTGCGGACAGCAGGGAGGTGCTACGAAAGGAGTTCTCGCACCCGCTGGTTGACCGCCTTGCCGTCTGCTGCACCCTTGACCTTCGGAGCAAGGACTTTCATAACCTTGCCGAGGTCGTTGGCAGATACCGCGCCGGTTTCCTGAATGGCTGCGCGAATGAGTCCGTCAAGTTCTTCCTTCGAGAGTTGTTTCGGCAGATACGACAAAATGATGGAGAGCTCCTGCTCTTCGCGGGAGGCGAGGTCTGCGCGGCCGGCGGCAGCATACTGTTCGACCGACTCACGCCGCTGCTTGGCCATGGTGGACAGCGCTGCAACGATTTCATCGTCGGTCAGTGCCGCCATTTTTTCGATTTCCCTGTTTTTGAGAGAGGCCTTGATCATGCGGAGGGTGGAAAGCTTCAATTCCTCCCGTGCCTTCAAGGCCTCCTTGAGTTCGACGGTGATCGTGTCGAGAATGGACATTGCCTACCTCGACCGTGCTGCAGAGAACTTCGGACGCTTCGATGCCTTTTTACGGGCAGCCAAGATTTTTTTCTTCTTCTTGACGCTCGGTTTGTCGTAATGTTCCCTCTTTTTTATTTCTGACAGGATGCCTTCACGCTCGCACTGCTTCTTGAACTGCTTCATCGCAACTTCAAACGAGTCGGCGTCCTTCACTTTTACAGAGGGCATCTAACTATTCACCCCTCTCTCTATAATGGGATTCTAAGATTGAATAGTTTATCAGGAGAGGTAGTGAACTGTCAACAAATTGAATCACTTACTTATCCCTAATCGCCCTCGAACTCGGTCAGGGCATAGAGCCGGTAACCATGCTCCTGGAGCCTGGCCGCACCGCCGACATCCGGCAGATTGACGATAAACGCCATTTCGACAACCGATCCCCCGAGTTTCTCAATCAGGGCGGCGGTCGCAAGGGCGGTGCCGCCGGTGGCGATCAGGTCGTCGATAACCAGCACCCTGGCGCCTTTCGGGAACGCGTCCGTATGCATCTCGATGGTGTCGGTGCCGTATTCGAGTTCGTACTCATGACTGATGGTCTCTGCCGGCAGCTTGCCCTTCTTGCGGACCGGGACAAACCCCTTGCCGAGCGTGTAGGCAAGTGCGCCGCCGATAATAAAACCGCGGGATTCGATGCCAACAATGACATCAAAGTCGATATCCCCCTTGATATAGCGTTGCGTGAAATTGTCGATCACGAGCCGGAACCCCACCGGATCCTTGATCAGTGTCGTTATGTCGCGAAACATGATGCCCTTCTTCGGGTGATCCGGAATGGTGCGAATCTTTTCTTTAATCGGCATGAGTCCCCCCTCTAGTGTAGTGTTTCATAAGTATCTAGCACAATAATTGCATCTATAACAGGCATTCTGTAGCATAGGAGAGTGCCGATGAAGACAGGTCGCCCCAAGAAGCCATTGATACTGACCGATGAAGAGCGAAAGCAGTTGGAAAG
>JAAYUK010000224.1 GCA_012517735.1 Nitrospiraceae bacterium
ACCGGGGTTCAATTCCCCGCGCCTCCACCAGAGAGAAACCAAACGCCCTGCAGGAATGCAGGGCGTTATTTCTTTTTCACCACATAGCCCGAAACATCTTCAATCTTCCTGCCGGTCAGTTCTTCGCGCTGACGGTTGAAAATATATTTCGACAGCGCGTTAATCATGAACTGATTGCCTTGAGGCAGAAACTCGCATGCCACCGAATTTCCCTTTGGCGTTTTGACCACGCGGACTATGCGACAGTGAAAAACCAGGCATTGATCCGGAAACTGCAATTCCGGCAGCGTGTAGTCCATGAAGCGGATTGCAACCGCGATATGGGCGTTCTCCCTGAACTGGTCATCCGAAAAAAACCGGAGACCTCTTTCGGAAATATTGACGAACTGCCGGCGGAATGCCTCGCTCTGGTAGCATGCACCGCATTTCTGGCAGACATCATGCTTCAGGCACGAAACATAGATTTCGCCGTCGACACGATATGCCTCGCGTCGCTCTCTGCCGGTTGGTACATGGCCGATATCCATAGAGTTGTGTGCCGGTTATGTGTGTTCTCGAAAAAACTTCAGTCCCGAAAACATGCCGCGGTCAGATTACCCTTCGTAGTCAACCAGGCGGCGTTCGCTCACCACTTCCTTGACAAATGCCACGCACTTCTGATGTTCCGGATGGGCCTGATACGCATCGAGCGCCGCGCGATCCGGAAACTCCGAATACAGGACGATATCCCCGGATGCATCGGTTGCGCTGAAGTCAATACCGACCTCAAGCTTGGCCAGCCCGGGGACAACGCCGTTCAGTGCTTCGAGCATCTGCTTCATTTTGGCGGCATTTTCCTGCTTCGTGGCTCCGAGGGCTGAATCTTTCAGCTTCCACAGGACAATATGTTTGATCATTTCTCACTCCCGCAGTCTTGATGGGACACACCCGAGGTGTGTGTATAATCATACCAAAAACACCGTGCACGGTGTAGAATGTCGTGAATGACAGTGCAGCAGGCATACGGTGGACTGTCCGGAAAGACGGGAGGGAGCACATGCAACGCGAAAATCTGGTAACCATCAATCAGGAACGCTGTACCGGTTGCGGCCTTTGCACAACCGTCTGCCCGTCCCGCTGCATTGCGCTCGTCGGCGGCAAGGCGCGCGTGATCGCACCGGACTCGATCTCCTGCGGTCATTGCGAAGCGATCTGCCCAGCCCAGGCAATACGCGTCGAAAATCTCGATGACGCAGCCGGCGCCTTTGCCACATTCACGCCGGACACCGGCTGGATGCCTCCCGGCAGATTCAACACCCAGCAGCTTGTCCGGCTGATGGCCTCGCAGCGCTCCTGCCGAAACTATTCGACTACGCCGGTCGAGCGCGACCTGCTCGAAGACCTTGTCAAAATCGGGATAACGGCACCGTCCGGCACCAGTTCCCAGCGCTGGGCATTTACCATACTCCCGACGAGGGCATCTCTGGAGGCACTGACGCCGCATATCGTCAGCTTCTTTCGATCCTTGAACAGACTGGCCTCGATAGCTCCGCTGCGCGCAGCGCTCAAGCTGCTCGGCAAGGGAGAACTGGACGAGTATTACCGCAGATACTACCAAAAAATCCATGACGGAATCGCTGAATGGGAGAAGACTGGAGAAGACCGGCTTTTTCATGGTGCTTCAGCCGCCATAATTGTCAGCTCGCGTCCCGGGGCAAGTTGTCCGGCTGAGGATGCCCTGCTCGCCACGCAAAACATCCTGCTCGGCGCGCATAGCATGGGCCTCGGCACCTGTCTCATCGGATTCGCGGTTGCCGCAATGCAGAAAGCGCCGAAGATCAAGAAGGTTGTCGGCATCCCGGCAGAAGAACCGGTCTATGCCGTCATAGCCATTGGTCATCCTGAAGAAACCTATCGCGTCGTGACCCGAAGAAAGCCGGTAACGATACGCTATTTTGAAGGATAACGCACTCCGTGCCGGATGCAGGTGCAGACAGCAGGACATGCAAGCGCGCACTGAAAAAAATCCATATGTTATTTCCCCAGAACCTGCTGAATCTTGCTCGCCAGCGCCCGGACACTGAACGGCTTCTGAATGAAATGAACGCCTTCCTCCAGCACCCCCCGGTGCACGACGGCGTCTGAGGTATATCCGGACATGAAGATCACCCTCATTCCCGGGCACTTCGCTGCAAGACGATAGGCCAGCTCACGGCCATTCATGCCGGGCATGACCACATCGGTCAGCAGCAACGCATAGCCGCGGCTTTCATGCTCGAACAAATCGAGCGCTTCTGCAGGAGAATGTGCCGTCGTCACCTCGTATCCAAGTGTCTCAAGGGTTGCTCTGGTTACCCGGCAGAGGATTTCGTCATCCTCCACCAGCATGATCCGGCCGGCCCCTCGCTCCGGCGGCATCGGCTCGGGCAGCTCGACAGCTCCCTCCCGCTCTTCCATGCGGGGGAAGTACAGCTTGAAGGATGTTCCGTGGCCAAGCTCGCTGTACACATTGATAAATCCTTCGTTCTGCCTGATGATGCCGTAAATCATCGCAAGACCGAGCCCGGTGCCCTTTCCAACTTCCTTGGTGGTAAAAAACGGCTCAAAGAGATGCGATCGCGTCTCGGCGCTCATGCCGACGCCGTCATCGGTAACCGAGAGCTGCACATATCTGCCGGGCCGCGCACCGGCATGCTCCCTGCAATAGTCTTCGTCAAACGAAACGTTTGCGGTCGTTATGGTCAGCTTGCCGCCGTGAGGCATGGCATCGCGTGCATTCACCGCAAGGTTGACCAATATCTGATCGATCTGCGACGGATCGATGTTGATCAGGCCCAAATCCTGCCCGGGATAAAAGCGGAGTTCGATGTCTTCGCCGATCAGCCGGGTCAATGATTTTTCGAGGTCAGCGATGAGATCGTTCAGATTGCATGCCTTGGGGGCGATCATCTGCTTGCGCGAGAACGCCAGGAGTTGCCGGGTGATGTCCCGCGAGCGGGTTGCCGCCTTTTCGATTTCCTGCAATTGCTCGTGTGCCGGATCGTCGGGACGAAGACGCATCCGTGCCAGTTCAAGCGAAATGAAGATAACCGCCAGCATGTTGTTGAAGTCATGCGCCACGCCGCCCGCAAGCCTGCCGACCGACTCCAT
>JAAYUK010000225.1 GCA_012517735.1 Nitrospiraceae bacterium
CACCTCAAGATCAGGGATCGGGTGGCGGTCTATCTTCCCCAGTCGTATAACTTTGCCGGCAACCTCATTCTGGTCGCTCCCGAGCAGGTAACGCCGCTGGAGGCGGACAGCGGGCAATTGATGACATTCATCGTCTCGGGCGGTGTGACGAAATAGGGATTATTCCCGTATAAGGAAAAATTATGGCGACCAGTCAAAAACCCTTATTGGTGGCCGGATTGGGCGTATTTTTTTCTGTTGACTTGAGCAATCATCAGGCGATACAATGTGTCGTCATTATCGGAAAGAGAGAGAAACTTCGGGCACTCTATACGCTCGCGCTCTATTACTCGTATTCCACTAATAGAAGCCACGAAGGTTCGGCGATTTGTTGCGCGCCGTATTTTTGTGGCTTTTTTGTTTTTTGCGTCGGACCGCATTACAGGATTATTGCAATGCTGCCGGTTTGATGGCGGCAAATGAAAGGAGCGGGGGAATGAAACAGTGTTGCGGCGGAGCAGTTGATGAGTTCAGGTTTTACGAAGCCCAGAAAATTGAGCTTCCGGCGAGCCTGCAAGAGTTTATTGATCAGTGGAAGGACAAGCCGGGCAATCTGATCATGATTCTGCACAGGGTGCAGGAGGAATATGGCTATGTTCCTCGCCAGATTGCCATGAAGGTGGCAAAGGAGCTTGATCAGCCTCTCGCAAAGATTTACGGCGTCATCACGTTCTACCATCTGTTCAGGCTGACCAAGGCCGGCAAGCATACGATCAAGGTATGTATCGGCACGGCATGCTACCTCAAGGGCGCAGACATGATTATCGAGGAAATTCAGGAGCTGCTCGGTATCCATGTGGGAGAGACGACGGATGACGGACGTTTTTCGCTCGAAGGGGTGCGCTGTCTGGGTTGTTGCGGCCTGGCGCCGGTTGTGATGATCGACAATGATGTCTATGGCGAGGTTGACAAGGCAAACCTTGCGGACATCCTTGGAAAATACTCGGAATAGTCCGGATCAAGGGGGATTTACATGGAGAAGTTTTCATCGGTTGAACAACTATTGCAGCATTCGTCCGCGAAGAAAACCGACGTCACCGAAATCCTTGTCGGCTATGGAACCTGCGGGATTGCAGCGGGTGCCGACAAGGTGTATCAGACGCTCATGGATGAGGTGCGCGACAAGAAGCTGAAGAATATTGTCGTAAAAAAAGTCGGATGTCTCGGACTCTGCTACAGTGAGCCGAATGTTGAAGTGCTCGTGCCGGGGCTGCCGCCTGTTCTGTACGGCAAGGTAGACAGTATCATGGCGCTCAAGATGCTGGATCAGCATGTGATCAAGAAAAGAATTCTCGACGAGAACATCTTCGACAAACCGTATGTCGACGTGCTCGAGCGATAACAGGAGACGATACTATGCCCATGACACGAACCATCTTCATATCAGATAACGATCCGGTCCTGCATGATGCACTGGTAACCGCCCTGCGCGACCGGAATCTTCAGGAAACGACGAGAGTCAGGAAAACCAGTATTTTCGGTCTTTCCACGTACAGCTCGCTCATGAAGGTATTCCCTGAAAATGTCATGTTCGCGAATTTTGCGGCTTCCGACATAGCGGACATGGTCGATTCGGATTTTGCCCCGAACAAATTTTCCTACAAGGATGAAACGCTGCCGTTTGTCGGCACGGGCCCGGTTCCGTTCTACCACAAGCAGTACCGGATTGTTCTCCGCAATTGCGGGGTGATCAATCCCGAGTCGATCGAGGATTATATCGGACGTCAGGGATACAAGGCGCTTGCAAAGATACTCTCCTCAATGTCGCAGGAACAGGTTATTGAGGAAATGAAGGCTTCCGGTCTGCGCGGCCGCGGTGGTGCCGGTTTCCCGACCTGGATGAAGTGGAACTTTTCCCGTCAGGTTGAAGCTGCCGAGAAGTGTATTGTCTGCAATGCCGACGAGGGCGATCCGGGTGCCTATATGGATCGCGCCGTACTGGAAGGCGATCCGCATTCAGTTCTCGAGGGCATGGCGATTGCCGGTTTTGCTGCGGGTGCGCAACGGGGGTACGTCTATTGCCGCGCGGAATATCCGCTCGCGATTGAGCGTGTTGAACGTGCGATCAGCGATGCCGAAAAGGCCGGGCTCCTCGGCGACAATATTCTCGGCACCGGATTCAGCTTTCATATTGAACTCAGACTCGGCGCGGGCGCATTCGTCTGCGGTGAGGAGACTGCCCTGATTGCCTCCATTGAGGGAAACCGGGGCATGCCGCGTCCCCGTCCCCCGTTCCCGGCGGTAAAGGGGCTTTGGGGGATGCCGACGGTCATCAATAATGTCGAAACCCTTGCGAATGTCCCGTATATTTTTCTGAAGGGCGGAGCCCACTATGCCAAGATCGGCACGGAAAAGTCCAAAGGCACCAAGGTATTTGCGCTGACCGGCAAGGTCAAGCACTCCGGTCTGGTGGAAGTGCCGATGGGCACAACGCTCCGGGAGATTGTCTATGACGTTGGAGGCGGTATTCTGAAGAATCGCAAGATCAAGGCGGTGCAGACCGGCGGTCCGTCCGGCGGTGTGATTGCGGAGCAGTATCTTGATACGCCGATCAGCTACGAATCATTGTCCGAACTCGGCTCCATTATGGGGTCGGGCGGCATGATCGTCATGGATGAGACGGATTGCGTTGTCGATATCTCCAAGTTTTACCTCCAGTTTACGGTTGATGAGTCCTGCGGCAAGTGCTCTCCCTGCAGAATCGGCGGCGTGCAGCTTCTGAGCCTGCTGAACAAGATCAGCCGCGGAGAGGGAGAGAACGAGGATATCGCCAAGCTCAAGCAGATCAGCAAGGCGATGCAGGTCGCTTCCCTGTGCGGATTGGGGCAGACGTCGTCCAACCCCGTTGTTTCAACCCTCCGTTACTTTGCCGATGAATACGCTGCCCATGTTGATCACAAGAAATGTCCCGCCGGAAAGTGCCGGGCGCTGATCAAGTTCATGATCGATCCGGAGAAGTGCAGAGGCTGCGGTCTGTGTGCCCGCCGCTGCCCGGTGAAGTGTATCACCGGCGAAAGCAAGAAGCCGCATGTTATTGACCAGTCGCAGTGCATCAAGTGCGGCGAATGCTTCAGTGCATGCAAATTCAAGTCGGTCACAAGAGACTGATCCACTACTGCGCAAGGAGTCAGAAAATATGGATACAGCAACAGCAACCAAAACTGTCAGCCTCAAGATAAACGGTACCGGCGTTCAGGTGCCGGAAGGCACCAGCATTCTTGAGGCCGCAAAAAAGGCCCAGGTCAAGATACCGGTGCTCTGCACCCATGCCGACCTGCTGCCGAGCGGATCGTGCGGCCTCTGCATCGTCAAGATCAAGGGAATGGCGAAACAGGTTCGTGCTTGCGCCACCGCGGTCGCCGAAAACATGGAAGTCATAACCCACGATCCGGAACTGTATGAAACCCGCAGGACCGTCCTGGAACTGATTCTCTCGAACCATCCGGACGATTGCCTCCGGTGCCAGCGCAACAACAACTGCGAACTGCAGCGCCTTGCCGCGGAATTCGGTATCCGCGAATCACGGTTCGCGAAAAAGCTGAAAAACCTTCCGAAAGATACGTCAACCACTTCCCTTATTCTTGATCCCCAGAAATGCATTCTCTGCGGACGCTGTGTCAGTGTCTGCCAGAACATGCAGAACGTCTGGGCGCTCGAATTTATCGGTCGCGGCTACGACATGCGGATCGCGCCTGCGGGCGACATCAAGCTGAATGACAGCCCGTGCATCAAGTGCGGCCAGTGTTCAGCGCATTGTCCTGTCGGGGCGATTGTCGAGAAGGATGAAGTCGAAAAAGTGTGGGAAGGTCTCCGCGATCCCGAAAAGTATCCGGTCGTTCAGATGGCTCCGGCTGTCCGTGTTGCGTTTGCGGAAGGTTTCGGCCATCCGTCGGGCGAGATTGTGACCAAAAAAATGTATTCGCTCTTCCGCCGGCTCGGGTTCAAGGCGGTCTTTGATACGAATTTCTCAGCCGACCTGACTATCATGGAAGAGGGCAGCGAGTTTGTCGACAAGCTTCTGAACAGGCCGCACGAGCTGCCGCTCATTACATCCTGCTGTCCGGCGTGGGTTGATTATCTCGAAAAGTTCTATCACGACATGATCAACTATTTCTCGACGGCAAAGTCTCCGCAGGAGATGCTGGGATCGCTTGCCAAGACGTACTATGCGGAGAAGATGGGTATCCCGCTCGATAAAGTCTTCAGCGTGTCGGTCATGCCGTGCACGGCAAAGAAGTATGAGATCGGCCGGTGCGCTGAAATGTTCTCCTCAGGCTGTCAGGATGTCGATGTTGTCCTGACGACGCGCGAACTCGTGCGCATGGCAAAGGCTTCCGGTATCGATTTCGAGGCGCTTCCGGAAGAGGAGTCCGACAGCATACTGGGCGAGTACACCGGTGCCGGCACGATTTTCGGCGCTACCGGCGGAGTCATGGAAGCGGCGATCAGAAGCGCCTACTTCCTCGTTACCAAGGAAGAGCTCGGCGATATCGAGGTGAAGGCTGTTCGTGGGCTCAAAGGGGTCAAGGAAGCCGAAATCGACATTAAGGGCACCAAGGTCCGTGTTGCAGTTGCCCATGGTATCGCCAATGTCAAGGCGGTGCTCGACAAGGTTCGTGCCGCGCGTGACAACGGTACGGAAACGCCGTGGCACTTTATCGAGGTCATGGCGTGCTACGGCGGCTGTATTGCCGGTGGCGGCCAGCCATACGGCGTCAACGATGAAGTCCGCAAGCAGCGTCTCGAAGGAATGTATAAGGACGATATCCTTCAGCCGAAACGCTGTTCGCACCACAATACCGAAGTGCAGCATGTCTACAAGGAGTTTCTTGGACATCCGGGCAGCCACAAGGCGCACGATCTGCTGCATACGCATTATACCAAGCGCGAACTCTATACGAAGTAGCGGTTCGGCCTGGGCAGACAGCGAGGGATGCGCGCCAAGCGCATCCCTTCGCTTTTTATCGTGAAGGATTTTCTGCTTCAGCGCATGGGCAGTTATTCGGCGGGACGCGAGGCTTTTTTGACGGCCTTTCTCATTTCCGTCAGCTGCGAAGGCGATGCCGGGAGGCGTTTGACCCGCGGGAGTGAAATGCCGTAGCGCATGGCAATCAGGCGCAGGCAGAGCGTCACGACGAGTGCGACGGCGAGACGTGCATCCGCTGTCCAGTCGAGCGGCCGGAGTATCAGGAAGCAAGCTCCTCCGATCAGCGACGCCGTTGCATAAAAGTCGCTGGTCAGGATTGCCGGAATTTCGCGTACCAGAAGGTCGCGTATCACGCCGCCGCCACATGCGGTCAGCGCCGCCATGATCATGACGGTGAATATGCCGGCTCCGCTTGCTTCAGCCTGCGCTGCCCCGATAGCCGTGAAGACCCCGAGGCCGACAGCGTCTGCCAGCATCACGAAGTCCCAGCGCACCGCAATTTTCGGTGCCGCCAGAAAAACGACCAGCGCTCCGCAGACACAGATAAGCAGATACATTTCGTTCTGGAGGGCTGCCGGAGGCGCATGCCCGAGCAACAGATCCCTGATCATGCCTCCTCCGACACCAGTCGATACGGCAAGCACCATTACCCCGAGGATGTCCAGTTCATACTTGACGGCACGAAATGCTCCGGAAATCGCGAATGCAAACGTTCCGACAAGGTCGAGCGCATGTATCATCATGCCGGCAGGTGCTCCTTCGCGGGGAGGAAGGGGCGAGAAGGCATGGTGTTGGGGTGCTCAAACTTTTTGGTCTCTTTTGAAACGTCACTGAGCATGCTGATCCCTTCGTGTTTCTCTGCTTCTCCTCATTATACCCGGAACCGGAGCGATGAGGAAGAGGGTTGTTTACAGAATATTCGGCGGCAGCATGCCGGTAAGGGTAATGTGGCGAATGACGGCCTGCACAACCTCTGCTGCCGGCTCCACGAGGCCGGCAATCTCCGGGGAAAGGCTGGCCCCGTGATCAAACCGGGAACTGCCGACTTCAACAAGAAGTCCCTGCGGCAGATGGTCGTATACCGCCTGTGTGCAGGAGAGCAGGGATTCCGGACTCATGCCGGATGCAAAGGACTGCGTGACTGAACGCGCCGGCCTGATCCGTCTGCATATTTGTGCTCCGTATGGGGCGGAGCTGCAGACAGCGATGAACAGCACGAATTCTGTCTCTGAAAGGTCTTCCGCCAGTTCCGGCGTGAGCCGGTGGCGGGTCATGAGCGTCACCTGCTCATCCACTCCTTCATAGTGGAGCCTCTCAGCCACATAGATGCCGAAACCGTCATCACCCCGAAGGGGATTCCCATACCCGATAACGAGAATTCTGCCCATTGCCTCCAGTTTATCCTGATTCTCCTGTTTTCTGCACGAAACGGCTGCAAAGCAGCGCTGAAATTGACAAAGCGGCGGCGAAATCCGTAAACTAATAAATTGATATTCAAGCAAATTTTTGTTATGGGAGGATTCACTTGTTAAAGTCGGTCGAGGATATTTCATCCACCAAAAAGCGTCTTGTCATAGAGATACCCGCTGATATCATTGAGCAGGAGATTGTGCGCGGCTACAACGAAGCACAGCAGCAGGCGCGTATCCCCGGGTTCCGCCCCGGCAAGATTCCGATGACGATTATCGAGAAGAAATACGGGAAGGGCATCGAGAATGATGTTCTCGAGAAACTGGTTCCCCAATACTACGCCGAGGCGCTCAAGGAGGCGGGTCTTGTGCCGGTCGCCCGTCCGGAAATGGATCAGGAGATTGTGCTGGTCCGCCGGGCTCCGATAACCATGAGCATGACCGTTGAGGTTCGTCCGCATATCGAGAATCTGTCTTATGAAGGCATTACCGTCAAGGATGTTCCGGTCGAAGTGACCGCCGAGGATATTGATGCTGTTCTGAAGAATGCTGCCGAGGAAAAGGCGAATTATGAGCCGGTCGACGAAGCGATACAGGCGGGAGACCTGCTGACGGTCGATTATACGGTAGAAAACGAGGACACCTCGGCCAAGGATGCCTTGATCAAGGTTGGTTCCGGACCGTATCCCCCGGCATTTTTTGATGCATTGGTCGGCAGGAGAAAAGGCGATGTTTTCGATGTTGAGGTCGAGTTTCCGGCGACAACCCCGAGTTCTTTCGCCGGCAAAACCCCGAAGTTCACCATAACCGTCAAGGAAATCAAGCGGAAAAATGTCCTGCCGATCGATGATGAGCTGGCAAAGGACCTTGGATTCGAGTCATTGCAGGCATTGAAGGACAGGATTGTGGAAAGTCTTGAGGCAGAGCGCAGAATGGAGGTCGAACGGGTGCAGCAGATGGAGCTTGTCGAGAAGCTCGTTGAGGCCCATGCGTTCGATGTGCCGGAAGTCCTGGTCAAGGGTGATCTTGAGCGGATGTACAATGAGGCAAAGGCCCGGGGGACTTTTGAAGGGACCCGCGAAGAGTTCGATGCGGCAAACCGGGAGAAGGCGGTCAGGGGAACGAAGGCAACGATCCTGATCGAACTCATCGGCGAGAAGGAAAAGGTGGATGTGAGCGAGGATGATCTCCGCTCTGCCATTATGGGTTTTGCGGCCCGCTTCAATATCGCTCCCGATCAGGTTGTGAAGTACTATCAGCAGCGTGACGGATCGCTCGCCGGCCTCAGAAACGGGATTTTTGAGAAGAAGACGCTCAAGCTTCTGCTTGAAAAGGCGAACAAGGAAAAAGGAGTTGCGGCATGAGTATTGTTCCGATTGTCATCGAACAGACCGGACGGACGGAGCGGGTGTATGACATTTACTCCCGTTTGCTGAAGGACCGGATCATTTTTCTCGGAACGGCGATTGATGATCACATCGCCAATGTGGTAATCGCACAGATGCTGTTTCTGCAGACCGAGGATCCGGAAAAGGATATTCATATTTATGTCAACTCGCCGGGCGGTTCCGTCACAGCCGGACTGGCGATATACGATACCATGCAGTATGTGAAACCGGATATTGCGACGTATTGCATCGGGCAGGCGGCGAGCATGGGCGCGCTTCTGCTGGCTGCCGGCACAAAAGGCAAGCGTTTTGTGCTGCCGAACTCCCGTGTCATGATTCACCAGCCGATCGGCGGCTTTTACGGTCAGGCGACCGATGTCGAAATTCATGCCCGTGAGATTCTGAAGATGAAGGAATCCCTGAACGGCATTCTGGCGAAGCATACCGGGCAACCGCTCGAAAAGATCCAGGTCGATACCGAACGGGACTATTTCATGGCGGCCGAGGATGCAAAGACCTACGGGTTGGTCGATGAAGTAATAACGGCCGCAAATCAGGCCGAAAGCAAGGCGTAACGTTTCTGCATGAGCGGAAACTGATGATGCGCTGGAGGTTGCATGGCGAAGAAGAACGATGAACAGGTACTGCGGTGCTCATTTTGCGGGAAGGCGCAGGATGAGGTCAAGAAGCTGATCGCGGGACCGATGGTGTACATTTGCGATGAATGCGTCGGTCTCTGCAATGAGATCATCGACGAGGATACGCAGAGTTCGGCGCGCGGAGAGTCGAAAAAACTGCCGACGCCGATGGAGATCAAGAAGTTCCTCGATGATTATGTCATCGGACAGGAGATGGCGAAAAAAATCCTGTCGGTTGCGGTCCATAACCATTACAAGCGCATTTACAAGGGGCAGAAATCCGATGTGGAGTTGCAGAAGAGCAACATTCTGCTGATCGGGCCTACCGGTACCGGCAAGACGCTTTTTGCCCAGACGCTTGCGAAGATGCTTGATGTGCCGTTTGCGATGTCCGATGCTACGACACTGACCGAAGCGGGCTATGTCGGCGAAGATGTCGAGAATGTGCTGCTGAAGCTTCTTCAATCGTGCGATTTTGATGTGGAGCGTGCGCAGGTCGGCATTATCTATATCGATGAGATCGACAAAATCAGCCGTAAGGCGGACAGTCCGTCCATTACCCGCGATGTCTCCGGAGAAGGCGTGCAGCAGGCGCTTTTGAAGATTATCGAGGGTACGGTCGCGAATATTCCTCCGCAGGGCGGCAGAAAGCATCCGCAGCAGGAGTATATCCAGCTCGACACAACCAACATCCTTTTTATCTGCGGCGGGGCGTTTGTCGGGCTCGACAAGATCATTGAGCAGCGCATCGGCAAGCGCAATATCGGCTTCGGAGCCGATCTGCTTTCGCCGAAAAAGAAAAAGAGGGCGGATGCGCCGGTGCTGACCAACGTCGAGCCGGAAGACCTGATGAAGTATGGCCTGATTCCGGAATTTATCGGGCGGCTGCCGGTGAACGCAACCCTCGACGAGCTTGACGAAGCCGCTCTGGTTCGTATTCTCACCGAACCGAAGAATGCGCTGGTGAAGCAGTATCAGAAGCTTTTTTCGCTCGACGGCGTGAAACTCAGGTTTACTGACGGTGCGCTCAGGCAGGTTGCGAAGCTGGCGCTTGAGCGCAAGGCCGGCGCGCGCGGATTGCGGGCGATCCTCGAAGATGTGATGCTCGAGGTGATGTTTGAGATGCCATCTGAGAACAATGTGGTCGAGTGCGTGGTAAGTGAAGAGTCGGTCGAGAAGCACGAAAAGCCTTTGCTGGTATACAAGCAGCAGGCGGAATCAGCATAGAGGCAAGTAAGAAGAGTCTTTCGATGCAGAATTATTTTTTCCGGCGGGAGAGCGCTTTGGCGGCTGCCCGCCGGATTTCATTTTTGAGCTCTTCATCGGTGATGGTGTCGGCAAGCCCCTCGATCCAGAATTCTTCTTCGGCGGTCAGGGGACGGGTGAAGATTTCCTTGCCGTGTGTACGGGTGTTCCGTGGGTGTTTTCGGGGTAATGCGCCCCTCCGGAGAACAACGTTCTGCACTCCGGCAGAGCGGAGTTTCCCGACTAGGTCATTTTTCAGAAATTGCAACTGATGGAGCCATGTTGGCGAGTCAACATGAACGGTAAGGGTGCCTGCCTTCAGTTCAACCGGGTGGGCATGCAGCGTCAGCGGTTCGGTAAAGACCGTTTGCCACTGTTTCTGTACGGCATCAAGCCGGATTCTATCTTCGAGTCCGAGTTCGCGGAAAAGCGAAGATAGAACCGACCCGGCAGTGCGCATATTTCGGGAAGAAATGGTTAGACAGCCTTGGTTACTTTGTTGGAACGGATGCAACGAGTGCAGACATTCGCACGCTTCGTACCACCATCGGTAACGATTCGTATGCGCTGAATATTCGGAAGAATAACCCGCTTGGTTTTATTGTTAGCGTGGCTGACGTTGTTGCCGACCGTCTTTTTCTTGCCACATACCTGACAGGACGCCATACTTCACCCCCCTTTCCTACGTCTGAATTGCACCAAAACAGACATTTATGATACCATTTTAGCTACGTTGTTACAAGTGGCACACGCAGAATGATGTCTATTTGCTGATGACGCCTATCTTTGGAGACGCTGGAGGATCACCTATCAATGACAGCAGAAGGCATTAAGAGCACGGATCTTGCGAAAGAGCTCGGTGTAAAATCGTCCGAGATCGTCACGGCAGTCGGGACACTGCGCGGTGCTGAATTCAAGAAGGGCACCACGGTAGTGAAGCTGACGCAGGATGAGGCCGACAAAGTCAGGTCTCTCCTGAAGCCGGCAGCACCGGTCCGCGAGCCGCAGAAGCCTGCTGAGCCATCGGTATCGAAGGTTGCAGGCACTGCGCCGGTTGTTGAAAAAAAGGTTGAACGTCCGGCCCAACAGCCCCAGAAACCGGAGCATCGTGCGGAACAGCGACCACCGCACCGGGCTGCCGACCAGCAGCGTCCTCCCTATCGTTCCAATGACCAGAGAACGGCCCAGCGTCCTGATCAGCAGCAGGGGCAGCGTCCTCCGTATCAGGGGCAGGGCCAGCAGCGTCCTG
>JAAYUK010000226.1 GCA_012517735.1 Nitrospiraceae bacterium
ACTGCATTCGCAGAGCCGCGCAGCATTGGCATTCACGTCGACAACTCGTCCCCTATCCACGTCAAAGACAATGACCGCCTCCGGAGCGTGTTCAAAGAGCACTCGAAGATGCTCCTCTCGCTCCCGCACTGCATCCTCCGCACGCCGCCGATCTTCAAAATACCCGACAAGACTCTTGCCGCTGAAGAACAGCCCGGTGATACCCATCCCCCAGAGGAGCACCAGTCCAAGTATCGACTCGAAGGCCTCTCTCTTCGTCATGGCAAGAAACGGTTCCATGGGAACTGCAGTGCTTATGCCTCCGCGAATGTCGCCGATTCTGTATCCCTGATGCTCATGGCAGCGCATGCAGTCCGCCTCAACCAGCAACGGACGGATCAGTCGCAGATAGGGTTTGCCGCAGATGGTTTCGACAGAGCTTATTTCATGTACCCCCTGATCAATTTTTTTCAGAGCATCCGCTTCCCACGGATCAGGGGCGTTTTCAGGACGCAGCGGCTTGAGGCTGGTAATGTGCCCTTGAACTCCTGAGTGCTGTTTCCCGAGCTCATGTACCTGTCGTGTCATATAAGCAGGATTGATGAGCGTCAAGGCACGGCCGCTCGCCGATGCGATATCGCGTTCGGTAATATGCGCAAGGTACGGATTGGGCGGGGTCTTCTCCGTTACAGGCGCATAAACACCCCCATGGCTGGCGGCCCACCGGCGATAAAGGATATCCTTTTCGAACGAGGCAACCGCCTCCAGATAGGCAAAATGCCGCGCACTCTTCTGTTCGGCATAATACACCGCTATCGAGAGCGAAATGATAATGATCGTCCATACCGCACATCCGGTCAGGATCATCCTCCAGATGGCCGGCGGACTGTCAATTTTCAGGCGAAGCGCACCCACGTATCACCTCGAGCAGAAATGTCCGCGAAGAAAACGGGCGGCTGTACTCTTACTGAAATTATATCACCCCTGGAGAAAGGAGCGAGGTTGCACAGACATGGCCATCATGACTGACGAGTACGGGATTCGGGACTGACGCACCCGTCATGCCCTGAAAGCAGCAACCGATTGAGGGGCAACGCCCGAAAGATGCCCGGTCCGTCAAACACCTCGTGTGCGGACAGGAGTCAATACCCTTCCGATTTCCTCGACGCGCGTTTGATACCGTATCCGAAATAGATCACCAGACCGATCGCAAGCCACACAAACAGCCGCACCCAGGTGTCCTGCGGCAGACCGAACATGAGGTAAAGACAGGTGAGAATGCCCAGGATCGGGGTGGCATTGCCTCCCGGCGCGGTAAATGCACGCGAGACCTCTGGATGGGTGTACCGAAGCGTCAGCACCCCGGCGCATACAATGACAAAAGCAAGGAGCGTGCCGATGCTCACCATCTCTCCGACAATGCTCATCGGAAAGATTCCGGCAAGCAGTGCCGTAACAACCCCGGTAACAATCGTAATCACATGCGGCGTCCTGAACCGGGGATGGACCTTTGCGAATCCGGGAGGCAGCAGATGATCCCTGCTCATCGAAAAGAAAATGCGCGTCTGCCCCAGCAGCAGAACCAGAATCACGGAAGTAAGCCCGGCAATGGCACCGACCTTGAGAAGCGGGGAAAAGACCCGCAGGTTCATCGCATCCAGCGCAACGGCAAACGGCGCAGGTCCTCCCAGTTGCGAATAGTGGACCACGCCGGTCAATACCAATGCGACGGCAACATACAATACGGTGCAGACGAGAAGGCTGCCGATAATGCCGACCGGCATGTCCTTCTGGGGATTTTTCGCCTCCTGTGCCAGCGTGGAAACACAGTCAAAGCCGATATAGGCGAAAAAAATGATTCCCGCCCCCCGCATGACACCGCTCCAGCCGAAAATACCGGAATGTCCGGTATTGGCGGGAATAAACGGCTGCCAGAGTTCCGGCTTGATGAAAAATGCGCCGGCCGCAATGAACGCCAGGATAATCGTTACCTTCAGCACCACAATGATCGCATTGAGCGTTGCCGACTCCTTGATGCCCAGTGCAATGACCGCTGTAAGGATCAGGACAATACAAACCGCCGGAAAATTGATCACGGCTCCGGTCAGCACCCAGTTGTGCGTTGCCGGGTTGTATCCCAGCGGCGGTGAGGTGAACACTTCGGGAATGATCAGGCCGAAATCCTTGAGAAAACTGACCAGATATCCTGACCACCCGATGGCGACCGTCGTTGCGCCGAGCGCGTACTCAAGAATCAGGTCCCAGCCGACGATCCATGCAACGAATTGGCCCAACGTCGCGTAAGCATAGGTATACGCACTGCCCGAGACCGGAATCATGGAGGAAAATTCGGCATAACAGAGTCCGGCGAACGCGCATGCGATTGCCGCGATGATAAAGGACAGGACAATGCCGGGTCCGGTGATTTCCGCCGCCACATGCCCCGTCAGCACGAAGATGCCCGCACCAATGATGACGCCGACCCCGAGCATCACCAGACTTGACGGTCCCAGCGTCCGGTTCAGGGAGTGTTTGCCGTCGAATGCTTCAATCGTCAGATCGGCAAGCGTTTTTTTCAGAAAAAGATTTTTCATGTCCGGCAACACCGCCCGTCAAGAGATCTCCATGCGTAACAGTCGCGCCTATAATACCATGCAAAGGCATGGCATGACTAAACCGGGGTGAGCGCATACGGATGGCTTGCCGCGCCGGTCTGATCGGCAGATCTCAGAAACGGAAATCCCGTTTCCCTGCTGAAAGCTCGGACAGGTATTTCATGGCAAGGGTCCGGACCTTTTCCTTGGGAATACGGAGCACTTCCTTTGCAATGACCGCCTCACCTTTTGCCCGGGTCTCGGGAGAGGCATAGTCCTCAAGATATTCCTTGAGCGTCATGAGCGCGTTCGGCTGACAACAGTTTGCGATCTGTCCTGATTTCACGAGATTCATGAACCGGTCGCCCGTCCGGCCTTCACGATAACAGGCGGTACAAAAGCTCGGAATATATCCAAGGCTTAACAGCCAGTTGACGATTTCGTCGAGCGTGCGGGTGTCGCTGATATCGAACTGTGCCGAGTTCTCATCCGCCGGCTCCGGCTCCGCATAACCGCCCACCGTGGTTCGGGAACCGCCGCTGATCTGCGATACCCCCAGCTCAAGCACGCGCTCCCGCGTCTTTTTCGACTCACGGGTAGAAACAATCATCCCGGTATACGGAACAGCAATACGGAGAACCGTAACGATTTTTGCAAAAACATCATCTGAAATGGCATTGCTGAAATCGCCGGGTCTCACGTCATCCGCAGGACAAATCCGCGGAACACTGATGGTATGGGGACCGACCCCCCAGACCGCTTCAAGATGCTCTGCGTGCATGAGCATGCCGACAAAATCATAACGATAGGTGTTCAGACCGAACAGGACGCCAATCCCAACATCATCGATGCCGGCCTCCATTGCGCGGTCCATCGCCTCGGTATGGTAGGCATAATCATTCTTGGGGCCGGTCGGATGCAATCGTTCATAGGTTTGTTTATGGTACGTTTCCTGAAACAGAATATACGTACCGATGCCGGCATCCTTCAGTTTCCGGTAATCTTCCACCGTTGTCGCCGCAATGTTCACATTGACACGTCGAATGGCGCCATTTTTATGTTTGATGCTGTAAATGGTCCTGATACTCTCCAGAATGTATTCGATGGGATTATTGACCGGATCTTCTCCCGCCTCCAGTGCCAGTCTCTTATGCCCCATATCCTGCAGGGCGATGACTTCGCGCGCGATATCCTCCTGCGACAGCTTCTTGCGGACAATAGTGGTGTTGGAATGATGATACGGACAATACAGACAGCCGTTCACACAGTAGTTGGAAAGATACAGCGGAGCGAACATGACGATCCGGTTCCCGTAAAATTTCTGCTTGATCTCCTTCGCCAGGAGCTTCATCTTTTCGTTCTGATCGTCAAGCCCGCACTCCAGGAGCACGGCGGCCTCCCGATGCGTCAGTCCTTTGCAGTCCTGAGCCCGCTCCAGAATGCTGCTGATCAGTTCACGATTGTTCCTGTTGCTCTGAGCAAAGGCAATCGTATCGAGAATCTCCTGATCGTTGATGAACTCAGTTGCGATTCTTGAAGCACGATCGTACCTGCTGGTGACAGCATTCTCCTGCTCACGTTCGATTGAAGCTACGCTCATATGGTCTTCTCCCTCATCGACTGCAGGAGAACAACGGAGAACCCCATGGTTCCCATTCTCTCTCTTGCAGAATATAATGTTCAGCCGACAGCAAAAACCCGCTTCACCACCGGCAGCGCTGTTTCCGCTAGGACTTCGCTTCCGGCAGCTTCGAAAGGACGGACTTGACGGTCACTCCGGGAAGTCTGCCGATCTTTCCGGTGAGGGCACCGACTTCATCGGTCGTGCCGTCAATAATGAGGGAGATGACATGAATACCGCGCTCGCGCAGGGGAAGTCCCATCCTGCCGAGAACCATCGCTCCATGCTGATGCAGTATCTCATTCATGGCAGCAACGCTGTCGGTGTTCGTCACGAGAATTGCGATAATGCCGATTCTCTTCTCCATCAGAAACTCCTCCGGATAAGATTGAGCTTGACTCCTTGGATGAAACGCATCCCATCCTCAGATATGGTTATTATATCGGAAACTCTGCTTCAGCGTCAAAAATCGTTGTTCTTCGTGTCGTGATAGTCCGGGTACAGACGGTGCGCACAGTCAGGGCAGATGCCGTGACTGAACTGCGCTTCGGAATGATCCCGGATATACGACTCGATCTGCTTCCACGCCCCATGGTCGTCCCGGACTTTTTTGCATGCCGAACAGATCGGAATAATTCCCCGAAGAATCCTGATCTCGTCAAGGGAGCCTTTCAAATCCTGCTCCACCCGAAGAAAATTGAGGAGGAGCAGCCCCAGCATGACAAAAATATGCACACCGGTCATCAGCAGCAGTGAAACGGCATGCAGACGGGAGGCTGCCATCAGATCGGGGATTGCGGGATCGAAAAAGGCCGCAAGCGCAAAACGGATCGCATTTAACACAGCAGCCATCATAAAAGCAGCCGTCAGGAAACGATTGGCGACGCCGAGCAGTTTCGGCACCCCCTTCCAGACAAGAAACGCACACCATAGGTTGATTACGACAATCGAGCCGGAAACAATCATAATGCGGGCATTCACGCTGGGAGAGAGATAGGTAAAGCACAGTAATCCGAAAACCGTCAGGATCATGAGCAGGCCATACTGTCTGACCCGCGCCGGCCTGCCGAGAAAAAGCTCCAGACCATACGCAACAAACACCACGGCACTGACAATCAGAGCGCCGCCGGCGATGATCGAAATCACGTCAGGGACGACCCCGCGGAAACTGACCAGCAGCAGCCCGAGAAATCCGGCAAACGAGGAAATGGTCCATGCGGAGAACCCTGCATAGGTCCTGCGGGTCGCAAGGGCGTAAGCAAAAGAGAGGCAGATGACCAGCCCGATAATGCTTACGACGAAGAGCAATGTGCGTATATCAAGGTAATTGTGCATTGATTCCATACTGCTGCGGGAGCCCGGCCCACTCCCGGCCCATCCATGTCAGTTTAGCACAGCGAAGACCTCAAACAGAAAGGGAGCTCCGATTACCGGAACTCCCTTTCCGTCATGCTGAATGAGGACTGCTAACGTTTGCCCGCCAGCTGGATGCGGATTGTAGCACGCTCAAGCGCCGCAGTCGCCCGCGCAAAGTCGATCTTCTCAGCCTGTTTGAGGCGTTCTTCCGCGCGCTGCATGGCAGCCTTTGCACGTTCGACATCGATATCCTCGGACTTCTCCGCGCTGTCTGCCAGCACAATGACCTTGTCGGGAGAGACCTCGGCATAGCCGGAGTTCACGAAGATGTACTTCGTGTCGTTTCCGTTCCGATAGCTGAGCATACCGACCTTGAGCGTCGTGATGAAAGGGACGTGGCCCGGAAAAACACCGAAGTCGCCCTCGCTGCCCTGGGCAGATACCTCTTCCACCTCATCGCTCAGTACCGAGCCATGCGGGGTTACTACTTCAAGTTTGAGCTTCGTAGCCATAATCATTCACCCCACCCGTTACGCTTCTCTCGACCAGCCAAGCTTGCGGGCCTTCTCCTCAACTTCTTCGATAGCTCCGACCATGTAAAATGCCTGTTCCGGCAGATCGTCATACTTTCCATCGGCGATTGCATCGAACCCTCTCAGCGTATCTTCGAGCTTGACATACTTGCCCGGGGTACCGGTGAAGGTTTCCGCAACATGGAACGGCTGGCTGAGGTATCTCTGGAGCTTGCGCGCACGGGAAACGATGAGTTTGTCGTCTTCCGAAAGCTCTTCCATACCGAGAATCGCAATGATGTCCTGAAGCTCTTTGTAGCGCTGCAGGATCGACTGGACGCGACGGGCAATGCGATAGTGCTCTGCGCCGACAATCAGCGGATCGAGCGCACGCGACGTAGAGTCGAGCGGGTCGACGGCAGGATAAATGCCAAGTTCCGAAATCGAACGGGACAGAACGACCGTACCATCCAGATGGGTAAACGCGGTCGCAACCGCCGGGTCGGTCAAGTCGTCTGCAGGGACGTAAATCGCCTGCATCGAGGTGATCGAACCCTTCTTCGTGGTCGTAATACGTTCCTGCAGACCGCCCATGTCCGTACCAAGGTTCGGCTGATAGCCGACCGCGGAAGGCATGCGGCCAAGGAGGGCTGACACTTCCGAACCCGCCAGGGTATACCGGAAGATGTTGTCGAGGAAGATCAGAACGTCCTGCCCCTGATCCCTGAAGTATTCGGCCTGGGTCAGCGCGGTAAGGGCAACGCGGAGACGTGCTCCCGGCGGCTCGTTCATCTGACCGTATACGAGGGCAACGTTCGGAAGAACGCCGCCTTCCTTCATTTCACGGTAGAGGTCATTTCCTTCACGGGTCCGTTCGCCGACGCCCGCAAAGACCGAGATGCCGCCGTGCTTCATGGCGACGTTGTTGATCATCTCCATGATGACGACGGTCTTGCCGACGCCCGCGCCGCCGAACATGCCCATCTTGCCACCCTTGATGAACGGAACGAGCAGGTCGAAAACTTTGACGCCGGTCTCAAAGACCTGGGACACCGGTTCCTGATCGACAAACTCCGGCGCCGGGCGGTGAATCGGATATTTCTCTTCGAACGGAATCGGGCCGGCCTTGTCATACGGCTCGCCGACAACGTTCATGATGCGGCCGAGCGTACCCTTGCCGACCGGAACCGAAATCGGCGCACCGGTATCGGTGACCTTCATGCCGCGGGTAACGCCATCGGTCGTCTGCATGGCGATGGTGCGGACTTTGTTGTCGCCGAGATGACCGGCGACTTCCAGGGTAATGTGGATCGGCGGAACGCCTTTTGCCGGATCGCCCGGTTCTTCAATCGTCAGGCCCTGCAGGATCGGCGGAAGCGATTTCTCGAACTCGACATCGACAACGGCACCGATGACCTGTGCAACTTTTCCTTCATTCATGGTTGATGCCCTCCTGTATCTGGATAGCTCTTTTGTTCTTGATTGACCGCTTCAGGCGGCTATTTTTTCAGCGCCTCGACGCCGCCGACAATGTCCATCAGTTCCTTGGTGATCGCAGCCTGTCTCGCCTTGTTGTACTGGAGCGTCAGCTTCTTGATCATGTCGTCCGCGTTCTTGGTTGCATTTTCCATGGCAGCCATGCGCGCTGCCTCCTCGGAAGCCTGTGCATCGAGAATCGCGCGGAAGATCTGGATCTCGACGTTCTTCGGCAGCAACTGATCGAAGATCGCCTGCTGCGACGGCTCAAGGAGATATTCCCCCTTGTCGTCCGCCTTGTCCGGCGGGCATGAGCTGCCCTCCATCGGAGCCAGCGGCAGGAGCTGACTGACCGTCACCTTCTGGACCGCCTGCGACTTGAACTCCGTATAGACAAGATGCAGTTCGTCGAATGTCTCGTTCATGTAGTTCTCGATGATGTCTTTCGCAATGGCCTGCGCATCAGCATAGGTCGCCCGGCCCGAGAGACCGACCCAGCGGCCGCGCACCGTAAACTTGCGGCGACGCAGCAGATCGGCGCCCTTGCGGCCGATGGCGCTGACACTGACCTCCTTGCCTGCTTTCTGCGTCTCGCGGATGAGGTTGAATCCCGCCTTCATCACATTGGTATTGAACGCGCCGCAGAGACCGCGGTCACCGGTCAGGATCAGGATCTCGACCTTCTTTGCCGGCCGTGCCTGCAAGAGCGGGTGTCCTTCCTCTACCGTACAGGCGAGGCTCGAGAGCACCTGGCTCATCTTCTCGGCGTACGGCTTCAGCTCGGTAATGCGGGCCTGCGCCTTGCGGAACTTTGCCGCGGCGACCATCTTCATCGCCTTGGTGATCTGCTTGGTGCTCTTGACCGAGCTGATTCTTCGTTTTATCTCTTTTAATCCCGGCATATCGTTTCCCTTTCTCCGCTGAGATTAGACCACGAAGCCTTTCTTGAATTCTTCGATTGCCGCCTTCAGCGACGCCCTCAGTTCATCATCCAGCGCCTTCTTGGTGGCGACCGCCGTACGGACGTCAGCCTTGCGATCCTTCATGAAGGAAATCAGCTCGGCCTCGAACCGTCTGATGGCATCGACCGGGATATCGTCCATATACCCCTGCGTACCGGCAAAGATACCGATGATCTGGTCTTCAACCGGAAGCGGAACATACTGGCCCTGTTTCAGCAGCTCGACCATGCGCTTGCCGCGCTCGATCTGGGCCATCGTCGCCTTGTCGAGGTCGGCACCGAACTGGGCGAATGCCGCCAGTTCGCGGAACTGGGCAAGGTCGAGACGGAGCGTACCGGCGATCTGCTTCATCGCCTTGGTCTGGGCTGCGCCCCCGACGCGGCTGACCGAGAGACCGACGTTGACCGCCGGACGGATACCGGCATAGAACAGGTCAGGTTCAAGATAGATCTGGCCGTCGGTAATCGAGATGACGTTGGTCGGAATGTATGCCGAAACGTCGCCCGCCTGGGTTTCAATAATCGGCAGTGCGGTAAGCGAACCGCCGCCGTTCGCCTCGGAGAGCTTTGCAGCACGCTCCAGCAGGCGCGAATGGAGATAGAAAACGTCGCCAGGGAACGCCTCACGTCCCGGAGGACGGCGGAGAAGCAGTGAAAGCTGGCGATACGCAGTTGCCTGTTTGGAAAGGTCATCGTAGATGATGAGGGCGTGCTTGCCGTTGTCACGGAAGTATTCGCCGAGGGCGCAGCCGGTGTATGGAGCAATATACTGGAGCGGCGCCGGTTCGGATGCGGTAGCGGAGACGACGATGGTGTGATCCATTGCACCGTATTCTTCAAGCGTCTTGACGACACGGGCGACCGAAGCTCTCTTCTGGCCAACCGCAACATAGATGCAGACGACGTCGCCGCCCTTCTGGTTGATGATCGCATCAAGCGCGATCGCGGTTTTCCCGGTCTGACGGTCACCAATGATCAGTTCGCGCTGGCCCCGGCCGACCGGAATCATCGCGTCGATCGCCTTGATACCGGTCTGCATCGGCTGGGTGACCGGCTCACGATCGATAATGCCCGGTGCAACAACGTCGACGATACGGGTATGGGTCGTATTGACCGGCCCCTTGCCGTCGATCGGCTGTCCGATTGCATTGAGGACACGGCCGATTGCCGCTTCACCGACCGGAACCGACATGATGCGGCCGGTGCGCTTGACGACATCGCCCTCCTTGATGAGCGTATCCTCGCCGAAGAGAACCGCTCCGACCGTCTCTTCCTCGAGGTTGAGCGCCATGCCGAACACATTGTTCGGAAACTCCAGGAGCTCGGAGGCCATGCAATTGTCGAGCCCGTAGATGCGGGCGATACCGTCACCGACCGAGGTTACGATACCGACTTCGCTGACATCGACCTTCTTTTCGAAGTCAGTGATCTGTTTCTTGAGATACTCACTAATCTCCGCTACCTTGATTTCCATGATTTCACCCCTCTATGAGCTTATCTTTCAAAAGGCCGAGTTGACCTTTCAGACTCGTGTCATACATGGTACTGCCGACCTTGATCCGTACGCCGCCAAGCAGCGACGGGTCGATAACATATTCAACATCGATCTCGCGGCCGGTCCGCTGACGGAGCGCAGCAATAAGATCTGCCTCGAATGCCGCACTGACGGCAACCGGAGTTGTCACCACCGCTTTGGCGCGCTTCTTCATCTCGAGATAGGACGCCAGAATCGCCCTGGTGATCTGCGGCAGGGCGCTGAGAGCCTTTTCATCCGCAAGATACGCAAGGTACTTTGCAAGTTTTTCAGAACTCTTGAGCTTCTCCGCAATCGACGCCAGCGACGCACGGCGCTCTTCAGCGCTGAACATCGGGCTGACCATGAGGTTCCGGATGCCCTTGTCCTGCTCCATCAGGCTCACGATCACGCCGAGGTGGTCGAGCGCCTGCGGAATCTCTTCAACCGCCACGTTGCTGACAAACTTCTTCGCGTATTGTCTGACTCCACTGACCTTTCTCAATTTCTGCCCTCGATCAATTTAATGGATTCACGCAGGAGCTTGTCCTGCTCATCTTTCGTGAGCTGCTGTCTGATTTTTTCCTCTGCAAGCTGCAGCGCCGCCTGCACAGCCTCTTCCTGAATGATCTCCTTGGCCCGTTTGAGCTCAAAGTCGATATTGGTCTTCGCCTGCTCCGCAATGCGGACCGCCATGCGTTCGCCTTCTGCGGTCAGGCGGTCACGCTCAGCCTCGCCCGAGCTCTTCGCAGAAGCAAGAATATCGGCGATCTCCTTGTCCTTCAGCTTCAGCCTTTCTTCGACCTCGGCAAGCGCCTTTTTCGCCAGCTCCTTGGCTTCCTGGGCTTCGCGGATACTCTTTTCGATCAGCTCCTTCCGCGACGCAAGATACTCGCGGAGCGGCTTGCCGACGAACTTGACGAGCAAAACCACCAGAATGGCGAAGTTCAGGATACGCCATGCCCAGTCCTTGATCCCCATCCCTTCGTGGTCCCCGCCACCTGCCGCAAACGCCACAACCGGCACCAGCACTACAGCTGCAACCAAGAGTATGCTCTTCATACCAACCCCTCTATTCACGCTCAGCTTCATACCCGCACCAGCTTTCTGACGATCTCGTCGGCAAATCGCTCGACATCGGACTTGAGTGCCGCACGCGCCTTTTCGGTCTCAGCCTGGATCTCCTTGCGGGCCGCCTCGATCTGCTGCACAGCCGCGGTTTCTGCGGCGGAAAGGGTCGCCTTCTGTTTGGCAAGTCCCTCTTCGCGCAGCGCCGATGCAGCCTCTTTCGCCTGCTGACGGGCCGCACCCAGTTCCGCGTTCATCTTCGTCACTGCTTCGTCTTTTTTGGCGAGCATCGCCTTTGCCTCGTCAAGGGCTCCTTTCGTCGCCTTGTCGCGCTCGCCGGCCACTTTGGAAAGCGGATCGAACAACAAGGCTTTCAGGGCAAAGACCAGGATGACAAAATTCGCCAGGAGGACAAAAAACCACTGATTAAACTCAAGCATATCGGCTCCTCTCGGAACTTGGGATGTATGATGATGAACTGCTGACCGCACAACTTGGATTGAACCTTACCATAGCCCCTGAGCTTTGTCAAGGACGCGAAATGCCGCAACCCCTTGCCCTGATTTGTTTTTTTTATAGGGGCATTAACCGGGAAACGGGGTTCGAAACCGCAGAAAGAGCGTCTTTTCAGGAGACGGATTTTCAGGAAGACCGGAAGAAGCAAAAATCTATTGGGGAAAGTTATCGCTATATGAATATTTTTAATGAAAAAAATAAAAAACTTCTCTTCCGCTCAGAGGGA
>JAAYUK010000227.1 GCA_012517735.1 Nitrospiraceae bacterium
ATAAACGTTATTGTACTTAAATTCGAGCCCCTTTTTCAGGCGTTCTGCATTCGCCTGTTCCCGGAATGAGCCGATCTGGATGGTGACCGTGCCTGACGCCGTCCCGCTGTACCGGACGGTTTTGACATAGCGCAGGTCGCGACCGATCTGCCGGATGTACACCTTTGCGGAACCAGGACCGATCAGGTCGATTTTCTGTGCAGCTCCGTAAGCCAGGTCAAGATCGCGCCCGGCAACGAAAGGACCACGATCATTGACCGTGCAGTCCACCTCTTTTCCATTCGAAACACTCGTTACACGCAGCTGGGTCCCAAAGGGGAGCTGCCTGTGCGCACAGGTCATGGCATACATGTCGAACGGTTCCCCGGATGCGGTGGGCCTGCCATGAAAATCCTTTCCGTACCATGACGCAACGATCAGGGTTTGTTCTCCAGGATATTGCTCAACTGCCGGAGGCGCTTCACGATCGGACGGCGGATAGGCGGAGGGTTTCCGTTCGTATCGGGAGCTGCCGCATCCGGCCAGCAGAGCGACCACGAGAAGGATCAGGGGAAAAACGCGCATTCGCTTCATGGCGATTGCAAAGCAGCTCACAGGATATACCTGCTCAGATCTTCGTCTTTCACAATGTCGGACAGGGTTGTCTGCACCACGCCCCGGTCGATCACAATCGATTCCCCGGAGCGTTCAGGCGCTGCAAACGAAATCTCCTCGAGCAGTTTTTCGAGAATGGTGTGCAGCCGGCGGGCTCCGATGTTTTCGGTCTTTTCGTTCACCTGGGCAGCAATGAGGGCGATCTCATCGATGGCATCGTCACCAAAGGCAAGTGTCACGTTCTCGGTAGCAAGCAGCGCCACATATTGTTTGATCAGCGCGTTGCTCGGTTCAGTCAGGATACGGACAAATTCATTTTTGCCGAGCGATTCAAGCTCTACCCGGATCGGGAACCGTCCCTGCAGTTCCGGAATCAGGTCCGACGGCTTGGCAACATGGAATGCGCCGGCTGCAATGAAGAGGATGTGTTCGGTCTTGATCGGTCCGTGCTTGGTGCTGACGGTAGAGCCTTCCACGATCGGAAGCAGGTCGCGTTGCACTCCTTCCCGCGAAACATCGGGGCCGTGCCCCTGACCGCCCCGGCTTGCAATCTTGTCGATTTCGTCGATAAAAACGATACCGCTCTGCTCGGTCCGCTCGATCGCCTCGCGGGTCACTTTTTCCATGTCGATCAGCTTGGCTGATTCCTGCTGGACCAGAATCGCCCTCGCATCGGGAACCCGGTATTTTTTATGTTTCGATTTTTCCGGCAGCAATCCGCCCAGCATCTCTTTCAGGTTCGACTCGATCTCTTCCATCGCCACATTCGAGATAACGCCGAACGGCATGACCTTTTCCTTCATCTCGATCTCGACATAGCGATTGTCGAGCTTGCCTTCGCGCAACTGTTGCCGGAAACGCTCGCGTGTTTCATTGCCCGATTCCTGCTCGGTCATCCCGTCGATGGAGTGTCGCACCGGCGGCAGCAACAGATCGAGCAGGCGATCTTCGGCATGCACTTCCGCTTTTGCCTGCACTTTTTCGAGGTGTTCGGTCTTGACCATGTTCAAGGCGATCTCGATGAGATCCCGGATGATCGATTCGACGTCTCGGCCGACATACCCGACCTCGGTGAACTTCGAGGCCTCAACCTTGATGAACGGGGCTTGCGCGAGACGCGCGAGACGGCGCGCAATTTCGGTTTTGCCGACGCCGGTCGAGCCGATCATGATGATATTTTTCGGCAGCACCTCATCCTTGAGGTCGGGCGAAAGGCGTTGTCGGCGCCACCGGTTGCGGAGCGCAATGGCAACCGCTTTTTTTGCCTTGTCCTGGCCAATGATATAGCGGTCAAGTTCTTCAACGATGCGACGCGGCGTAAGATTATCCATGGAGTTCCTCGATCAGGATGTTTCTGTTGGTGTAGATGCAAATATCACCCGCAATTTCCATCGCCTTCCGGACGAGTTCTTCCGGCGGCATTTCGGTGTTTTCCCAGAGCGCGCGGGCTGCTGCCTGCGCGTAGGGCCCCCCGGATCCGATGGCAGCCACCCCGGTTTCGGGCTCGATGACATCACCGGTCCCGGAAAGTATGAGGGTGGTGTTCGCATCGGCAACGATGAGCAATGCTTCGAGGCGGCGAAGGATTTTGTCGGTTCGCCAGTCTTTCGCCAGTTCGACTGCCGAACGGGTAAGGTTTCCTTTGTATGCCTGCAGCTTTGCTTCGAATTTCTCGAAAAGGGTAAAGGCGTCGGCCGTTGCTCCGGCAAATCCGGCGAGGATGGTATCGTTGTAAAGTCTCCGGATCTTTTTTGCATTGTGCTTCAGTACGGTATTGCCGAGCGTCACCTGTCCGTCGCATGCCATGGCAACGGTCCTGTCCCGCCGCACACAGAGAATGGTGGTTCCGTAGAGTGTGTTTGTGTTGTGATGCATGATCGTCTCCATGAATTCGCGCAGATTTCTGAATGGTGATTCAGAGCGTCTCATTCTGAACAGCTTTTCCTATTGTGGTTTTCCGGTTTTCGGCTTTCCGCCTGCCGATTCTTGCTCCCCGAATGGATGCGCCTTGTCGTATACATCGATCAGATGCCCGATGTCGAGGTGCGTATATTTCTGGGTGGTCGAGAGCGACGAGTGTCCCAGCAGCTCCTGAATCACCCGAAGATCCGCCCCGCCGGTCAGCAGATGGGTTGCAAACGTATGACGAAGCGTATGCGGCCCGATCTGGCCTTCGATGCCGATCGCCCGGGCATATTTCACTACTATACGGCGAATCTGGCGGTCCGTCAACCGCGTGCCTGATTTGTTCAGGAAGAGTGCGACATCCGACGATCCGCCCACCTTCTTTTTTCTGAAGAGCAGACGCTCGATCAGATACGCCTTCAGGGCGTCAAGCGCTTTGCCGCCCACCGGAACAAGCCGTTCCTTTTTCCCTTTCCCGAGAACTTTCACCAGACCTTCACGGATGTTCAGATCGTCGACATTCAGGCCCGCGATTTCGCTGACGCGCAGTCCGCTTGAATAGAGCAGCTCAAGGAGGGCGCGGTCCCGCACCGGGAGCAGCCCGATGCCTTCCGGTTCCTGCACCAGGCCGAAGGCATCGTCCACCGACAGGAAGTTCGGAAGATGTTTCGGGGTTTTGGGTGTGGATACCAGACGGGCAGGGTTGATGGATATATACCCTTCTCGATAGAGAAAAGTGAAGAAGGAACGGAGCGCGGCAAGCCGGCGGGCAATAGTCGTTTTTGACTTGCCGTCTGCAGTCTGCGTTGCGATGAAGCCGCGGATATCCACCAGTTCCACCTTTTCAGGAGGATTCGGGCAGTATGCCGCGAAATCACCGAGATCATTCCGGTAAGCACGCACCGTATGAGCGGAAACATTTTTTTCGACGGCAAGACTGCGCAGAAAGGCCTCGATATGTTCCTGCAGGGGATTGGTTTCCTGATCCGGGCGATTTCCGGGAGCAGCATCTTTCCTCATTGGAGATCCCCCTGGCAATCGCGATGCAGTGCTGACACAAAAGGCTGCCATGCGGCAAGTGCAGCTTCGGCCACCATTGCACGGCGGGCTTTTTTGTCTTTCATCCGGGGCAGACTGCCAGTGATCGCCATCAGGCCGAAGTTGATATTGCTCGGTTGAAAATGTGCCGGGTCGCTTTCCGTGATATGACGGACAAGCGCGCCATGGGCACTCTCCGGCGGGGGCGGGAGAAACGGCAGATCACGAAGCTTCCGCGCGGCATTGATTCCCGCAAGCAGTCCGATGGCTGTCGATTCGATATACCCTTCCACGCCGGTTATCTGCCCGGCGAGAAAAAGGGTCGGCCGGAGTTTCAGGGTGAGATCGGCATTCAGGTGCACTGGAGCGTTGATGAACGTATTGCGATGAATACTGCCGAAACGCAGAAATTCCGCCTGTTCGAGTCCGGGAATCATCCCGAATACCCGTTTCTGTTCGGGCTGGCGGAGACGCGTCTGGAACCCAACCATATTGTAGGCTGTCAGGTCACGGTTTTCAGCGCGCAGCTGGACAACGGCAAAGGGACGTTTGCCGGTACGAGGATCAGTGAGGCCGACCGGCTTCAGGGGCCCGAAACAGAGCGTCTCCCTGCCGCGCTCCGCCATGACTTCCACCGGCATGCATCCCTCGAAAAACTGCGCTTTTTCGAATTCCCGCGCAGTAACCGTGTCTGCCGCAACCAAGGCATCATAAAAACGGTCATACTCTTCTTTGGTCATGGGACAGTTGATATAGTCGTCATTGCCCTTGCCGTAGCGAGAGGCCCGGAACGCGATTGAGAAATTGATGCTCTCGGCGTCGATGATCGGGGCGATCGCATCATAAAAGTACAGGTGCTCTCCGCCGATGATGCGGGAAATTTCCTCTGCGAGCGGGGCTGAGGTCAAAGGGCCCGAGGCGACGATGACCATGCCGGAATCCGGGAGCTTGGTAATTTCTTCACGGACAATGCGAAGGTTCCGGCATTCAGCAAGGCGCGATGAGATATGTTCCGAAAAGAGCGTCCTGTCAACCGCCATTGCGGACCCTGCAGGAACTTCCGTTGCCGCCGCCGCTTCCATGATCAGGGAGCCGGCACGACGCAATTCTTCTTTCAGCAGGCCGGGGCCGGTTCCCAGTTCCCGCGAGCGGAGCGAGTTGGAGCAGACCAGCTCAGCGAGGTCTCCGGTCCGGTGGGCTTCAGTCATCCGTCCGGGGCGCATTTCATACAACTGCACGGATATGCCGCAGCGGGCGGCCTGCCATGCGGCTTCACAGCCGGCAAGACCGCCGCCAACAATGGTCAGTTCAGGCATCCGCGGGTTTCTGTCATCCGGTCCCGAGCGGCAACAGGATTGTTTTCATGACACAATCCCGTCATCATGCGGAAAATGCAAAGACAGGGAGTCCGGGTACCGTGGAGGCCTGATTTTTCTTGATTTTTATTGACATGATTCATCTGCTCTTGGTTAAATAATACCCTATGATACCGAAAACTGAAAAGATCTGGATGGATGGAAAACTTGTTCCATGGGACAAGGCAAATGTGCACATTCTGACCCATACACTCCATTACGGTCTCGGTGCATTCGAGGGGATTCGTTGTTACAGCACGCCGAAAGGACCTGCCATTTTCCGTCTTGATGAACATGTGACGCGACTGTTTCAGTCTGCCCACATTTTTCAGATGGAGATCCCGTTCTCTGAAGCCGATATCCGGAAGGCAATTATTGATACGGTCAGGAAGAACAAGCTGAAAGAGTGTTATATACGACCTCTCGTTTACATTGGTTACGGAGCTATGGGACTCTATCCGAAAAACAACCCGATCCGCGTAGCCATTGCTGCATGGCCTTGGGGGGCATATCTCGGCGATGAAGGACTCGAAAAGGGCATCAGGATCAGGACCTCGTCATTTATCCGCAACCATGTCAATTCGAGCATGTCCCGCGGGAAAATCTGCGGATACTATGTGAACTCCCAGCTGTCCAAGAAAGAGGCGATTGCCAGTGGGTGTGATGAAGGCATTCTGCTCGATACGGAAGGCTATGTTTCCGAGGGCAGCGGTGAAAATATTTTCATTGTCCGTAAGGGTGCTCTCAAGACGACACCGCTTACGTCGATCCTTGAAGGCATTACCCGCGACAGTATTATCACCATTGCCAAGAACGAAGGCGTTGACGTAAAAGAAGAGCGCTTTACCCGCGACGAGATTTATATTTCGGAAGAAGCATTCTTTACCGGCACTGCAGCAGAAGTTACCCCGATTCGCGAACTCGATGGCCGGAAGATCGGAAAGGGTTCCAGAGGCCCGATTACGAAGCAGCTTCAGACGATTTTCTTTAATGCGGTCAAAGG
>JAAYUK010000228.1 GCA_012517735.1 Nitrospiraceae bacterium
GAAAAACTGCACCAATTGTACCACGGTAGAAGAGGGGGATTCTACGAAAAACAGGAAGGCCCTGCCGAAGATCGGCAAGGCCTTTGGTTCTTGTATGGTGGAGCTGATCGGGATCGAACCGACGACCTCTTGAATGCCATTCAAGCGCTCTCCCAACTGAGCTACAGCCCCATAAAGAGTTATCAGAATATCATTCGGAAGCCAGTATTGTCAAGCATTCGGACGTATGTTAGGATTATCGTATGAAGAGGATTGTGGTTTGCGGCGGGACGTTCGATCATTTCCATCCGGGGCACCGGGATTTTCTCCGGCAGGCCCGGGAGCTGGGCGATGAACTGGTGGTGATTATTGCCCGCGATGAGACGGTGCTCCGCATCAAAGGCTTCTCGCCGACGGACTCAACGGAGGTTCGTCAGGCGCATGTTCTGGAGACGGGCATTGCAGACCGGGTGGTGATCGGTCATGCGGGTGGCGATATGTTCGCGATTCTCGATGAACTGCGCCCTCATGTGCTGGCGCTCGGATATGACCAGCGGATTTCAGAGGAAGCGGTGCACAACCGTTGTCCGTGGTGCGAGACGGTGCGTCTGGAGGCGTATCATCCGGACAAGTTCAAATCCTCTCTGTATAGAAAGACACGTAAGAAGTAGGAAGTAGGAAGTAAGAAGCTCGCTCATGGCAGGATCCGCAAAAAAGAAGGGGGGCCGGCTCTCTGGAGCCGGCCCCCTTCCTGTACGTCCTGATTACTTCACGAAAGGATTAGCGTAGAAGGTGATAAGAACAACAACGAGTGCATAGATCGCGAGCGACTCGATCATCGCGAGACCGATGATGAGGGTCGTCATGATCTTGCCGGACACGCCAGGGTTGCGGGCGGTGCCTTCGGTTGCGCCGCGGAGACCGTGGCCCATGCCGATACCGGTGCCGAGTGCTGCAAGGCCGATGCCGATTGCGCAGCCGAGCGTTGCTAGGCCGTAGTAGCCGAGCTTGCCGGCGTCAGCATCGCCAGCTGCAAACGCAAAGGTTGCAGAGAAGGCGATCAGAAGCAGGGTGACTGCAAGAATCTTCTTCATTTCTTTTCCTCCTTTCCTGAAAAATGGATTAGTGACCTTCCTCCACTGCACCGGCGAGGTACAGTGTCGTCAGGAGCATGAAAACGTAAGCCTGGATAAAGCTGATCAGCGTGCCAAGGCCGAGGATGACAACCGGAACGATCGCCGGAGCCAGCAGGCCGAGGATGATCAGGAGCAGATGCTTTGCCATCATGTTGCCGAAAAGTCGAACCGAAAGGGTGATCGGCCGGACCAGATGGCTGATGAGTTCAAGGAAAAACATGAACATCATGAACGGAATGGCGGCAACCGACTGGATCGGTCCCATGAAATGCTTGAGGTATTTGATGCCATGTACCTTGAAGCCGTAGAACTGGTACAGCAGGAACACAGGGACCGCCATCGACGCGGTGGTGTTGATATTGCTCGTCGGCGACTCAAATCCCGGGATCAGACCGAAAAGGTTGCAGGTCATGATGTAGAGGAAAATGGTCCCGAGAAGCGGATAGAATGTCTTGCCGTAATGATGTCCGATGTTGCTTTCAGCCGTGCTTTTGAAAAAGTCCGTGAATACTTCCATGACATTCTGAGCTCCCGACGGCACGAGGCTCAGTTTTTTTCTGACGATCAGTGACGTTCCGATGAGCGTGCCTGATGCCAGAAATGCATACGATACATACGCCGGTACCTTGGGAATGACTGCGCCTAAAATGCTCGGTGATTCCACGGAAGCCTCCTCTATCAATCCAAAGCTGCATGAAATACGGAAAAGTTTCACTTAATCTTAAAGCAACGGTACCGGAGAGTCAATTTTAATTAATTTATAGAGGCATTACATTTCGTTTATGTCTTGCGCAGTGCCCGATGTGCGATATCTTTCCGGTAATGCATGCCCTCAAAGGAGATTTCCTTCACTGCGGCGTATGCCCGATCCCGCGCTTGGGCGATGTCTGCCCCCAGGGCGGTCACGCCGAGGACCCTGCCGCCGTTGGTTACGAAGGCGTGATTGTCGTCAAACGCTGTACCAGCGTGAAATACATAGGAGTTCTCCCTGCCCTTTGCCGTGTCGAGTCCGCTGATGACCCGGCCTTTCGGATAACTGCCGGGGTATCCCTCTGACGCCAGAACTACGCAGACTGCTGACTCCGGTTTCCACACGACCGGGACTTCGGCGAGCCGTTCTTCGGCAATGGCCATGGCGATATCGACCAGGTCGGAATCGAGCCGGAAGAGGACCGGCTGGGTTTCGGGATCGCCGAGCCGGCAGTTGAACTCAAGGACATAGGGCTTTCCCTTGCAGATCATGAGGCCCGCGTAGAGCACCCCTTTGTATTTGATGCCCTCGGCTTTCAGTCCCTCGATGGTCGGCCGCATAACGGTGTCGATAACGACCTGCTGCAGTTCATCGGTAATGACCGGAGCCGGGCTGTAGGCGCCCATGCCGCCGGTATTCGGACCCTTGTCATTGTCGTAAACCCGCTTGTGGTCCTGCGAGCTTGCCATGGGTACGATTGTGGTCCCGTCGGTAAAGACCATGAACGAGGCTTCCTCGCCGACGAGGCAGTCTTCGACGATAACCTTGTCGCCCGCAGCTCCGAAGGCATGGTCTTTCATGATAAGGTCAATAGCCGCTTCGGCTTCGTCGACCGTTGAGGCGACAACAACCCCTTTGCCGGCGGCGAGCCCGTCAGCCTTGATGACGGTGGGAGCACCCTTCATGCGGACATAGTCCCGGGCATGAATGTATGAGGTGAAGACCTTGTAATCGGCCGTTGGAATCCGGTGGCGGCGCATGAAGTCTTTGGAGAAGACCTTCGACCACTCCAGTTGCGCTGCAGCCTTGGTCGGACCGAGGATCTTGCGTCCCTCTTTTTCGAACGCGTCGACTATGCCCCGGGAAAGCGGCTCTTCAGGGCCTACGATGGTGATGTCGATCCAGTTGTATTTCACAAAGTCGATCAGTGCGTCAAAATCGGGACCGACCTCAATGCATTCAGCCATTTCGGCGATACCGGCATTGCCCGGCGTACAGTAAATCTTGTCGATATGGCGCGACTGCGCGAGCTTCCAGACCAGTGCATGCTCGCGTCCTCCTCCGCCGATGACCAATACTTTCATGGTGTTATGCGTTCCTTTCTTCCGATTTCGTAACCAGCCAGAAAACCACGCCGAGGGTAAGGATCAGCGGGATCAGGTAGTACATCTCGTGCATGTTTTCGTGGCGCAGCGCCTTGATCATGGTGTCCCGGATGAAGGCGACGAGGGCGACGCCGACAAAGACGCTGATTCTGAACTTGCCTCCCTTGAGGTGCTTGATTTCGGTGTTCATCAGTTCGATCATTACCCAGAGGATCAGCAATGAGCCGAGCGCGGTGATGATGCCGTGCGAAAAATCCTTGTCGCTGAAAATATTGAGCAGATCGCTGACGAAGAGCCAGACGACGCCGATCGTCAGTCCGACCAGCGCAAAGACGAGGACCAGATTCATCGCCTGGGCGAATTTTTCGGTGTACGTCACCAGCATGTTTTTCACCTGATAGGCAGGCGAGTAGATCCGGAGCTCTTCTTCGATATAGCTTGAAGTGATGACATCGAGGCAGATGTCGAGAATCTTCTCGATCGAGATGAAGGCGCGCGTGCGCTCTTCGTCGTCCTCGATATTGTGGTGGAGGATCTCGATGCAGAGCGTGCGCACCATGCTGATGGTCCGGTTCATGAGATGCGCTTCGACTCCGAACTTGACATGCGCCTGTCCGATGCGGACCAGTTTTTCAAGATACTTCGAATCGTAGACTCCCGAGAAGAGATCGATAAACCACTGCCGGCGCATGGCCGCCACGTGATTGCGACGGGCATCGTCCCGGAAGAGTTTTGATGATTCCGGAAGGCTCTGAATCCACTGATCCACTGTGCTCATCGCCCGGTCGGCCTGTTCAATCATCAACTGACGAACGGAGACGAGCGCACGCACATCTTCGTCAGTGAAAAGGTAGTGGGCTTTTATCTCCTTGAACGAGCGCATGGAATTGCCTTACGCGTTCTGCTCGACAATCTTCGCGAGGTAACCGGCAATCATGGTGTCGTATCTGCCGGTATGCGCAAAGACCTTCTGGGCAAGGCGCAATTTTGTCGCGCGGCTGACTGAGCCACCCGATGCTTTCATTTCGGCCAGGACGACCGCATAGTCCGCGGGGTCGGTGACGACCACCACATCCTGAAAGTTCTTCGACGCCGCGCGCAGCATTGCCGGGCCGCCGATGTCGATGTTCTCGATCGCTTCGTCGAAGGAGACATTCGGCTTTGCGATCGTTGCCTCAAACGGGTAGAGATTGACGACCAGCATGTCGATCATGCCGATGCCCTGTTTTGCGCAATCTTCCATGTCTTTGGGATTGGATCTGCGGCACAGGAGACCGCCGTGGATGCGCGGATGCAGGGTCTTGACCCGGCCGTCCATCATCTCCGGAAATCCGGTATAGTCCGACACTTCAACGACGGCGACGCCGCCTTCGCGCATTGATTTCGCCGTGCCGCCGGTCGAGAGAATCTCGACCCCCATTGCCGCAAGTTCTTTTGCAAAGTCAACGATGCCGGTCTTGTCGGATACACTGATAACTGCTCGTCTGATCATGGCACTCTCTCCCTTCAAAATGTCTGGTTCCAGGCTTATGAAATGAACGACCAAAGACTGCGTTCATCAATCTCCATTCTGCGATCAAACATCTAAAATCACAGATGTCCCTTCTCCTTGAGACTTGCATAGCCGTTATCGCCGATTATCACATGGTCGAGCACCGGAATGCCCATGAGCTCCCCCGCTTCCTTCAGCCGGGCGGTTATCGTAATATCCTCCCTGCTGGGGGTCGGGTCGCCGCTCGGATGGTTATGGACAAAGATCACGGCTGCGGCCGAGTCCTTGACCGCCTGCCGGAACGCCTCCCGTGGATGGATCAGCGAATTGGTGAGCGTCCCCTCAGAAACCCGGTATTCCCGGATCAGCCGGTTTTTCGCGTCCAGCAGCAGGGCGACGAAGAGTTCTTTTTTCAGGTGCCGGAAACGCGACGCAAAATAGGAGTACACTGCATGCGCGGACGAGAAGTGGGCATGCAATCCGCTTTCCTCCCGGAGCAGACGCCTGCCCAGCTCAAACGCAGCTTTGATCTGGGCGATTTTTGCGGGGCCGAGCCCCTTCATCGCGGCCAGTTCCCGGAACGATGCGGCATCTATATTACCGAGCGTTTTGTATGTATCGAGCAGGCCAAGTCCCATGGTAACAGCGCTTTTGTCGCGGTCTCCGGTCCTGAGCAGGATCGCGAGCAATTGTGCGTCCGAAAGGCTTTCGGCCCCATGTTTCATGAGCCGTTCGCGGGGACGTTCGCCTTCAGGCCAGCTTTTTATGCTCGTATGGTCAGCCATAACACAAATTAAAAGTTAAAAGAGAAAAGTTAAAAAATCGATATGATCACAACAACTGATCTTCCTTTTTTTTGCACTTTTCATTGGCTTTATTTGACTCTCGATCCCTGATTCACCTCGTCGCGGTCGAGAACCAGCACGGACAGCCGGCCTTCTTCGTCGGTGGCCGCCAGCAGCATGCCGTTGGATTCCACTCCCATCAGTTTTGCAGGCTCCAGGTTCGCAACGACCACGATCTTTTTGCCGACCAGTTCTTCCGGCGTATAGGCCTTGCCGATGCCAGCGACAATCTGGCGGGTCTCACCGGTGTCAACCTGAAGTTTGATCAGTTTATTCGATTTTTCAACACGTTCAGCCTGCAGGACCTTGCCGACCTTCAATACCACCTTTGCGAAGTCATCGATCTTGATGAGGCCGGGTACGGAGGTATCGGTCATCTCTGTTGTCTCCTTTGCCACCTGATTCCGCCCTTGTTTGCTTTCGTCGGCCGGCGTGGCTTTTGGTTTCTCAATGCGCGGGAAGAGCTGTTCTCCCCGGGCTATGCGAATCTCGCAGGCAGGGCGCCAGTCCCACGTGTAGAAGGCTGCTCCCGCGCCGGCGACTTCTTCCGCAAGAACGCTGCTGAATCCCAGCTGCGCCCACATCCTGTCGGCTGTTGCCGGCATGAACGGACTCAGCAGCGGTGTAATCAGCCTGAGGGTATTCCAGAGGCTGAACAGTACGGTACCGAGGCGGGCCGGATCGGTCTTTGCGAGCTTCCACGGCTCTTCCGCAGCAATGTAGTTGTTTGCAGCGCTTACCATTGCCCAGAGGTGATCGAGGATCTGATTGAACCGGAGATGGGCCCAGAGACGGGAACTGTTTTCGTCAATCACCGGCCGTAGCTGTGCCGTGCACACCTCCGCGAGCGGGTTCGCCCCGGCGTCCTGCATCGGAATGGTGCCGTTTTCGCAGTATTTTTCGGCCATGGTGGCAAAGCGGCTCACCAGATTGCCGAGATCATTCGCAAGGTCGGTGTTGATGCGCCGGATGAGCGCTTCCTCGGAGAAATCGCCGTCGAGTCCGAACGTGACTTCGCGGAAGAGGAAGTAGCGGAATGCGTCAACGCCGTATTTCTCCGCCGTGGCCGCAGGGTCCACCACATTGCCGACCGACTTCGACATCTTCTTCCCTTCGACCGTCCACCAGCCATGGGCGAAGATATTGGCTGGCAGCGGGAGATTCAGCCCCATCAGCATGGTGGACCAGTAAACGGCATGCGTGGTCAGGATATCCTTGCCGATCACATGGTGTGTTGCGGGCCACCAGTCAGGGCTGCCCGTAGGTGAAAGATAGAAGTCGGCAGCGTAATAGTTGACCAGCGCATCAAACCAGACATAGGTGGTGTACCGCTCATCAAACGGCAGTGGAATTCCCCATGCCAGCCGGGCTTTGGGGCGCGAAATGCAGAGATCGCCGAGCGGCTTGGACTTCAGGAATCCGAGCACTTCGTTTCTGCGGGATTCGGGGAGGATATACTCCGGGTTGACCTTTTCGATATGGTCGATCAGCCGGTCCTGATATTTCGACATCAGAAAGAAATAGTTTTCCTCCTCGATCTGGTCGACCTGACGCATGCAATCAGGGCAGTTGCCGTCGGCAAGGTCCTTGTCGGTCCAGAAGCGTTCGCACGGCGTGCAGTACATGCCGCTATATGAACGTTTTTCAATTTCTCCGGCATCCCAGAGTTGCTGCAGGAGCTTTCGTACGACTGTCTTGTGCTGTTCGTCGGTGGTTCTGATGAACGCATCGTTGCTGATATTCAGGAGCTTCCAGAGTTCCCGGAAGTTGCCGACGAGGAGGTCCGCATGCTCTTTGGGAGAGCGATCGCGCTCTTTCGCCGCTTTTTCGACCTTCTGCCCGTGTTCGTCGGTTCCGGTCAGGAAAAAGACATCCCTGCCGCGAAGACGGTTGTACCGCGCGAGGATGTCGCACGCAATGGTCGTGTAGGCATGACCGATATGCGGAATATCGTTCACATAATAGATCGGTGTGGTGATGTAAAAACGCTCTCGGATACTCATTCCTTGTTCCGTCTCCTTCTCCTTGGGCGACGGCGGCGCCGTCGCTGTTGTTGACCCTGCAGAACTC
>JAAYUK010000034.1 GCA_012517735.1 Nitrospiraceae bacterium
AGTTATTCAGCAGAGGGGGGGAATACGGTATTTATTATACTACAAGAAACCCGCCTGTCTGCACAGCGCCAATCCATTGCAGAGCGTGTCTATTCTCGCTGCGAGAGAGACAGCGGGCAGCGTTCACACCGTGGCGTCGGTCTGCAGAACTCTTTGCCGACCCGGACAAAGAGCGCATGAAATTCATTGTACAGAGAAACTTCCTGCGTAAGTGCTGCATGAAACAGTGCCTGGAAAACGTGGTAGTCTGCTGAATATGACAGCATCCCGTGGCGGGAGAGTACCCGCTTGGTATAGGCATCGATCACAAACGTCGGCTTGTCGAGCGCATAGAGCAGAATGGAATCCGCCGTCTCCGGGCCGATTCCATGCACACTGAGCAGTTCCGTCCGAAGCCGGGCAAGTTCGCGTTTCTTCATGCGCGACATGCTGCCGCCGTGCTCACCAGCGAGATAGTGCAAAAACGCTTTTAACCGCTTTGTCTTGACATTGAAATAGCCGGCCGGCCGAATCAGTTCTGCAAGTTCCGCATCCGGTAAGGCATGCATGCCTTTGCAGGTCAACCGTTTTGCCCGCTTCAGATTCGTAATGGCTCGTTCGACATTTCCCCAGGTGGTGTTCTGCGTCAGGATGGCGCCGACTGCTATTTCAAACGGGGTCTCTCCCGGCCACCAATGCTGGGGACCAAATGCAGCAAAGAGCCGGTCATAAAGGTCTTGCAGCGATGTGAACGGCTTCACGAATGGGTTTTCCCGGTCATGCGATAGACAAAGACCAGGATTTCGGCTACCGCCTTATACAGCTCCGGAGGAATCTCCTGATACAGATCCAGCGTCGAAAGAATCTCAACAAGCTGCTTGTCTTCCTTGAGCGGAATCCGGTTCTCCTTTGCAATGCCGATAATGCGCTCGGCAATAATACCGGTTCCTTTCGCAACAACACGCGGAGACTGCTCCTTCTGGGGATTGTACCGGAGCGCTGCCGCCCTGAACCGCCGGTCAGCCACGATACCCGCCCAGTGCCGACAGCAGCATGATACGTACCGGCTTCAGGTGCCTGTTTTCGCGGCCTGTCCCGTAACGTTGCTTTTGACACTTAGCATTGGTCGGTTTCATGCCTGCACGCTCACGATTGCCTGTGGCGACTCAATGCGGTCAAACTGCTCCTGGATCGCCTCGCGGGTTTCGAGAAAAGTGACCGTGCTCAGGCTCAGGCCGCTCTGCCGGAACAATTCTTTCAGTTCATCACAATGCTCTGCCATGCGGGCCTTCAGTTCAGGCTTTTCCGCCCAGAGCGATACCGTGTAGTCGGCATTGTTCTTCATGATCATCACCGAAACCCGGCCGTCCTGCTCAAGGTCGAGATTGATCCTGCATGAATAAAGCTTCCCGCCCTTGCCTGCAGCACCACGCTTGAACGCAATATCCGCATCGCGCAACTGCTGCCAGTGAATCGGCAGAAAGGTATAAAACGATTCGGTGGTTTTTGAAAGAAGCTGAAACGTCTCGACATCCTTGAGCAGGCTGTCCACCTGCTGGGCTAAGGTCGGCTGGGATGCAGCACCTGCGCTCCCGGCCTGATGACTCGTCGGGGCCTTCACCGAGCCATCGATCTCACCGCTGTCAATGGCGGCCTTCAGCGCAACCAGCAGCGCCTTGAGATCGTGCCTGACGGCCGGCACTGCGGGCCCTTCGACCTCCGGCTTTCCTGCTGGAGCTGATGGTGCCGTTTCAAGGAGGCTGCCCAGTGCTTCAGCCCGCAGTTTGGCTTCAAACACTACGCCGGTATTGCTGAGCGATGTCCTGAGCGAACTGCCGACAAGACGTTCCACATCAACCATAAGACGGTTCTGCAGCGGCAGGGTCGCATCTCCCTCGCCTTCCGGAACCAATGGGCCGAGAATAGCGCCAAGCCGCGCGCTGATGCTCTCTCCGGTCGACTTCAGACTGCTCGTGAGCAGATTCTGCAGCTGCGCGCGCATATCGCGCGGAATTTCGGCGACATCGTCAGGCAATGATTTCAGCAGGCTCTGGATAAGCGCGGAATCGACCTTGCCGGAGCCTGATTCGACCGCCGCGGTGAGCGATTTCAGCAGCGTTCCGAGCGCCTGGGTTTTCGGATCGGCGAGCTGCGCTTTCGGCTCCGAGCCGAGGTACTTCAGGGTAAGCTGCTGGCCGTCCACGGGAAGGCTGGTCACCTTGAAGTAGGCAACCGTATCCTTCTCCATCGGAATGGAAGTCTCGGCGGTGACAACGCTTCCCTTGATCTTCAGCTCAATACTGCCGGAGGGCAGATTCTCCAGCACCTCGGCATTGACCACTTCACCGATTTTGAACTGGAGCGGTTTGCCCGCTTTTTCTACCGAAAGGACTCCGCTGTCGAAATTGAGAATCTTGAAATTAATCATGGCTGACCCTATTATATATCAATATGTTATCGGCGTATACCCGCCAAACTGAAGGGTTTTGTCCCGCTGAATTTCGAAAGGAGCACCCATGCTCGATGCCCGTTTTGTCCGTGAAAATATAGACGTTGTCAAGGACGCCCTCGCCCGAAGGGGCGCTGCTGTTGATCTGTCGGAATTTGTCGCGGCCGAACAGGAGCGCCTGCACCTGCTGCGCGAATCTGAAGATCTCAGAAACCGGCGCAATACGGTTTCGGAGGAAATCGGCAGGCTGAAGCGGGCAAAAGAAAACGCGGACCATCTGATGGGTGAAATGAAAAGCGTCGCCGACCGGATCAGGGAAATCGACGAGGTGTTAAAGGGGATTGAAGAAAAGCAGATATCCTTTCTGCTTACCATTCCCAATATACCCGACGCTTCGGTGCCGGTCGGCAAGGATGAACATGACAATGTCGAAATCAGAAAATGGGGCGAACCGCGGAGCTTTACCTTTGAGCCGCTGAATCACTGGGACATCGCGGCAAAGCACGATATCATCGACTTCGACCGGGGAGCGAAAATTGCGGGGGCGCGTTTTGCCGTCATGAAAGGGGCCGGCGCCCGGCTTGAACGCGCGCTGATGAACTTCATGCTCGACCACAACGCGGCGTCCGGGTATACGGAGGTTTTTCCTCCACTGCTGGTCAATCGCGACTCGATGACCGGCACCGGTCAGTTGCCGAAGTTCGAGGCCGATCTGTTCAAAACAGCGAATCCGGAGTTTTACCTGATTCCGACAGCGGAAGTTCCAGTCACCAACCTGCATCGGGATGAAATCCTGAGCGAAGAGGATCTTCCACTGTATTACACGGCATACACGCCCTGTTTCCGGAGCGAAGCCGGTTCATACGGAAAAGATGTGCGCGGCCTTATCCGCCAGCATCAGTTCAACAAGGTAGAGCTTGTCAAGTTTGTGAAGCCTGAAGATTCGTTTGCCGAACTGGAAAGCCTCACTGCAGTTGCTGAGGACATTCTCCGGCAGCTCGGGCTTCCCTATCGAACGATCGTGCTCTGTTCGGGAGATATGGGCTTCAGCTCCGCCAAAACATACGACATCGAGGTCTGGCTGCCGGGACAGCAGAAATACCGGGAGATCTCGTCCTGCTCGAATTTCGTCGACTTTCAGGCGCGCCGGGCCAACATCCGCTTCAAGCGCGCCGGCAAAAAGGGAACCGAATTTGTGCATACCCTGAATGGCTCTGGGCTTGCAATCGGCAGAACACTGGTCGCAATCCTCGAAAACGGCCAACAGGAAGACGGCAGCGTGGTCATTCCCGAGAAACTGCAGCCGTATTTCGGTGCAGAAAAAATCGGGTAGCTCCGGTTGTCCATTCATGTCCGGTGCCGCCGGAATGTCACGTGGTTTCCCGCCTGATCCCGCAGGTTGAGCTTCCGGCTTTTTTCACCTATAATCAGCGTATGGCAAAAGAAGCGCTCTATGAAATCATCGTAAACAACCTGCCGTACGGCTTCATGGCGGTTGACCGTCATGGTCTGATCGTTGATTTCAATCATGCGGCAGAGCAGATAACGGGATTCAGCCGCGATGAAGTGCTCGGAAAATCGCATGTCGAGATCTTTCACGGCGGTTCACCGACCCAGGAATGCCCGCTCTGGCGCCATGCCTTTGAGCATCAGCACAAAATGCTTGCGGTCGAGCATGTCATTACCAAAAAAAACGGAGAGACCGCGGTATTGTCGGTCGGGATCGCACCGCTGATCGATAAGGATGGCTCCTTCGTCGGCGGGATAGAGCTGCTCAGGGATATCACAGAGCTGAAGAAAAAAGAACGCGAGCGAAAAAACATCCTCTCGATGTTTGCGCATGATATGAAAAATTCCGTATTGATCGCCAGCGGCTTTGTCGCCCGGCTCGAAAACGAACGGGAAGGGGCGCTCACGGAGATACAGCGTGCGGATCTCGATACGGTGCGTCAGGAGCTGAACCAGCTCGAAAAGCTGATTTTCGATTTTCTTCAGTTCTCCCGCTTTGAAGCCGAAGAATACAAACCGTCTCTGTCGCCGTTTGATATCTGCGATGTGCTGAAGCATGCGGTGGAATCGGTCCGGTGCGAAGCCGAAAGCAAACACCAGACGCTCACCTTCGTGGCAGAAGAGTCTGCCTGCATAACCATCAACGCTGATGCGGAAATGCTGAAGCGGGCGATCATCAACCTGCTCGACAATGCGATCAAATACACTCCCGCCCAGGGGAAAATCACCGTGCAGCTGCGGTTGACTCCCGGTGCGATCAGCTTGCAGGTGACTGATTCGGGAGTGGGTATTGCACCTGACCAGCTGCCCCTGATTTTTGATGCATTTTACCGCGCCGACAAAACTACGAAGGGGTCGGGCCTGGGCCTCTTTATCGTCAAGACAATCGTGAATGCGCACGGGGGCAAAGTGGACGTAAAAAGCAGCCCCGGACAAGGGAGCACGTTTACCATCATTTTGCCCCGTTAGGCAGAGCACCCGCGTGGACGCCGTCCAAGAAGCGGGCCCCCAAAATGTCGAGGACTTTTCGGGGTGGCAGTTGAGCGGCGCTGCCCGCCCTGCCGGGCTAATGACAATTCCGGGTTTATTGACACTCCCGACAACAGCTTTCTATACTTACAGGATGAAACGCATTGCGGTCATCGACGGCCAGGGCGGCGGCATCGGAAGCATGATTATCAAGGCATTACGCGATGAGTATGGTGAACGGATTGAATTGATCGCTCTCGGCACGAATTCGACGGCAACCTCGGCGATGATGAAGGCGCGCGCAAACAAAGGCGCAACCGGAGAAAATGCGATCGTCTGGAATTCGACCCGTGTCGACTGTATCGTCGGTCCGCTCAGCATTGTGCTCGCCAACGGCATGCTCGGTGAGTTGACCGGCAGGATGGCCGAGGCAATTGCTTCTTCACCGGCGCGGCGTTATCTGCTGCCGGTCAACCAGGAGGGAGTTGAGGTCGTCGGTCTCGAAAAAGACCCGCTTCCGCATCTGATCACCAAACTGCTTATCCGTCTGAAGGAGGATCTCCATGTGTGAGGCAAATGCATACGTATACAGGGACGGTGTTGAGGAACTCTACCTTGAAAGCGTCGATCTGCTGGTGCCGGAAGGCAACACCATTTTCCTGAAAAGCCTTTTCGGGGAGCAGAAAACCTTTCAGGGAACCGTCAAGGAAATCTCGCTGCTGAAGCATCGCATCCTCCTTGAGGAGCGCCGCTAATCTCTTCTTCCTCCGCATGGCGGCTGATTCGTTCCGGTCTTTGTCCGGCCGCGGAGAATATGGCTCTCGACGAGTCGATCGCAACCACCGTGCGCTCCGGCCAGGCCCCTCCGACACTGCGTCTCTATTCGTGGATTACTCCCTCTGTCAGTCTCGGCGTTTTCCAGCCGTTCGGTGAGATTGACGCCGCATATTGCATCAGACACGCGATCCCGGTAGTGCGCAGACCCACCGGCGGACGGGCGATTCTGCATGGAGACGAACTGACGTACAGTTTTTCAGCCTCAGCGGATTGTTCTCTGTTCGGCACACACCTTCGTGATGCCTACCGCGCGCTCAGTTCAGCGTTTGCGCAGGCATTTCGATCCATCGGGCTGCCTGCTGTCGTGCAGGACCGTCCGGTAGCCGGGCGACTTCTTACCCGGAGCGCACTCTGTTTTCAGTCGGTCTCCTATGGCGAACTGACGGTTTCGGGTAAGAAAATTATCGGTTCCGCGCAAAAACGCTGGCCGGACGGATTTCTCCAGCAGGGAAGCATCCCGTTGTCAATTGATGCCTGCCGCTCTGCCGGAGTGTTCAGGAAACCTTCTACTGACGAGGATTGTGCCGGTCTCAAATCGTTCCTTGGAGATATTGAGGAAGAAACGCTCCAGCGGGCGGTCATTGCAGCGTTTGAGGAAACGTTTACGATTCGGTTCTCGGAGGCTCTGCCGTTGCGGCAGGAGACTGAACTGGCGGCTCGCCTGACTGAGGAGAAGTATCGCTCGAGGGCATGGACGGAAGCGCTGTCCCGCCGTCGGCGGTCTGGATGTAATACTGGCACACCGCCGAAAACATGAGAACCGTCACATATGCCATGCCGGCATGGTACACCACCACCGAGAAAAACGAACCGATCAGCGGGATGAATGACAACAAATAGACGAACAGGACGAGCAGCGAGAGCGCTCCGAAAAACGCGCATGAGACCAGGGCAAAATAGGCTGAGGCTGCGGGTTTGCTGATGAGATAATGCAATACTGCACTCATGGCGCGGAACGGTTTCGCCCGGTTACGGGCAATTTCAGCAAACCCGTAAAATGCCATGGCGCCAAAAACCAGAAACACAAACAATCCGATACAGAGCAGCAGGAGCATGAAAAACGTATTCAGAAAATGAGCGAATGTTGCGTCCTGACGGCTGGCCAGGTCTGTCAGCAGGGTTGCACCGTCGCGGACAATCCCCATGAAGAAAATCGGAATGAAAATCATGATGCCGATCAGATTCGAATAGATGAATATCGATCCGAACAGCTGCTTGCCCTCATGAATGAACTCGCTGAAAGAAAACCTGCGGGTGCGATCCAGCATGCCCTGCACGAGCATACCGACCGTTCCGCCGAAATTTACCACCGACAACACCACAAAACTCGACAGATGTAGCAGCAGCCCGAACATGACCATGATTGCCACACCAAAATACCTGGGCAGCAACCCGCTGGTCTGATGAAAAACCGTCAGGACATCACTGATTTCACGGGCATCAAATAAGGCGGTCAGATCGATTCCGAAAAAGACAAAGGCAATGCCGACCGGGATGATGATGAAAAAAAACAGGCAGCACAGCGTTGCTAGCATGAACAGCAGCTGCATCATAACCAGCTGCCAGTTGCGATGCACGGTTGCGATTGCTTCACTCCACACGGAAAAAAACCCCATGATGCAAATTCCCCTTACCCGATGCCTTCCAGAACTTCAGGGGTGATCCCCACCATGGTTATTCCCGCTTCATCCGCTCGGGCGATCATCTTCTGCCGGTCGATAATAATGCTTTTCCCCGCCTCAAGCGCGAGCACGCGCGCGCCGGCACGGATCATCGTTTCGAGCGTCATCAACCCGATCGCCGGAACATCGAGCCGCATGTCCTGGTGCGGTTTGCTCACCTTGACAACGATCGCCCCTCCGTTGGCATATGAGCCTCCCCGGAGAATCGCCTCGTCCGTCCCTTCAATGGCTTCAACCGCCATGACCGCTTTCCCCTTTACGACAACGGTCTGTCCGATGTCCATGCTGCCGATGCCCTTCGCGATTGTCCAGCCGAACAGGATATCTTTCCATTCGTCCTGTGATGGTCTGTTGCGGGTAATGACTCCCGACGGCATGAGTAGGTCGGGACTGAAAGCGGCCGTATCCACGATCCGGATACCCTCCCGCTGAAGCTCGCCCGTCAGAGCCCGGAGAATACCGTCGTCGGTCCGGTCCTTCATCGAAAAAAGGAGCTTCACCGCCCGCATATCCGGAACTATCTTGGCCTTGAAGAGTAACGCCTTGGGAACTTTCCCCGCCATGATCGCCTCGGTCACCTGCTCAGCCTTCAGGTAGTCGATGAGCGCACCGAGCTTGCCGACGCTGATCCAGCGGAACCGGTCGGAAAGCGCTTCGAGATCGGGCGAGGCAAGGTGTTCGAGTGCCGCAGTGACCACTCGATATCCGCGACTCCTTGCATCCTGTGCAATCACGAGCGGCAACTCCCCTGCTCCAGCGATGATGCCTATCTGCATATGCCCCGCTTGTTCTCCTCGATGAAATCCACCAGTATTTTGATCTCGGGAATATGCGGGAGGTCCTTTTTGACCTTGTCAAGAGCGTCTTTCAGGGTCAGCTTGTCGCGGAAGAGGATTTTGTACGCCTTTTTCAGCGTATTGATCGTCTCGTCGGAAAACCCGTTGCGCTTCAGCCCGATCGAGTTGAGGCCATACAGGCTGGCCCGCGGTCCTGAAGCCATGGTGTACGGCGGAATATCCTGCCCGAATCCGCTGAATCCGCCGAGCATCGCATAGGAACCGATGCGGGTGAACTGGTGAATGGCGACCAGTCCGCCGATAACCGCACGGTCATGCACATGAACATGTCCGGCAAGGGTTGCGGCGTTTGCCATGACGATACCGTTACCGACCTTGCAGTCGTGTGCGATGTGGACATATGCCATCAGATAGTTATTGTCTCCGATTTCGGTCAGCCCGTCTCCGCGTGTGGATGCTCGATGCACCGTCACATATTCGCGGAACAGGTTATTCTTGCCGATCTTTACCGAAGTAGGTTCATTTTTATAGCCGAGATCCTGCGGAGGTGCTCCAAGATAGGCAAACGGATAGACGGTGCAGTTTTCACCAATCTCGATATTGCCTTCCAGCACGACATGCGACATGAGTTTTGTTCCATTGCCGATGACTACGCCATCACCAATCGTGCTATACGGGCCGATCTGCACATTATCACCGATCTCAGCCTTTTTGCTGATCAGTGCGGTTTTATGAATATCCCGCGCCATGCGCCCCCCTTACAGTTCCTTGTCCGAAACCATTGCTGCAAATTCCGCCTCGGTAGTCACTTTCCCGTCGACATACGCCTTGCCGGCAAACTTCCAGATATTGCCGCGTTTGTGGGTCACCTGAACTTCAAAACGGATCTGATCTCCCGGCATGACCGGTTTGCGGAACTTCACCCCGTCGATGCTCATGAAATATACGGCCTTGCCGCTGACTCCGGATTTCAATGCAAGAATCCCTGCTACCTGAGCCATGGCTTCAATAATCAAAACCCCCGGCATGATCGGGTTGCCCGGAAAATGCCCGGGGAAAAACGGTTCGTTGATGGTAACGTTCTTGATGCCGACAACGCGCTCGTTCGGGACCACTTCCAGCACCCTGTCCACCAGCAGGAACGGATATCTATGCGGCAACAGCGAAAGTATCTCGCGAATCTCGATCATTGCGCCTCCTCGTTGGTATCCTGTAATTGCTTGACCGTCTGTTCAAGCTCTAAAAGCCTCTTTTTCAAGTCCGGCAATTGGGCAAATACTGCGCTCGAACGCAACCAGTCACGATGAGGCATCGCAGGGCTTCCCATGTAAACACCCTTTTCCATCACTCCGGGCATGACGCCGGATTGCGCCCCAATCATGGTGCCCGA
>JAAYUK010000229.1 GCA_012517735.1 Nitrospiraceae bacterium
AGCAGTCCGCTGGAAGGTATGCTGTTGTAAGTCCGGAACAGACCATAAGAACTGACAAGGGGAGCGGTATCGGCCGCTCCCCTTGTCAGTTTCCTCTGTATCAGTGCCCAGGGGTTATCTTCCAGATCTTTTCGCAGTATTCCCGGATCGAGCGGTCTGATGAGAAGAATCCCATGCGCGCAACGTTCAGAATCGACATTTCAGTCCATCTGGCTTTATCCTGGTATGCCGCACCGACGCGATCCTGACATTCGATATATGCCTGATAATCGGCCAGCACCAGAAATGGATCATGGTACAGCAGGGAATCGGTAAGCGGAAGAAAAAGATGCCGGTTTCCGTCCGAAAAATACCCCGAGGCGATCTGGTCGATCGCCATGCGAAGTTCCGGGTTCCCCTCATAATATGCCCTCGGTTGATATCCGGTATTTTTCAGATCAAAAACCTCCTGCGCCGTCAGCCCGAACAGGAAAAAGTTGTCTGCGCCGACCGCTTCGCGAATCTCGACATTTGCTCCATCGAGCGTTCCGATGGTCAGTGCGCCGTTAAACGAGAACTTCATATTGCCCGTGCCCGAGGCTTCCTTGCCGGCAGTCGATATCTGTTCGGAAAGATCAGCGGCTGGATAAATGCGCTGACCCTGCTTGACGCTGAAGTTCGGGTAGAAAACCACTTTCAGCAAGCGGTTCACCTCGGGATCGTTATTGACGACCTCTGCAACCGAGTTGATAAGCTTGATGATCAGTTTGGCCATGAAATACCCCGGTGCCGCCTTGCCCCCGAAAATTACGGTGCGAGGCGTTACCGCCATCTCGGGATTCGCCTTGATCCGGTTGTACAGGGTGATCACATGGAGAATATTCAGATGCTGTCGCTTGTATTCATGAATGCGCTTCACCTGCACATCAAACATGCTTGACGGATCGACAACCACGCCGGTCCGCTTCTGAATGGCTTCGGCAAGGACGGTCTTGTTTGCATGCTTGACCCCCTGCCAGGCAGTCTGGAAAGCAGCGTCCCCGGCAAGCGGCTCCAGTTTGCGCAGGGCGGCGTCAATATCTCCGGTCCAGCCTCCGTCTATGCTTTCGGTTATGAGCTTCGCCATCCCCGGGTTGCTCAGGAGAACCCACCGCCGCGGCGTTACCCCGTTCGTAACATTGAGAAATTTTTCAGGGGCGAAGTCATACAGGTCGCGCATGACCGTCTCTTTGAGCAGTTCGGAATGAAGCGCCGCAACCCCGTTGATCGAATGGCTGCCAACGCCGGCAAGGTGCGCCATGCGCACATATCGCGGGCCGCTCTCGTCAATGAGTGATAGGCGCGCAGCCTTCTCATCATCGCCGGGGAAACGAACTCTCACGTCATCCAGAAACCGGCGGTTGATCTCGAAAATAATCTCCAGATGCCGTGGCAGTATCTGACCGAACAGCGGGAGCGGCCATTTTTCAAGGGCTTCCGGCAAAAGCGTATGATTCGTATAGGCAAAGGCGTTCCGGGTGATATACCAGGCCTGATCCCAGCCCATGCCGTGTTCGTCCATCAGCAGCCGCATCAGCTCGGCAACCCCGATGGAAGGATGCGTGTCATTGAGCTGCACGGCAAAAGCGGTATGGAACTGGTCAAGCGGCAGACCTCTCTGTGCATGAATGTTGATCATGTCCTGCAGGGAACAGGAAACGAAAAAATACTGCTGGGCAAGGCGCAGTCTCTTGCCGATTTCAGGCTCGTCGTTCGGGTAGAGCACTTTTGAGAAGGTCTCGGAAAAGATTTTCTCATCCACGGCCTGATAGTAGTTGCCGGTGTTGAACGCTTCAAAATCAAACGACTCGACCGCTTCCGATTTCCAGAGGCGAAGGCCGTTGGTCAGCCCGCGATGGTTGCCGATAATCGGCGTGTCATAGGCGACTCCCCGGACAACCCGCGCAGGAATCCAGCGGACACGGTATGCTCCGCGCTCATCCGTATAGGGCTCCGTACGACCGCCAAGCTTGACCTCATAGGCAACCTCGGGACGGGGAAGCTCCCACGGATTGCCCAACCGCAACCATTTATCGGTCTTTTCGACCTGCCAGCCGTCACGAATTTCCTGCCTGAAGATGCCGAACTCATAGCGGAGTCCATATCCTATCGCCGGAACGGAAAGACTCGAAAGCGACTCCATATAGCAAGCTGCCAGCCTGCCGAGTCCGCCGTTGCCGAGGCCCGGTTCGACCTCATGGTCGATGATCTCGCGCAGATTGATCCCAAGCTCTTCGGCCGCCTTTTCTGCTTCACGGTAGAGATCGAGGCTCACCAGATTGTTGCCGAGATGCGGGCCGAGCAGAAATTCCGCCGACAGGTAACAGACAACACGGCTCTTCGGGTCCATAAAACGCTTGAGCGTATTCATCCAGTTTTGGAGTACGCGGTCGCGGACAGCCAGCGCCACAGCAATGTACCAGTCATTCAAGGAGGCACCGACCGGGGTGCGTCCTTGCGCGTAGTAAAGGTTATGGAGAATGCTCTCCTTGAACGTTGCTCCGTCATGTGCTTCCATGATGCCTCCTCCAGCAGAAAGATATGGCAAATTGTTCCGACACCGGACACATTCAGGCGTGATTCAGGAGGCCGTCGCCCTGAAAACTCGAAAAAAGCATGACGACCGATCGCGACTGCACTGCATATGAATGATCCCGGATCCTCGGTGCGGAACACCAGGGGATAATATCGTGCGGAGACGGCAACGATGTGTCGATCAGGCGCTGCCATCCGGCACCCTGCTCATTCCGCGGCAGCTCAAAGACCAGCGGCTCCCAATAGGCGTTGATCATGCAATGAAATACAAAACGCCGGAGGAGGCTCCGCGCGGAAAACGCGATGCTGTGCGAAGAATCGCTCCAGTCCGGTTCGTGCAGCCGCACGCCGTGCCACTGAACCTCCGCATGGCGGATCAGTTCGTTGAGGCTGAAATTGAGGTCGATCTTCGCCAGATCGTTTGACTGGCGCTGCGCGATGAGCAGCTTCACAAAACGATAGATATCCTGATGGCGGTCAAGAAGCGACCAATCCATCCAGCTCAGCGCAGAGTCATGGCAGAAGGCATTGTTGTTGCCATGCTGGGTGCGGCGGATCTCGTCTCCCATCAGCAGCATCGGCGTTCCGACCGAAAGAAGGGTCGTGGCCAGAAAATTCTTGATCTGCCGGACGCGCAACTGTTCGATCGCGGGATCATCGGTCGGACCCTCGACCCCGCAATTCCAGCTCCGGTTGTCGTCGCTGCCGTCACGGTTGTCTTCACGGTTTGCCTCATTGTGTTTCCGGTTGTAGGATACCAGGTCATTGAGCGTGAATCCGTCGTGGCAGGTGATAAAATTGATGCTCTGCTCGGGACCGCGCTCCTCATACCCGAAAATGTCGGGACTGCCGAAAAAGCGCGAGGCAAAGCGGGACACCGTCCCGTTGTCTCCCCGGAAAAAGCTCCGCACGTCGTCACGGAAACGCCCGTTCCACTCCTGCCAGAACTTCCCGACAAAACTGCCCACCTGATACAGACCGGCAGCATCCCATGCCTCGGCAATCAGTTTGGTTCCGGCAAGAACCGGATCAGACTCGATATCAAAAATGATCGGCGGGTTCCGAAGCGGCTGGCCAGACTCATCGCGCGAAAGGATCGATGCCAGATCAAAACGGAATCCGTCCACATGCATCTCGCTCACCCAGAAGCGGAGACTGTCGACGATCATACGGCGCACCACCGCCTGGTTTGCGTTCAGCGTGTTCCCGCAGCCGGAATAATTTGCATAGCGGGACCGGTCAGTTTCGAGAATGTAGTAGGTGTCGTTGGCAAGCCCCCGATAGCAGAAGACCGGCCCGGTTGCATCTCCTTCGGCGGTATGGTTGTATACAACGTCGAGAATCACCTCAATGCCGGCACGATGGAGCGCCTTGACCATGTCCCGGAATTCATCGAGCGGCCCGGTCAGGTCCGTGCGGGAGCTGTATGCACGATGGGGTGCAAAAAAAGAGATCGGGCTGTATCCCCAGTAGTTCGGGAGGCCGTCCGGAGCATCCTGCCAATCGAACTGAAAGACCGGCAGCAACTCGACTGCGGTGATGCCCAAATCTTTCAGGTAAGGAATTTTTTCGATGACCCCGGCAAAGGTCCCGCGTTTTTCTGCCGGTACCCCTGAATTTTCGTTTCGGGTAAACCCCCTGACATGCATCTCATAGATGACCGTTTGCGAAAAGGGGCGCTGCAGGGGCTGATCACCCTCCCAGTCATAGGCGCCGGGATCAATGGCGACGCTCTTCATGGCGGTTGCGGTGTTATCGCCGGGACGCCGTGCCGCCCATCGGTCATAGCGGTCGGGAATGGCAATGCAGCGGGCGTAAGGATCGAGCATCGGCTTTTTGAAGTCAAAGCGCAGGCCTTCCGCAGGAACCGACGGCCCGAATGCGCGATAGGCATAAATCTGGCCGTGCGTGAGCTCAGGAACGAATACATGCCAGTAGTTGTGCGTCCTGTGTTTCCGGGCGTCGAGCGTGATCGTACGAGTCGGCCGGTCCTGATCTGCGCGGTCGAACAGCAACAGTTCCACTGTCGTACTTTTATCGGAATAGACCGAAAAATTGATTCCCTCAGGGGTGACCTTCGCACCAAGAGGGAAAGCCCGGCCGGGTAGTGGTTCAGCACTCATGGTTGCGGCACCTCCCTGTTGCTTTCTCAATCGTAGCACAGAACAGAACCGCGTTACAGCTATAATAAGAAGAGTCGGGGGAATGCGGCACGAATCTTGGTGTGCGTCTGAACCATGCCGTATTCCCTGAAGTCTTGGAAGCGTCCCGGGAGAATATGAGCCCAGAAATTGACACAACGGTTTTCGTCGAGGATTTTCCGTGCGCGTATTTTACCGATGGACGAATCGCCCGTATTGAATATCTGATCATTGATGACGAGGTAACGCGCTGTTTCCACCGGTATCTGGCCCAAGGGTATCGTCGGCTGGGCCGTACGCTCTATCGCAACGTCTGTCCTGACTGCACGGGATGCATCCCCATCCGTATTCCGATAGACACGTTCCTGCTCACCAAAAGCCAGCGTCGGACCATCAGAACCAACAAAGACCTGACACTTTTGGTACACCCACCTATGGAATTGACCCCTGAGCGGCTGGCACTTTTTCGCAATTACCTGCTCACCAAGCATCCCGACCCGGACCGAACGCCATTGCAGGACGAAGAATTCCAGCTTCGCATCATTCATTACGGCTATGCATACTCCCTGGAAATGGACTACTTTCTCGATGACCGGCTGGCAGGCGTAGGCATTGTCGATGTCGGCGCTGATGCCATTTCTTCAAACTATTTCTACTACGACACCGCTCTGTTGCGCAGACGACCCGGCATTTACAGCATTTTGCAGGAAATCCAGCTTGCTCAGGCGCTCGGCAAGGCATATTACTACCTTGGATTCCTGATCAGGGACAACCGGAAGATGTCGTACAAGGCCGATTTTTTACCGCACGAACTGCTGATCGATGGCGTCTGGCAAGCGAACGGTTAAGAGAGAACCCGCATCAGGAAAGAGATGGAATCGTACGGCTCCTGACATAGCCGAAGCCGTACGATAGCACCAAGACAGGATTACCCTGTTTTTGTGACAGTCGCCTACCTCTTTGCAGCTACCTTCGCTTTCGGCGCTGCTTTTTTCACTTTCGGAGCAGGTTTTGCACAGCCTTTCTTCGCGCAGGCTTTTTTCTTCGGTGCTGCCGCAGGCGCAAGTTTTGCCAACGAGGACTGGAGCTTTTCTATCCGGCCAAGAATCTTCTTGATGTCCGCATGCACCGGCTTGATGGCACCGGCTGCGGAAAGCTCACACACCTTTGCGCCGAGAACCGATACCTCTTTCTGGAGCTTTGTTTTCAGTTCGTACATACGATACTGCTTCTTGCCTTCCTCGGTCAGTTCGCCCGCTTTCCCCTTGACGAGGGCAACGCCTTTCTCAACAATAACGATTCCCTGCTTGATGCCTTCCTCAATGTCCTTCCGCAGCTTGGTGAGATCCATGCAATTCCTCCGGAGAGTGGTCTGATGGTCTGTATTTTACCCGTTCTGTCGGCGGAAAGCCACGAAAATAGTGATACCTCTTGGGACTATGCACCTTGTGTACATGCTGCCGCCAAAAAATGAAGGTGATACGATTGCCACGCAGGGCGTAAAACAGCTGAATGCTGGTAAACTGTCCGGTATGCAACCGCTCGACGCATCGGCAAAAAAATACCGGATTTCGTTTCCTGACGATGAACGCGCGCAGTCATGGCTGCCGCTTCTGTTGGATGCATATGCCTTGTGCGATGAGGGGGTCAGCATTGCAATCGCACGGGAGATCAAGAACCATGGCCGCACGCTTGCCTGCGGGCGTGGATGCGGAGCGTGCTGCCGCACGCACAAGGATATTCCGGTCTATCCGATAGAGCTCGTCGGGATCTATTGGTATGTCATCGAAAAGCTTGAGGAGCCCTTTCGTGCAGTCGTCAAATCCCAGCTGCTGAGCTGTCGAAAAACCGGCGCATGTCCGTTCCTGGTCGACAATGCGTGCGCCATTCATGCCGTCAGACCGATGGCGTGCCGGCAGTTCAACGTCTTCTCACGGCCGTGCGCTGACGGGGAAGACCCGTTTCACACCCGCCGGCAGGATGTGCTCACTCCCATCGAATCGTACACTGAAGCTGCGCTTGCGAAAACGCTGCCATTTTACGGGGTTTCAGCAAAAGAGGCGAAAAAACGGGGAGTCTCGGCCAGAGTACTGAATGCGCAGGTCAGGATCCTGCAATCGTGCCCATGGGCAGAACTGGCGCCCCGAATGGACGACTTTGATTTCGGACAGCTACCCAGCGGACGGTAAACGGATATGCTTACCCTGGGGAGAGCCGTATGCGCTTATTTCTTCTTGCCGGATTTCTTCGCTGCCGTGCCGGACGATTTGTGCGATTTCAGGGCAACGATGAGGTGATCTCCGGCATGCTTCAGGTGCGCATGTACGGCAGCCTTTGCCTTTGCAGGATCACGCCGCTCAAGTGCAGCGAGAATGGTGGCGTGTTCGTCAAACACATGATCATAGGCTCCCGGAACAACCGCTTTCTGCTCCATCCAGCTCCTGATTTGTAATTGCAGCTCATCGAAAAACCGCTCGAGAATGGAATTGTGGCACGCAGCGGCAAGCGCCTTGTGAAATCCGAAGTCGGCGCTGATAATCTTCTTTCCGCCGGCTTTGTCTTTGCGGAGCTGTTCGTGCTGTGCGCGGATTGCGGCAAGATCAGCCTCCGTAGCCCGTTCGGCCGCAAATCCGGCAATGGACTGCTCAAGCGCGGTGCGGGCCTCGATGATTTCCTGGATCTTGTCCTGCCATGCAGCAGAAAGCCCCCACTGGAGCGGACGGGCAAGAAACTCATCCGACGTGGCGACAACATAAGTCCCGCGGCCGGGACTCACCGAAAGCACACCGGTCAGCGAAAGAGCACCGATGGCCTCCCGCAACGAGCTTCGTCCGACCCCGAAACGCTCCATCAGAACCGGTTCGGCCGGCAGCCGGTCGCCGGTCTTGACGTCACCTTCGCGGATCATCGCCACCAGGCGATCGATAATATCATCGGTCAGTCGCTTGCGCCGGATCTTGCCGGACATCTTCTTTTCGGGCGTCATGTCAGTCTGTATATGTTGCATTGGCCGCGCCTTGCCGGTCAATAGCAAAGAAGGGCACCATGCCGAAACAACGCGGAGGCAGATCCAAAAAAGCCGGTCTGATGCCCGCCAATACTGGGCTTAAGCGAAATTTGCCCCGCTCCCTTGCCGAAACAGGCAAATGCGCTTGCAGGCGTGCAATAATCATATCATCAGATGTTTCTTGACCTGCCCGCCTGTTGTGCGCTATAAAAAGATATCTGCCAAAGGAGGGTCCTGTGCCGAAATTCTGTGCGAATCTGACGATGCTGTATCAGGAGGTCGATTTCCTCGACCGTTTCCGCCGTGCCAAGGAGTCGGGCTTTCAGGGAGTGGAATACCTCTTCCCCTATCAGTGGCCTGCTGAGCAGCTTGCCGAACTGCTCGGACGGTATGGCCTCCGACAGGTGCTGCATAATCTTCCTGCAGGCGACTGGGCGGCAGGCGAACGCGGCATTGCGTGCATCCCCGGCAGGGAAGAGGAGTTCCGCCAGGGCGTCTCGCTTGCCATCACCTACGCAAAAATACTGGGGTGTTCGCAGCTCAACTGTCTCGTCGGCAAGACTCCCGATAATGCGCCCGCTGAGGCAGTCCATTCGACGCTGGTCAGCAATCTCCGATTTGCGGCGACGAAATTGCAGGAAGCCGGTATTACGCTCCTGATCGAGCCGCTCAACAGTATCGATATCCCCGGATTTCATCTTGTCCATACGCATGATGCGATCGCCTTAATGGATGAAGTGAACCAGCCCACCGTACGGCTGCAGTACGATGTCTACCACATGCAAATCATGGAAGGGAATCTGACCGCAACGTTGCAGCAGCATATCGGACGGATCGGGCACATTCAGATCGCCGACCTGCCTGGACGCAACGAGCCCGGAACCGGGGAGATCA
>JAAYUK010000035.1 GCA_012517735.1 Nitrospiraceae bacterium
AATCTGTCCGCCGGCAGGCGGATCAGTAAAGCCAAATGAAGAAGCCCCGGTGCTGCTGCCGGGGCTTCTTTTCACATCAACAGGAAACCGTCTTCAGTGAATCGCTTCTCCGCCCGATTCTTCCTTGACTGCTATGGCTACCTTATAGAGCACTGTCAGGATGAGGAATCCGAGTGCCCAGACACCCATGGCGATCGAAAACTCGGCCAGGGTCGGCCAGTATTCGGTGACCTTCTCGAAGGAGTTCGGCACAAAGCCGCCGACGACCAGACCGAAGCCCTTGTCGATCCAGAGCGAGAAGAAGACACAAATGCAGGCAATGGCGAGCAGCGTCTCGTTTTTCCGGATCTGCGGAAAGACGAGCAGGCTGATTGCCACAACCGCAAGGATTGCGGAGAGCCACATCAACGGCACCAGAACACCCTTGCCGTCGATTCCGGCGTACAGGTACTGCCATGAATGCATATGGCCCGGAATCTGGCTGTAAAACGCGGTAAACAGCTCAAGCCCGAGGAAGAACACATTGATGATCATACAGTACGTAATGATCTTGCCGAGCGACTGGATCGCCTCGGTGCCCGGATCGAACTTTGACGTCTTCCGGACGATGAGGGCAAGGATCAACAGCAGCGCCGGGCCCGAAGCAAATGCCGAGGCAAGGAAGCGAGCCGCCATAATGGCGGACAACCAGAAATGCTTGCCCGGGATGCCAGCATAAATGAACGCCGTTACCGTATGGATGGACGGCGCCCAGATGATCGAAAGAATGATGAACGGCTTCACCCATTTCGGCGGGGCGATACCCTTCTTTTCCGCGTGCAGGCAGGTCCAGCCGACCAGAAGGTTCAGAATGAGATACCCGTTCAGAACGATGGTGTCATAAAACAGGATCGAACTCGGTGTCGGATGCAGGATGACATTCATCGCACGATACGGCTGGCCAAGATCGGCCACAATAAAGGTGACGCACATGATGACGGCCGGAATCGCAAGGAACTCGCCGAGAATGGTGATCCTGCCGAATGCCTTGTAGTCATGGAGGTAATACGGCAAAACAACCATGACTCCCGATGCCGCGACTCCGACAAGGAAGGTGAATTGCGAAATGTAAAAGCCCCACGAAACGTCGCGGCTCATGCCGGTAATGCCGAGTCCGATGTTCCACTGCTGGAGATAGTAGAGAAAACCGATCCCGAAGACCGCCAGCAGGAAGCCGATCCAGCTCCAGTACAGTTTGCCTCCGTTAAGCGCCTTTTCGAGCATCCTTGTTCCCTCCTATCACGTAGTAGACGCTCGGACGAGTGCCGAGCTCGGGTTTGCGGCGGATCGTGTAATGCGTGGCGAGGATCTTCCGGATCTCCGACTTCGGATCCTCAAGATCGCCGAACACGATGGCGCCGTTGGATGCCTCTGCGCAGGCAGGGGGCTGGCCAACTGCTATGCGCTCATAGCAGAGCGTGCACTTTTCGACCACGCCTTTCATGCGCGTCGGAAACTCCGGATTGATCTTCTTCGGATCGAGAAACGGACGCGGATCGATCCAGTTGAGACTGCGGGCTCCGTACGGGCAGCCAGCCATGCAGAAGCGGCAGCCGATACAGCGATGCATATCCATCATGACGATCCCATCGGCACGCTTGAAGGTCGCCTTTGTAGGGCACACCCTGACACAGGGAGGATTCTCGCAGTGGTTGCACAGCGTAAGCACCGGTTTGTGGTGATAATGCTCTGCAAGGAACTTGTCTTCAAGCTCCGGAAAGACGTTCGGAAACTGCTCCGTCCAGATCCACTTGACCTCGCGCATGGGATTCGCAATCGTCGGGACATTATGAATGGTATGGCAGATCTCGCTCATTTTCTGCACGTCGGCATCGCTTGCAAACTTGTCCATATCGATGACGAGTCCCCAGCGCTTGCCCTTCAGTTCCTTCGGATCGTTCTTGTACTCCGCAATCTGCTTTGCGCCACCCGCTATGGCAGTGCCCCCAAGGCCGAAGATCGCGGACAAGCCGGCCAGTTTGAGAAACTCTCTTCTCTCAATCTTCATGGCTACACCCCCTCCTTCGGCGTCAAGTGACAGTCCCAGCAGTACGGCTGGGCACCCACATAGGTGTGGCATTTGTCGCAAAACTTCGTCTTGTTCGAGTGACACTTCATGCACGTATTCTGAAGACTCATGTTGTATTCCTTACCGTCGGTCGCCTTGTAGAGACGCTTGCCGTCACGGACCACCGAATCCCGCCAGTCATTCAGCATCTTCATATGTTCGGTCTTCATGACCTCTTTCGGCTCGACGCACTGTTTCTTCGCCATCGCCTTGATCTCCGGCGTGTCGATGCTCGGCGTCGGCTTTGCATCGCCCTTGCCGAGGCCGAAAATAAAGGGTGACGCCATGAGACCGATGAAGATGATCAGGCCCAGAAGAATCTTTCCGCCGTTATACATCAGTCTCACCTCCCTCTTCCGCCGCTGCCCTGCCCGGGATCGGCTCGTTTCTCAGGTCAACCGTCCGTTCCTTCTCCCCTTTCATGACCAGCGCGTTGCCGACCAGCTCATGAGTGCCGGTGACCTTCACCCCTGGAACCCAGTAGTCCATGAGCGCCGGGAGCGCAGCACGGTCGATCGCGCAGATGTTGGCGAGCATGTTGACGCCGTGCTTTTCATGCACATGGCGCACTGCGTTGGCACGCGGGAAGCCGCCCCGCATTCTGAGCTCCATGTTCTCACTCGCATTCAGACCGGATCCGCTGCCGCAGCAGAAGGTCTTCTCGCGGATGGTGTCCTCCGGCATTTCATAAAAGTGGTTGCAGACGCTCTTGATGACATATCTCGGCTCCTCGAGGAACCCCATGCCTCGTGATGTATTGCACGAATCGTGGAAGGTGACCTTGAGGTGATCGTTGCGGGTCGGATCAAGATTCAGCTTGTTATGCTTTATCAGGTCGGCGGTGAACTCCACGACATGAACCATTTTGGTGCTCTTCGCACTTTCAAAAACCGTCCCGGTAATCGGCGACTTCGGCACCTCGAGGAAGTCTGCGGGGCCATTGAAGGTATCCATATACTGATGCACGACGCGCCACATATGGCCGCATTCGCCGCCGAGGATCCATTTGACGCCCAGCCGTTTGGCCTCAGCATAGATTTTGTAGTTGAGGCGTTTGGCCATATTCATCGAGGTGAAGAATCCGAAGTTGCCGCCTTCCGATGCATAGGTGCTCCACGTGTAGTCGAGCCCGAGTTCGTGGAAGAGCATCAGGTATCCCATGGCGGTATAGGTGCCCGGATCGGCAAAGAGGTCGCCTGACGGGGTGACAAAAAGGATCTCCGCGCCTTTCCGGTTGAATGTGGGCTCAATGCTGATGCCGGTGATGTCTTCAAGGTCACTCAAAAAGAACTCTATCGAACTCTTGATCGTATGCGGCTCAAGGCCGAGGTGATTGCCCTTGCGGTAACAGTTTGCCGCTGGCCCAGCGATCCAGTCGATGTTCAGCCCAAGGAGATTCAGCAATTCGCGTCCGATGATCGTGATCTCCGCCTGATCGATGCCGTACGGGCAGAAGAGCGAACAGCGGCGGCACTCGGTACACTGGAAGTAATAGTACCAGATCTCCTTGAGCGCCTGAATATCGAGCTCACGAGCCCCGGCTGTCTTGCCGAAAATCTTGCCTGCGGTCGTAAAATATTTGCGGTAGATCGAGCGGAGCAGCTCTGCGCGAAGCACCGGCATATTCTTCGGATCGCCCGACCCGAGGAAGAAGTGGCACTTGTCGGCACAGGCGCCGCATCGCACACAGATATCCATGAACACATGGAACGTACGGAATTTTTCGAGCCGTTCCTTGATCCCGTTCAGTACGGTTTCGCGCCAGTCGTCCGGAATCTGCCAGTCTTCGTCCGCAACCTTGAAGTCACGGGCATTCGGCAATTCGAGCGCCGCAAGGTTCTTCCCCTTGGCGCCATGGCAATACATGCCCTGCCGCATCTCGGTCACGATATCCATCCACGGCTTGGGCGGAGGAGTCAGGCTTATCTGTGAAAGCTCTGAGGGTTTCGGTAGTTTTGCCATCGCTTACTCCTTCTCCACAGGAATCCCGACCTGCTTCATCTTGTCGCGGAATTCCTCTTCGTATTCTGCATAGGTATGGACGTGCACCTCAGGGTTCCACGGATTGATGTGGCGGACCATACGGCTGTTGTTCGCAAGGTTGCGGGTCGGGCTCATGAAGACGCCTCCCATGTGCATCAGCTTGCTGAACGGGAAGTAGACCAGCAGGGAACTGATCAGAAAAAGATGAATATAAAAGATGACCCCGATCTCGGGGGCCGAAACCGGCTTCAGGCTCACGAGTCCGATCACGAACGCCTTTGCCGCGGTGATGTCGACACGGATGAAATACCTCATCAGAATGCCGGTGAGCGCAATCCCGAGAATCAGGAAGAGCGGGAAATAATCCGCCATCATCGAAATATACCGGATCTGCGGGAGCACAATGCGCCGCGCAAGCAGGAACAACACGCCCGCGACAAGCATGATATCCGTCAAGTACACAAACGGTACGCCGAACTGGAAGAATCCGTCAAGTGACTCGATGATCAGGATGAGCCCCGGCACATTTTCAAGAAACAGGCGGAAATGACGGATAAACACAACCAGAAAGGCATAATGGAACAGGATGGCAAAGAGCCAGAGCATCTTCTCCGACCCGTGCACCAGACGGCCTTCGTGAATTTCGGACTTCGTGTTGCGGAAGAGCGACCGGAAGCAGAGAACCTCCAGTATCATTCTGACCACAACCCCGAAACCGTTCGACGGGTTGTCGAACCTGTTCGGCTTGATCCAGTCGAAGCTCTGCATCTGGCCTGCCGTAGTCGGTATCCGGAACGGCACCGGCGATGTGCCCCATAGATATACCCGGTATGCAAATCCACCCACGAATACCAGAAAAGCAACGTAGGGGATCAGCGCACCGAAGAGGAAATGGAGCCCGGCCGCCTGCACGCCCAGAAAGGCCAGTACTATGAGCCCTGCAACTGCAAGGAATGCTGCGTACATGCCCATCAGTGAACCTCTTTCGTTTGTTTGACATTGGTACCGCAGCCGGCTGTCTGCTCCGGCATATCCTCAACTTCCGTCAGAAAACCCGTGCGCTTCAGAAGCCAGAGCGTCCGGTCCTTCAGTTCATTTGCTTTCAGATCGTACAATTTCTCCCGGCAGCGCATGAAAATGTCGAATGCCATGACCGCCAGCTCGTCAATGCGCGACTCCATGAGCAGGAGTTCCTGAAGCATGCCTTCCGCCCGGATGCGCCCGAGACAACGTTCGCGGATCGCCGTCTTCAGGTGAAATATAAAGATGACTGCCTGGGACGCGGTAAAATCCTGCACAGCCCGGATCCGGATGATCGAATCGAGAAAAGGGCGAAAGGTTTCGGGTTCAGCGCCAGCCAGCAAGCCATCAAAGATATCGTCGATGCCCTGGGAAATTGACTGGCCGACCGGATTGGTAAAGGAACTCCCGGAACGAAAAAACTGTGCTGCATCAGCAGGATACGTCGCAAGGATCAACGCAAACCACCGGTCTACTATTGCTTTTTTTTCAGCTTCGAGGATGTGCGGGAGCGTCATTTTCCACCCCTCCCGGCAAGCCCGGAGAAATTAAAAAAGGACGACATGCCGTTTGCGTTTGTAAGCACGGACAGTAGTGTGAATGTTGGGACAGGGGATATCCCTGTCCCAACGAAAAGGAATTGTCTAGACGCAGCCAGTCGGCTTGGGCAGACCAGCATAGCGGCATGCCTGCTTCGCCGGGCCATCCGGGAAAAGCTCGTACAGGTATTTGGTGTTGCCCTTCTCCGGGCCCATAACCTTGCCGATTTCCTTTACCAGAATCTTGATCATCGGAGCGATCTGATACTTTGCATAGTAGTCTCTCAGGAAATTGATGACTTCCCAGTGATTCTCGGTCAGCGTCATCCCGTCCTGGCTGGACATGAATTCAGCCATCTCTTTCGTCCAGTCATCAAGGTTTACGATATATCCATCTTCGTCAACCTCAACCTGCTTTCCTCCAAATTCGATAAACGGCATCGTTGTTCCTCCTTTCATTTCAGGTTCAGTGGAGCATACATGGCTCGCATTACGGTAATTGTAACCTGAAGTACCTCCAAAATAATACAGGGGCTCTCCGTTGGTCAAATTTATAATACTTATAAAGTCATTTGCTCTTTTTATTCAGAAGCATCCCGGCACACCCTCCAACCGCAAGCCGGTCAAGCATCCCGGCACGATAAAGACTGAACTCGCTGGAATCATTCAGCAATTTCTGAAAAAGGGCCCCTTTCCCGGGCCAGTCGACCGCGTCTGCCAGCAATGCAACATACCCCCGAACCGCCGGATTGGGGTCTTCAGCCAGCTTATCCAGCTCCGCAACGACCGGAATAACATATTCCCTGCCGGTCTGCGCAGCCCGATACAGCCCCCAAAGAGCACCTGCCCGAAAGAGGTCTTCGTCCTGACAATGCCAGATAAGTGGAACAAGATCGCAATACTCTAAAGGATTGGCCCGGACAATCTCACCGAGCATTTCCGGAGCCGACCAGCCGATGCCGCCCGACTCGTCGGTCATGGACCAGAGCAGCTTGCGGGTTGTTTCACGCACCACATCCACCCGCGCATGCCGTGCGACATGCCCCATCGCCTCGATCGCCCGCCAGGTGCGCACGTTGTCCTTGTCGTACGAAGCCGCTATCAGATATTTGATGACATTTTTATCGCCGGCAGAACGCCGCCCGATCTCATCGAAAGCGGCTTCGTCCAGCAATGCAATCAATTCCTTTTTCGAAATCACCTTTTCCGCCCCTTTCCCCTCTGACTCCGGCGGCTGAACCCTGCCGGAAGCAGACGTGCCGCGATTCATCCTCACGAAAATAAGCCTGCCGCAATGGACAGCGCTGCTCCGGTTATAGATGCGGATATGTGATTTCATGTCATAGTCCAGCGCAGCCATATCGAAGTCCGTCCCGGTTTCCAGTCCGTCAATCTCCCAATCACCTTTTGCAAGAACCAGGGCGTCGCGATACGCCTCGCCTTCGTTCCGCCCGGTCGGGTCGCAGACATACACGGCACCGCAGGGACAATCACCGGCGTCGGCCTGTCCGAAATCCATCCGCCTCAACTGAGGCCTTTGGGCAGGCCTTCCGCAGAACGGGCACTCCGGGGCATATTTCGTCATATCAGCCATGGTACTCTTCTGCCTTTCTGATCAAACTTTCAGCCCAGAGGGGTGTCCCGAGGGCATGGGTATGGGTATACGTCGCAAGGACATTGTTATAGCAGATTCCGTCGCGTCCTTCGACGATTCCTTCGCCGCGCTCCATTGCAAACGCATACGAAACCCCGTCGGCTGCTCCGGCGGAACTGACCGCCGAGTAATGGAATTCATGACCCTGAAGCCGCGTGCCAACCGGATAAAAGGGGTTCGGCCGGTCAACGAGCGCAACGGAATAGCCATGCGCCCGGGGTCTTTTGTGCATGGAAAAGGTCAGCGGGAAAACCCCGGCCATCGGATACGCGGTCCCGTCAAGAACAATCGCCTCGCCCAGAAACATGAGCCCCCCGCACTCGGCATAGATCGGCATCCCCCGATCGGCCGCAGCCTTGACCGATGCCCTGAACGAGCCGTTTTCGGACAGACGGATCGCATTCGTTTCGGGAAATCCCCCGCCGATGTAGAGCGCGTCAATTTCCGGCAGTTCTTTTGCCTGCAGCGCATCGACCGGCACCATGACAGCGCCGCGATCCTCCAGCGACTCGATGTTTTCAGGATAATAAAACTGAAACGCAGCATCCCGCAAAACACCGATGCGGACACCCCGGGAGGACTTCCCTGTGGCAGCTTGCAGGTTCGTAGACTGCGCCTCCTGCTGCCGTACCGGCGCTGCCTGGGCGATTGCAATGATCCTGGGCAGGTCGAGATGGGTGCGCGCGAGAGCTTCCGCCTGTGCTACCGCCTGCACCGGATCCTCACGCTCCTGATAGGGAATCAGACCCATATGACGCTCCGGCATCCGGCCGCTCCTGAGCCGGGGAACGATACCAACGACCGGGACTCCGCAATAAGTTTCGATTGATTCTCGAACCACCGAAGCATGCCGCTCGCTCGATACCTGGTTGATGACAACCCCCTTGATCTGTACGGAGTCGTCGAGCTTCATACAGCCAAGAACGAGAGCTGCAGCGGTTCTGGTCATCTTCGTGCAATCAACCACCAGGATGACCGGACACTGCAACAGCTTTGCTATTTCAGCTGTGCTGCATGAACCCAGCACATCCTTGCCGTCATGAAGACCACGATTGCCCTCAATGACTGCAATGCCTCCGGAATGATGCCGGCTGAACGATTGGCGAATTGCGTCAGAAGTCATCAAAAACGGATCGAGCGTGTAGCACGGCGCCCCCGCGGCAAGTGAAAGCCATCCGGCATCAATATAATCGGGCCCTTTCTTGAACGGCGAAACCCGCACCCCCTGAGCACGCAAGCCGGCAATCGCTGCCAGCGTGACCGTTGTCTTGCCGCTGCCGCCGCGCAGGCCGGCGATGATGATACGTGCCTGGGAACGCATGAAGTCAATTATACCGGATAGCAGGAGACCGGGGCGAGCACCCTGACGGAGGCCCCAGCAACAATGGCAGGCGCCATCCAACCAATGGCGCTGGAATGGGACCCGGGCCGGAAAGGCTCTCTGCCTCAATCATAGAACCCCGCCCGCAGACATGCCTGCGCCAGAACAATCCCGACCGTATTGGCAAGGTTATAATTGCGAACCGGCCCGAGAACAGGCACATGGACGGAGCGGCCAGCCCATCGCTCCACCCAGGCATCCGGCAATCCTCGGGTTTCACTGCCGAAGATCATCACATCACCGTCTGCATACGCCGGCATGTCATAACGCAGGGTTCCCCGCCGCGTTACCACCCACGGCTCCCGGCTTCCGAGCCACGCAAGAAAGGCTTCGGGGCTCGGGTGAATGGTCAGCTCAAGATCGTCCCAATAATCCAGGCCCGCCCGCCTGACCGCCTGGCGACTGAGGTCAAATCCGACCGGACCGATCAGGTGCAACGCAGCACGCATACCGACACACTGCCGGCCGATGTTGCCGGTGTTGGGGGGGATTTCAGGCTGATACAAGGCGACATGAAACATCCTCAAGGCTCCTTTGTTGTGGTTTAATAGTATCGGGAGCGCGCGCCCCCTGTAAACCGTTCGGCGAGGGTGACGACATGGCACAGGAAATCGAACATAAATTTCTGGTAACCAGGCTGGACTGTATCGCCGGGAAGACCGGTATCCGCTGGCGGCAGGCATATCTCTCACGGGTTCCGGAGCGAACCGTGCGCGTCCGCATCGGCGACGACGGCGCCTTTCTTACCATCAAGGGAAAACCTCGCGGCACAGTGCGGGACGAGTTCGAATATGCAATCCCGACAGCCGATGCCGAACACCTGCTGGCAATGTGTGATGGGTTCATTGTGGACAAGACGCGTTATCGTGTGGAACATGCAGGACACCTATGGGAAATTGATGTGTTTCATGGCGACAACGAAGGGCTGGTTCTTGCGGAAATCGAGCTGGAAGCCGAAGGCGAACGATTTGCGTTGCCGCCCTGGGTCGGCCCCGAGGTCACCAACATCCCCCGATACCAGAATGCATCCCTGTCAGCAACCCCTTTTTCTGCCTGGGGGAAAGATCCGGAATGACCGCTGCGAAACAGACCCGAAACAGCGTGGCCGATCAGGCATCCTGCTGCGTCTCAAAAATCTCGTCAAAACCTGATGAGCAGATGTGAAAAGCCTCTAACACTGCGGGGTCAAAATGATGGGGCATGGTCCGTCCGTCACCTTTGGTGATGATGTCGAAGGCCTGATCATGCGTAAACGGTTTTTTGTACGGGCGCTTGCTCCGCAGGGCATCATACTGATCACAGAGCATGACGATTCTGCCTTCGATCGGAATCTCCTCGCCCTTCAGCTTCCTGGGATAGCCCGTACCATCCCAGCGTTCATGGTGGTTCTGCGCAATGGAGGCAGCCATCTGAATATAGGGGTAATTCGATCCTGAAAGCACATTGCTGCCGATCTGCGCGTGGGTCTTCATGATTTCGAACTCGTCCGCCGTCAACGCCCCCGGCTTCAGAAGGATGCTGTCGGAGATGCCGACCTTGCCGATATCATGGAGTGGACTGGCAAAGGTGATACCCTCGACAAAATCGGCGGGCATCTCCATGGCCTCCGAAAGCGCCTTTGCAAATAATCCCATGCGGGAATTATGGAGTCCGGTGTCGGTATCGCGGTATTCAGCAACAACCGTCAGCCGGTGAATCAGCTCCCGGCTCATGTTTTTCACTTTGTGCAGCGCCTCTGAGAGCGCTCGGGTGCGCTCCTGCACGGTCTGCTCAAGAATCTTCTTGTATTCCCGCTCCTGCTGAATCAGCCGTTTGTAGCGCACCGCCTTTTCGATCGAATGCAATAACTGTTCGGAGCGGTATGGCTTGATGATAAAATCGAAGGCGCCCTGCTTGATCGCGGAAACCGCGGTGTCGAGTTCCGCATAGGCGGTCATGAGCAGCACCGGGAGTTCCGGGTTCATGACATGCACCTGTTCGAGCAGCTCGATGCCGGTCATGATCGGCATCTTGATATCGGTCAGCACCGCATCGACCGCACTGTCATGTTTGAGCCGTTCGACCGCATCACGACCGTTGCTGAACGCGAGAATGGTGTAATTGTATTCGGAGAGCAAAGCAGTAACGTATTCAAGTACATACGGATCATCGTCCACAACAAGAACAGTATTCGTGCGCTCCTCGATCATTGTGCGCTCCCCGCTGTTGTCAGAATAAGCATATCTGCATTATACCACAACGTATTTTGCGCCACGAACGCGGTGGATTGAAAAAAACCGGCCGGTACGGTATCATTAAAAACCATGAAAAATAAGCAAAAATCAACAGGAATCGATAAGGTCAGGACTGAGATCGACTCGATCGATACCGAGATCCTCAAGCTGCTGAACAAGCGGGCACAGTGCGCCATCGAGATCGCCGGCATCAAACGTACCGCCAATCTGAAGTTCCACTCCGCGGAGCGGGAACGGGCGGTTCTGGAACGTCTGACCGGAATCAACAAAGGGCCGTTCCCGAATGATGCCCTGCGGGTGATCTTCCGCGAGATCATGTCCGCATCGCTGGCGCTGGAAGAACCGCTCAAGGTTGCCTTTCTGGGGCCGGAGGGCACATTCACCAATCTGGCTGCCGTGCGCCATTTCGGCTCGTTTGCAAAATACATCCCCGTCGACAGCATCAAGGCGGTCTTCGAGGCCGTCGAGCACGGCGAAACGAATTACGGCCTCGTGCCGATCGAAAACTCCAATGAGGGCGTTGTCAGCTACACCCTCGACACCTTTATGGATTATGACCTCAAGATCGCGTCGGAAGTCATGCTCGAAGTATCGCATAACCTTCTCTCCAAGAGCGGCGACAAGTCACGGGTGAAACGGATCTATTCCCACCCGCAGGCGTCGGCACAATGCCGGGGCTGGCTTGAAGCCCACATGCCGGGCATCCCCGTACTGGAGACGTCCAGCACCGCCAAGGCGGCCGGCATTGCCGCGACGGACGAGGACACCGCCGCAATTGCGAGCGAACTGGCTGCGCGTCTCTACGACCTGAAAGTGATCAAGCGGCGCATTCAGGACAAGCGCCACAACTTTACCCGCTTCCTCGTCATATCGAAAGAATCACCCAAGAGGACGGGGTCCGACAAGACATCGATCATGTTTTCGATCAATGACCAGCCCGGAGCCCTTTACGAGGTGCTCTATCCGTTCAAACAGGCAGGGATCAACCTCACCAAGATCGAATCGCGCCCGTCCAAGCGGCGGGCTTGGGAGTATATTTTCTTCGTCGACATGCAGGGGCACGTCGATGAGGAGAAAATAGCCAAGGCGATCGAAAAGGTAAAGAAGAACTGTCTGTATCTCACCGTTCTCGGTTCATATCCTATTGACGCGAGGTTATATAAACGATGATACAACCGCTTCCGTATGTCGCCCAGATTGCTCCGTATGTCCCGGGCAAGCCGATCAAGGAACTTGAGCGCGAGCTCGGCATCACGTCGTGCGTAAAGCTTGCTTCCAACGAAAACCCGCTCGGCCCGTCTCCAAAGGCGGTCGCCGCGCTTCAGCAGTTTTTGACCGGGAGCGGAGAGCTCTGCCGCTATCCTGAAGGCAGCGGCTACTACCTGAAGGCTGCCCTGCAGCAGAAACTTTCAGTTGGCGGGGTCTCGGTGGGCCCGGACAACCTGATTCTCGGCAACGGGTCGAATGAACTGCTGAATCTTGCAACACGGACGTATATGGGGCCCGGCGACGAAGCAGTGATGTCGCAGATGTCATTCGTCGTATACAAAATGGCGGTGATGTCGGTCGGTGGCGTTGCGCACGAAGTCCCCATGACCGATTTCCGCCACGATCTCGACGCGATGGCGTCGGCGATCACGCCGAAGACAAAAATGATCTTTGTAGCCAATCCGAACAATCCGACTGGCACCATAAATACTGCCGGAGAATTCGATCGGTTCATGCGGCGCGTCCCTGAAAATGTCCTCGTCGTGGTTGACGAGGCTTACATCGAATATGTTTCCCGGCCGGATTACCCCGACTCGCTGCGGTACTTTGCCGATGGCCGCGATGTACTGTTGCTCCGCACCTTCTCGAAAGCCTATGGGCTTGCAGCACTCCGCATCGGCTACGGCATCGCACAGCCGGAGATCGTGGCGGCGATCAATCGCCTGCGCGAAGCATTCAATACCAACACACCGGCGCAGGTTGCCGCTGAAGCCGCGGTCGGCGATACCGACCACGTGCGGAAAAGCATCGAAATCAACGCCGAAGGCAAGGCCTATCTCATGAAGGAACTGGCAGCCCTCGGCCTGCCGGGAGTGCCGTCGGAAACGAATTTCATTTTTGTGCCGCTTCAGCGGGAGTCGATGCCGCTGTTTGAC
>JAAYUK010000230.1 GCA_012517735.1 Nitrospiraceae bacterium
GCCACCACAATCTGCAGCGGATTGGCGGTAGCGCAGAAGACTCTGCAGACCTCCTGACACTGCTTGATATCATTCAGCACCGCAACCGGAAAGGCATTTCGCACAAGGATGCAGAAGACATGCCCCGTACCGAGAGCGCTCAGGTTTCTGACGCAGACATCGATCAGTTCCTGATCATTGCCTTCAGTCCTGATCAGGCAGGGTCCGGATGCTTCAGTAAAGGCAATGCCGAATTGCGCATGCGGAATCCGTGTTGCGAGAACCTCGTAAAGGTCTTCTGCGGTCTTGATAAAGTGCGTCTGGCCGAGAATGATGTTGCATCCATCAGGGATATCCATCGCGACAAGGGAAATGTCCATAGGTGCCTCCTGTCAAGCCGGTGATGATTCTTGATGCTACCAGACCTTATCACCCATTTGCAAAACGACCGCCGAACGGCACATCTGCCAGAAACGGGGGGATTCTTTTATAATGACCCAGTATGGATGAACTTTCCAAAGAGTATGTCATTTCGTTTTTCGAACGCTCCCTGATGCTGCATGGAGACCGTCCCGAAGCGGTCCGCTGGACCGCAGGCGGGCAAACAGCGCATTATCGCTCCATGCTCGATATCGGCGACCTGTCGGGCACAAAAATACTCGATTACGGGTGCGGGACCGGAGGGATGTATGGCTGGCTCCGCGATCAAGGCATTCCGGTCGACTATACCGGCTATGACATCAATCCGAAGCTCATCGAGGCTGCCCGGAAGAAATACCCGGAGGCGCGGTTCGGTGTTTTGGATGCGGAGGAGACCGACCTCGGCGAAATGTTCGATTATATTTTGCTGTGCGGGGTGTTCAACCTCCGGGTTCAAGGGGTTGAAGATACCGTCCGGAAGACCGTCGCGCGCCTCTTCAGACAGTGCCGTATCGGTCTTGGATACAACGGGCTGTCGGCGTTTGAGCCAAAACAGGATTTTGAGCTTTACTATTGCCGTCCTGACGAATTGCTTGCTTTTGCAATCCGGGAGATCTCCCCGCATGTCGTGCTCCGGCATGACCGGATGCGATATGATTTCTGCCTGTTTATCTACCGCCAGGCAAATGCGTTTGAAACGCGCAAGAATGAGGATGCCTTATGACCAAGATTCGTTTTTCCCGCACGAACGGTGAGATTGATGCCATGATTGATGCGCTGATACAGCAGGCAGCACCGGTCTGTTGTCCGGACGTTGTCCGCGAGATGATCATTGCAGCCCTGAAGGCGGGGCAGGATACTGACGAGCGTGCGGACCTCAAGCTCATGAATTCGACCATGAAAGAGATGCGTATTACGACGGAAGTTTTCGGTCCGTATCGCCATGTCCGGAAAGTAACGGTATTTGGCTCCGCCCGAACCAGACCAGAAGAGCCGGTGTATCAGATGGCGGTTGCATTCGGCAGGAGGCTTGCGGAAGAGGGGCTCATGGTGATCACAGGCGCAGGGGGCGGCATTATGGAGGCGGCCAATGTCGGCGCCGGCCCCGGAATGTCCTTTGGCGTCAATATCCGCCTTCCGTTCGAACAGAAGGCAAATGACGCGCTTGAAGGAAATCCGCGTCTGATTACCTACAAATACTTTTTCAACAGGAAAGTAGCATTTCTTCGGGAGACCGACGCAGTAGCGCTGTTCCCCGGGGGCTTTGGTACGCTTGATGAGGCGATGGAAACGCTTACGCTCATGCAGACCGGCAAGCACACCCCGATGCCGCTGCTGCTGATTGACGAGCCCGGCGGGACCTATTGGCAGAAATGGATTCAGTTTTTCCATGACGAACTGCTTGCGGAGGGATATATAAGCAAGGGAGACTTCGAGCTCTTTGAGCGGGTCGACGATGTCGAGACAGCGGTTCAGCATATCCAGAAGTTTTACCGGCGATATCACAGCATTCGTTATATTGATGGGCTTCCGGTAATCCGCATGCAGACACCGCTGCCAGAAGGAGCGATCGAGGAGCTGCGGAAACGGTTCGCCGATATGTTGCGCCCCGGAGGCACCATCCGGACAACCGGACCGAAGCCGCTTGAGGCCGACGAGCCTGAACTTGCGGAGCTGCCGAGGCTTGTGCTTGATTTCAATCAGCATGATTTTGGCCGGCTTCGGAGCTTTGTCGGGGCGCTGAACGAATATTGATTCCGCACGGAAAGGGGAGGAACCATGCCGACAGCAATATGGATAACTGCAGGAAATGTCCGGCTGAGGGGTGAGCTTGCGGATACTCTTTCCGGCCGAACCATAGCCGGACTGCTTCCCCTCAGTGCGGTGCCGAATGTCTGGGGAGACGAATTTTACTTTGCCGTTCCGGCAGTGCTTCCACTCGATGATACAGCTGCATCGGTGGTGCCGGTCGGAACCATCGGGTACTGGCCTCCGGGAAAGGCGCTGGCGATCTTTTTCGGACCGACGCCGATGAGCACGGGAGATGATCCGGTTGCGGCAAGTGAAGTGAATATCGTCGGTCGGATTCTCGGCAATGCAGAAGAGCTCAGAACGGTCAGGGATGTCGACAAAATCGTCATCGAAAAAGCGTAAGCAGGGACAGCGCGGTTTTATGCACTTTTTCCTTTTCTGCAGTGTGATTTTCTTTCTGGCTGCAGGGGTCGGCCTGTACAAGGCCCCTTCACTGCTGCGGCTTCATGATGCCCCCAAGCGAGCAGATGCGATCGTTGTTCTTGGCGGCAATCCGGTTCGTGCGTTTCATGCAGCACGTCTCTATCATGCAGGATTTGCGCCGCTGATCTACATTGACCGGCCGGCGTTGTCCCCCGGAGATGAATTGATCCGGAATGCGGGCGTTTCATGGATTCCGGAAGAGGAGCTGACCCGAAGAATCCTGCTGAAACAGGGAGTTGCTGAGAACGCCCTTCGCATCTACGGGCCGACCAAAAGCACGGCAGAGGAAGCGCTTCAGCTGGCCTCGCTTTTTTCGGGGAAACCGTGCAATCTGCTGGTGGTGACCTCTCCCTATCATGCCCGGCGGGCACGGATGATTTTCCGGGACGTGCTGCCGGAGTCCTGTCCGGTTACCGTTGTCGGCACTCCTGATGAGCCCTTCCCCGATGCCTGGTGGAAGAGTCAGGATGCTGCGCGCAATGTCCTTCTGGAAACAGCCAAAATCCTCTTTTATCGCCTTGGCGGTCGGTATTACACTACGCAACTATAGGCTGTTTGGCTCCGTTGACCGATGATGCGATGATACAGCGCCTGTATTTGGCGTCTATCAGGCGCGGCAGGCATGCTATGAACAACAGAGGTTTGCGCTCTGTCGGGATTGCGTCAAAAAGGGTTACAATACAGCCGGTCGCTTGCAGACGGAGTACGGATGATTCGGGGAAAGGTCTTTGGCTGAAGGTACTGGTAAAAAGATTGTAAAAGGAGTTGCCTATAACTCTGCCGCGCGATTCCTGGTGATTGCGATTCAGGGGGTTGCCGGCATTGTGCTGGCGCGACTGCTCAGTTCAACGGACTACGGTATCGTTGCGTTTGCGGCAATTTTTGTCACCTTTTTGAGCCAGTTCAGCGATTTCGGGATCGGGAGCGCCCTTGTCGAGCGAAAGGTGGTCGACCAGAAAGTGCTGAATACCGCCTTTACGGTCCGGAATCTCCTCAGTCTTGTTCTGATTGTTGTTGCCGTCGTTCTTTCGTTTATTGTCCCGCATTTCTTTGATACTCCGCATATTGACTGGGTGATCCGTCTGCTGGCACTGAATTTTGTCCTGAACAGTTTCGGGTTCGTGTCGTCGGCGCTCCTGCGCAGGGAGATGAATTTTCTCGGGGGCAATATCGCCCTGCTCGTATCAACAGCAGCGGGAGCTGTTGTTGCCGTGGTTCTCGCCCTGTACGGGTTCGGCTTCTGGAGTCTGGTATATTCGGCCCTTGTCTCTTCGCTGGTGTCGGCGATCGTGATCAATATCATCAGGCCGTGCCATCTGCGCTATGAGTTCCATCGAGAAACGGTCAGGGAATTTTGGAAATTCGGCAGCTATATGTTTCTTGCGGGGCTTACGACCTATGTCCTGTTCAATACCGCCAACTTTATTGTCGGTGCGGTGGCGGGCGCTGAGATGCTCGGCTATTTCTCGCTTGCCCTCGACTGGGGAAGCAGGGTTCCTGTCCTTCTGGGGATGACGGTGCTCAGTGTACTGTTTCCTGCGTTTGCCAGCATACGTGACGATAAGGCTCAGCTCAGAAAAATGTATGTGGAGTCGGTCAGATACTCCGGATTTCTGGCGATTTTGTTGAACGGAACGCTTCTCTGTATTTCGGAGGATTTCCTCAGAACCATTCTGGGAGCTGGAACGGACAAGTGGATGCCGGCGCTTGATTGTTTCCGGATCCTGTGTGTCTACGGGATTGTGCGGGCCATTCTGGAGCCGCTCGGGAATGTCATCGTTGTTTTCGGCGACACCAAGGTATTGTTCCAGGCGAACCTCATTGCGTCTGTAGTGCAGATAGCCCTTCTCTATCCTGCGCTCGCATGGTTCGGCGTTGAAGGCGTTGCTTTTGTGGTTCTGTGCTCGTATGCGCTTCAGTATGCCATTTATCTGCCGTATATGGCATCTCGGGCCGAAATCGGAGCAGGTATTTTTCTGAAAGCCGTTTCCCTGCCGGTGTTCTGTTCGGTTTCGTTTGTTGCCGTATATGGCATGTTCCACTATTGGGGCGTTGGTGATTCTCTGCCCCTGATCGGATTGAAAGTCGTCGTGTATGCAGCGGCATATGTCCTGCCGTTCAGCTACCTGACCGATTTTCAGATAGTGCGGCATCTGAAAGAGCTGACGAGCGCGAGGATGCAATAACCGTTTCCTGGCCTGGTGCCGAGTGGGTGTCGGGAGTTGTTCGTGCCGCATTGGAGGTGAAAAGGAGGTGCCGCGGTGAAAAGAATATTGGTGACCGGGGCTGCCGGGTTTATCGGCAGCGCGCTGAGCAGACGACTTCTGGAGCGGGGAGATCATGTTGTCGGCATCGACAACATGAACAGTTATTACGATGTGGGGCTCAAGGAGGCCCGTCTTGCGCGGCTTCAATCCATCCCGGAGTTTTCATTCGTCAAACTCGACATTGCGGATCGCGCGGGCATGGAAAGGCTCTTTGCGGAGCAGGCGTTCGATGCCGTCATAAACCTTGCTGCACAGGCCGGCGTGCGGTATTCGCTTCGGAATCCGCATGCATACATCGATACGAATGTCGCGGGTTTTCTGAACGTCCTTGAGGGATGCCGTCATGGCGGGGTCGGTCATCTGGTCTATGCATCATCGAGCTCGGTGTACGGTGCCAATACCAGCATGCCCTTTTCGGTCCATGAC
>JAAYUK010000231.1 GCA_012517735.1 Nitrospiraceae bacterium
CGGAGGAATTCGATATGACACTGGTGGAACTCAAGCCCGGACAAAAAGGGCGCATAGTTCAGATCGGCGGGCTCGGCCCGCTCAAACGTCGATTGATGGACATGGGCGTCGTACCCGGAGAAGAGATCAGCATTGAAAAAACAGCACCGCTGGGTGATCCGATCGAGGTGCGGATCAAAAGCTATAACCTCTCCTTGAGAAAGAATGAGGCAAAAGAAATACAGGTGGAGGCGGTATGAAAAAAACTCTTGCGGATTGCAGACTGCAGATTGATGAACAGGAGAGCAGGCAGACAGCGGTCAAGAAGGAGAAATCATCAGTTGTTATGGCAGTGGCCGGCAACCCGAATGCCGGCAAGTCAACGCTGATCAACGCAATCGCCGGAACGCGACTTCAGGTGGGCAACTGGCCGGGAGTCACCGTTGAAAAGAAGACCGCATTTTTTGAATATGCCGGGCAAAAGATCACGCTCGTCGATCTGCCCGGTACCTACAGCCTCAGTCCCTACACGCAGGAAGAAATCATCTCGCGCGACTATCTGGTGCATGAAAAGCCGGATGTGATTATCAATGTCGTCGACGCAACCAACCTCGAGCGAAATCTTTACCTGACGCTTCAGCTGATGGAGCTGGAGATCCCGGTTGTCATTGCCCTGAACATGTACGACGAGGCAGAGGCAAAAGGATATCGTTTCGATCTTGAATTCCTGTCGTCCATGCTGGGAACGACAGTGGTGCCGACGACCGCCACGCGGGGAGCAGGCGTAAACGCCTTGATGACAGCCGCCCTTTCGGCGGCGGAAAGATCCTGGGAAAACCGGCCAAAGCCGATCCCGTATGGCGACGATATCGAACGGACAGTGGACGCGGTCGTCAGGGGACTGAACCGGGAACTCCCGCAGGCGCTCCAGCAGTATCCTCCCCGCTGGCTGGCGCTCAAGCTGATCGAGCGGGATCAGACCATACTGCAGTTACTTGGCATGCCTGCAGACAGCCATATCATCTCTCGCGCCACAGATCACCTGAGAACGGCTCACGGTGAAGACACGGAGGCGTTTCTGGCGGATGCCCGGTATGCGCAGGCTGCGGGACTCACGCGCGAAGTGCTCAGAAAGCCTGATATACGGAAACGTGAGCTCACCGAAACGATTGATGCCGTCGTTCTGAACCGGTTCTTCGGCATTCCGATCTTTCTCGCAGCAATGTGGGTGATGTTCAAGCTGACCTTTGATCTTTCAAAACCCTTTGCCGATTGGCTTGGAACGATGGTTTCCGGCCCGTTCAGGCGGCTTGCCGAAGCGTTCCTTGCCGCCCTTCAGGCCCCGGCATGGACCGCATCCCTCGTTGCAGACGGGATTATCGCCGGCGTCGGGGCGGTCCTGGTCTTCGCCCCTGTCATCTTTGCAATGATGTTCTTCATCACGTTTCTCGAAGGGAGCGGTTATATGGCGCGTGCCGCATTCGTCATGGACCGGGCCATGCATGCGATCGGCCTGCACGGAAAGTCATTCATCCCGATGCTGCTCGGATTCGGCTGCAATGTGCCGGCAATTTACGCGACACGAACCCTCGAAAACCCGAAAGACAAGGCCCTGACGGCACTGCTGATCCCCCTCACCTCCTGCGGAGCGCGGCTTCCTGTCTACGTCGTTTTCATCGGTACGTTCTTTTCTGCACATGCCGGAACCGTCCTCTGGTCCCTCTACGTAATGGGTATTGTCCTGGCAATTGCCGTCGGCATGGTCTTCAAACGAACGCTCTTCAAAGGTGACGCTCCCCTGTTCATCATGGAGCTGCCGCCCTATCGCATGCCGTCCCTGAGGAGTCTCTTGATTCATACCTGGGAAAAGGGGAAACACTTCCTGGTCAAGGCCGGGACATACATTCTCGCTGTTTCGGTTCTGGTCTGGTTCCTGCTGAACATGCCGTTCGGCGTTGAGGACAAGAAAGACTCCTGGATGGGCCAAATCGGACAGGTCGTGGCTCCCGCGCTCAGTCCGCTCGGCTTCGGGTCATGGGAGGCAGGATCCGCGCTCGTCGCCGGACTGGTCGCAAAAGAAATAGTCGTCGGCACGATGGGAGAAATCTATGTGAAAAAATCCGACGAAGAGAAAAAAGCCGAACCCCTGTCCATTGGAGAGGAATTCGCCAGGATCGGCATATCCCTCGGGGAGGCATTTATCGCAGCCGGTTCCAATGTGGTTTCCACCTTTGGCATTGCTACCATGTCAGCGGGAGAGACCGAGGAAAAAACCAAAGAACGCATGCCGCTGCGGGAGGCGCTCCGGCAACAGTTTACACCGCTGTCGGCCTATGCATTTATCGCATTTGTTCTGCTGTATATGCCGTGCGCCGTCGTAGCGGTCGCCATGCGGCATGAGTTCGGCACCTGGAAATGGTACGGCATCGCCTTTGCCTACCAGATGGCGCTGGCATGGACAGTTGCATTTGTCATTTATCAGGGCGGTACGCTTTTGGGAATGGGAGGATAGCATGGGGATTGCCGATTTGGTATGGATGGCGCTGATTCTCGCTGCTGCAGGATACCTGCTGTATCACTCACTCTGGAAAAAGAAAGGGCATTGCTCCGGTTGTGATGCATGCTCGTGCTCTTCTGATCAGCGGAAGGGTGGAAAACGTCCAATCAAAGGAGATGAAGGAAATGAAACGAAGTCTTGTTGCTAGCATGCTGTTGATGCTGTTTGCGGTGCATTCCGCATTTGCAGCACACCCGCTCGTCACCGACGACGCGGGAACCGTTGGAACCGGCAAGGTGCAGATTGAGATCACGGGAGAGTTCGGCTTCGACCGGAAAAGCGTGCCCGCAGAATTCGGCTCCACCGGGGAGAAGACCAGAAGCGGGCAGGCAGCAGTAACGACAACGGTCGGATTGCGCTCGAATATTGATCTCGTGCTGGGTGCTCCGTATCAGTGGTATTCGGTATGCCAGGACGGCGAGCGTATCGGCCGCGCAGACGGACTGAGCGACATCAGTCTTGATCTGAAATGGCGGGTATTCGAGCAGGACGGCTGGAGCTTTGCGCTCAAACCGGGTATCACGCTGCCGACCGGCGATGACGATCGCGGGCTGGGCAGCGGACGGGCAACATACAGGATGTATCTTGTCGGAACCAGAGAAGTGGCACCGTGGGCGTTTCATGCCAATCTCGGCTATGTCAGGAATGAGAACCCGTTCGGCGACCGGAAGGATCTCTGGCACGCGTCTGCCGCTGCCGAACTTGAAGTGATCAAGAACCTGAAGGCGGTGGCAAACGTCGGCATCGAGCGCAATCCAGACCCGTCAAGCAACACGAATCCGGCATTTGCGCTCGCCGGACTGATCTGGCAGATCAACGACACTTTCAGTGTCGACGGCGGGGTAAAGTTCGGTCTCAACAGGCCGGAGACGGATACGACCTATCTTTTCGGCGTAACCATGAAATTCTAAATAACGTGTGCCCTGCGGAACAAACCGTTTTTATTCCGCAGGGCACATCATTAAGGAGGCTCTCTCATGTGCGTCGCCCTCGTCGGCGGAATGGACAGACTGGAACGAGTTTATGAACAGGAGGC
>JAAYUK010000036.1 GCA_012517735.1 Nitrospiraceae bacterium
AGCTCTGTTTTTTCTCCATGCTTTATTGTACACCCGCAGCCTCAAACAAGAAAGGCATCGCCGGCAAATGCCGATGATGCCTTTCATCCGTGCTCGTCAGACAGACTCCCCACCAGCCCATCTTTCCACCAAGAATGGGAGGTTCTGTTGCCCTCCTCTCTTACGATAAGAGGGGCCGGAAGTTATAAGCTTCTCACGTGCCTCTTGCTGCCGTGCCAGGCACAGCCCCAATTCTACGAATCGTAAAAAGTGATGAGTGATGCGTTATCAGTAAAAAACATCTTCCAGACAATTCCGCTTTTGCCTTTACCGATCACTCATCACGCGTTACCCATCACCATCTTTTACTTCTTACTTCCTACTTCTTACTTCTTACTTCCCACTTGCCTCTACTTCAGCAATCCACTTCGGGTGTTTCTTCTTCGCCTTCCAGTACGGCATCCTGCCGTTCGTCATGATCTGGAAGGTTCCCGGATTGCCGATCGTCCCGAGATACAGATGAATCGGCATGAAGATGCAGATGAAGACAAAACAGAGATTATGCACAAAGAACGAGAGCAGCACCCAGGTCTTGTTGTTCGGAAAAAACCAGATGATGATGCCCGATACCGTCAGGACAATTCCCGAAACCAATACGCCAAGGTACGACAGCTTCTGGCCGGTGTTCAGCTTGCCCATCGGCGGCACCTTCACCGAGTGGCTCAGATAGCCCCCCGCCACCAGCATCCAGCTGAAGTCGTCCGCGTCGAATTTCAGCGCATGCCGAATCCATTTCGCCGAATTCAGCAGCAGACAGACGATAAACACCATGCCGAGCCAGTTGTGGATGTTCTTCATGCTGGTGAAGCCGCCGAATGCCGCTCCTATTGCCTCCAGCTTGAAGACAAAACCAAAGCCGGAAATGGTCAGCAGAATACAGCTGATTGCGAGCCCCCAGTGGGTGACGCGTTCGAAGGGCGTCGCCATCTCTATCATTCCGGTATTATTCATGATCGTCGCCCTCCTCCACTTTGTGCGGTCCTACGGTCGCATAATGCACGAGCGCCGCTGCGGCAATGCCGCCTATGCCGATGTACGACAGCGGCTTGAGAATCTTGTGCCAGAAGACGACCATCTCGGAAATCTTCGGATTTTCCTCATAGCCGTACACTTTCGGGGCATCCTTGAACGCAAAGAGTGCGCCAAGACCGCCCAGATCCACTTCTCCATACAATTTGGCATAGCCAGCCTTCTTCGCCTTTGCAATCAGTGCTTCGCGGTCGCCGAATATTATGGCTCCGGTCGGACAGGTCTTCGCACAGGATGGGATGAGGCCGTTTTCGGTACGGTCGGCGCACTGGGTACACTTGGCAAGCTTGCCGTCCTTGCCGTAGCGCGGTACGTTGAACGGACAGCCTGCCAGACAGAGGTGACAGCCAATGCATTTGTCCTTGTTTGTCGCGACGGCCCCATCTTTCGTGCGATACAATGCACCCGGCGTCGGACAGATCTTCATGCACCCGGCGTCTTCACAGTGCATGCAACGCTGGCTTACAAACAGCCAACGGGTCGGATCCTTTTCAGAAGGAATCTCGATGAAGCGGATCTTGTTGTAGTTGTTCGGCGTCAGGTCCGGCGGATTCTCATACGTGCCGTTGTTCTTCGTCATGTCAGCAGGCAGCTGGTTCCACGACTTGCAGGCCACCTGACAACCGCGGCAGCCGATACAGAGCTCGGGAGATATCAATAATGCTTTCTTTGCCATGACCGGTTACCCCCTCACCTTTTCGATATTGACCATGAATGCCTTTGACTCAGGGATCATGGTATTTGCGTCACCAATCGTCGGGGTAAGAATGTTCGCACTGTCACCGCCGCTGCGGTCGACGGGGAACTGCCAGCCGTAATGCCATGGGATACCGACCTGATGTACCGTCTGGTTCATCACCCTGAACGGCTTGAACCGGTCGGTCACGATCGCCACGGCCCAGAGCGTGCCACGGGCTGACGAAACATTTACCTTCTCGCCGTTCCTGATGCCCTTTTCCTTCGCCAGTTCCTGGCTCAGTTCGACAAACATCTGCGGCTGCATTTCCAGAAGCCACGGCACATGACGGGTCATGAGACCGGTCTGCCAGTGCTCGGTAACACGGTAGGTCGAACAGATATACGGGAAGCGTGCATCGCACGATGCAAACTCGTCTTCCTTCAGACTGCCTTCCTTGTCCTTGTCAAAGAAGAGTTTCACCGTCGGGTTGACCCGGTACTTCTTGTTGAGCGGATTTTCCTGGAGCGGACACTCAAGCGGCTCGTAATGCTCCGGGAATGGACCGTCGACCAGCCCCGGACCGAAAATGGAACCAACGCCGTCTGTCTTCATGATAAACGGCAGCTTGCCGCCCTCAGCAGCCATCGGGGGCGCAGGACCGTCCGGCACATCGCCTTCCCACATGCCGGGCTTGTTGGTCTGGGGATTCAGCTTGGTCGGATTCCATCTGATGACCGCGCGCTTCGGATCCCACGGCTGTCCCTGCGGGTTGACCGATGCACGGTTGTAGATGATGCGTCGGTTGACCGGCCAGGTCCATGCCCAGTTCGGATAGAGGCCAAGCCCCGTCGTATCTTCCTTGCCGCGCCGGGCCATCATGTTGATCACCTTGCCGTCCTTCTCGGTGTACGAGCCGGAATAGAGCCAGTTGCCGCACATGGTGGTACCGTCGTCCTGCAGCATGGTGAAGTTGCCGACAAGAGAACCCTTTTTGCCGAGCAGCTTGCCGGCCTTGTCGTACACATCCGCAAGATTGTAGCCGTTGATATGCTTTGCAATGGTATGCGTATCGAGGTGGCCGATCTTGCCGTCATGGCCTTCCGTACCGTACGGCCAGAAGAGGTTTACAAGCGGCGCCGGATACGTGCCGCCCTCTTTCTGGTAGAGCTTCCTTACGCGCCAGTACAGTTCGTTGATGATCTCTCCGTCGGGCAGCGATTTCCCGACCGGCTCGATCGCCTTGTAGCGCCATTGCGCAAGACGGCTGGAATTGATGATGCTCCCTTCCTTTTCGATGGATGAGGCGCACGGCAGCATGAAGACCTCGGTCTGAATGTCTTTCGGATTCATGCCGGGTCCTTTCCAGAACGAACCGGTTTCGTTATCGTAGAGGTTTACATTGACCATCCACTTCAGCTTGCCGAGGGCCTTTCTCGTCTTGTTGGAGTTGGCACCCGAACAGGCCGGGTTCTGTCCCCACGCAAAAAAGCCCTCGAATTTGCCCTTGAACATGGCATCGAACATATTGAGCCATGAGTAATTGGCGCCTTCATCGATTTTGGGCAGCCATGCATACCCGAAGTCGTTCTCCTTCGTTGCGTTCGGACCATAGAGCGCCTTGAGATAGCTCACCAGATATTTCTTGCGGTTGCTCCACCAGTTTACGCTTTTCGGCTCCTTCGTCTTCGGCACATGCTTGTCACAATATTGCTCAAGTGTCTGGAGAGCAGCCGTCGGTGCCGGGTTGTAGCCGGGAATGATATGGAAGAGCAGTCCATAGTCGGTCGAACCCTGAACGTTCGCCTCGCCGCGAAGCGCATTGATGCCGCCGCCGGCCATGCCGATATTGCCGAGCAAAAGCTGGATGATCGAAAAGGTCCGGATATTCTGCACACCGACGGTATGCTGCGTCCATCCCATTGCATAGCAGACCGTCGCCACCTTGTCGGGCTTGCCGGTTGCGGCAACAATCTTGTACACCTCAAGCAGCTTGTCCTTCGGCGTCCCACAAATGTCCGCAACCCGATCAGGCGTGTAGCGCGCGTACTGCTTCTTCAGAAGCTGATAGACACAGTGAGGATGCTGGAGCGTCGGGTCCTTCTTCGGGACGCCTTTTTCATCCATCTCGAATGTCCAGGTCTTCTTGTCGTACGTGCGGGTCTTGGGATCGTAGCCGGAGAATACTCCTTCAAGTTCAGCGCATGTCCTGAATTCAGGATTGACGATAAACGATGCATTGGTGTAATTCACGACATAGTCGCGGAAGATCAGATTGTTGTCGATAATGTATTTGATCATGCCGCCGAGGAAAGCGATATCCGAACCGGAACGCAGCGGCGCATACAGGTCGGCCTTGGTCGCCGTCTGCGTGATGCGCGGGTCGACAACGACCAGCTTCGCATTGCGGGTTTCCTTCGCCTTCATGATCCACTTCATGGAGATGGGGTGGTTGGATGCGGGATTCGCTCCCATCACGAGAATGACATCCGCATTTCTGAGATCCACCCAGTGATTCGTCATTGCACCGCGACCGAACGACTCTGCCAGAGCCGGTACCGTGGCGCTGTGTCATATCCTGGCCTGATGCTCGATCCAGGCCACCCCCCATGAGCGCGAAAGTTTCTGCATGATATAACATTCTTCGTTATCCATGGCAGCGCTGCCGATATGGGCGATGCCCTCGGTGCGGTTTACCACCAGTTCTTTGGTTTCTTCAACGACCGTACCGTCTGGCTGGGTCGTCTTGACCTTCTGCTTCGTTGTATGTTTGAAGGTCCTGTCGCGGGTATCCTTCACCCGGCGGGCGATGGTATCGAGCGCCCAGCCCCATTCGACCTCCTTCCATTCGGATGCTCCGGGAGCCCGATAGAGCGGCTTGGTGAGACGGGTCGGGTTGTTCGCCATCTGATAGAGTGATGCACCCTTCGGGCAGAGCGTTCCCTCATTGATCGGACTGTCCGGATCACCCTCTGAATTGATGACCTTGCCGTCCTTGGTATGCACCAGGATACTGCAGCCCACCGAACAGTACGGACAGATCGTTGTGGTCTGTTTGGCGCCCTTGATTCTCAGTTCCGTTGCCTGCGGATCTGCATCTTTTGCAGATGCGCCTCCGGCGGCGGTCGTGAGTGCGAGCGTACTTCCTGAAATCTTCAGGAAGTCTCGTCGTGAAACATCCATGCGTTCCTCCTCCTGCGTCCCTCTCTTGTGCTCAAACTGAGCGACATGCCTGATCCTCCCCCTGAGGCTGCTTGTACAGGCGCGCAGAGAAGTTGCAGGA
>JAAYUK010000037.1 GCA_012517735.1 Nitrospiraceae bacterium
GGTGGTTGACGAAGCATTTATTGACTTCTGTCCTGAGCATTCCGTGATCGACGCTGCAGCGCGCAATCCGTATCTCATGGTGCTGCGCTCCATGACCAAATTCTATGCCCTCGCGGGCATCCGGCTCGGTTACGGCGTGTTCCCGCCGTCCGTCGTCCGCGGCATTCACGCCATCCGGGAGCCGTGGACCGTCAGCACCGTAGCTCAGATTGCCGGTTGTGCGGCTTTGGATGATCACGGCTACCGCATAAAAACGCTATCAATCATTGCCCGGGAAAAACAGTATCTCGAAAAATCGCTTCGGTCGCTGGGTGTTCCCTGTCTGCCATCGGCAGCAAATTATTATCTCCTGCGGCTGCACGGTGCTGATGTCGTCGTCAAAACGCTTGCCAAAACTGGCATTCTCATCCGGTCGTGCGCCAATTTCCGCGGATTGGATCGTTCGTATGTTCGGATTGCGGTCCGTTGCCGCCGTGAAAATATCCGTTTCCTGAAGGAGCTCACCCGATGCAGGCCCTGATGATCGCCGGAACACACAGCGGATGCGGCAAAACAACAGTCACGCTCGGTATTATCGCCGCGCTGGTTGCCCGGGGGGTTCCCGTGCAATCGTTCAAGGCCGGTCCGGACTTCATCGATGCAGGACTGCATCGTCTCGCGTCGGGCCGAACCGCGATCAATCTCGACCTCTGGATGTGCGGTGATGAAGGCGCGCTCTCCGCGTTCTGCCGCTATGCGCCGATGGGCGATATCGCAGTCATCGAAGGCGTCATGGGCATGTTCGATGGAGAGCAGGGATCGGCAGTCCTTGCCGGATATCTTGGGGTGCCGGTGATTCTGGTGGTAGATGCGTACGGTATGGCGGAAAGCGCGGCGGCGCTGGTCCATGGCTATACCACGTGGGCGGCAAACAGCGGGGTGAGTCTTGCCGGTGTAATCTTTAACCGCGTCGGGTCGGAGCGCCACTATGAACGGCTCAAAGCAGCGGTTACCGGCGTTGAAGTGCTCGGCTTTCTTCCCAGGACCGATAAGGGAGCAATCGCTTCGCGTCATCTGGGGCTCACCACTGCGGAGGAAGCCCCATTGACCCGAGTACAGGTTGAAGCACTCGCTGAACTCGTTGAAAACCATGTGGACATCGACCGTCTCATCGCTCTGAGTGAGATGACCGTCGAGCCGTGCGAGCGGATTCTCGGTCGCGGCGGGAAAATACCGGTGACCGTCAGAATTGCCGTGGCCAGGGATGTCGCCTTTTCTTTTTATTACGAGGAGAATCTCGATCTCCTGCGGGAGGCAGGCGCCGACATTGTCACCTTCAGCCCGCTCTGGGATGCTGCACTGCCGGACGATGTCCATGCCCTCTTCATTGGCGGCGGATATCCTGAACTCAATGCCGAACGTCTCTCGGCGAACGAGGGCATGCGCTCTTGCATTGCAGCATTTATTGCGTCCGGCAGGCCCGCATATGCCGAATGCGGAGGACTCATGTATCTCTCGCAGGGGATTCTCGATCAGGATGGCCGGTTCTTCCCGATGGTCGGCGTCCTGCCGTTTGCCACCCGCATGATGGCGCGGCGTGTCAGGCTCGGTTATCGGGAAATCACCTTCAGGGAAAACTGCATTCTCGGCCATGCAGGCAGTACTATGCGCGGCCATGAGTTTCACTACTCAGAAATCGAGTCCGGAGCGACGGAGACAAAGACGGTGTATTCCGTGGCTGATGCGCAGGGGGCTGATCTCCCGCCGGAGGGATATGCGTGCGATGCTGTTCTCGCAAGCTATATGCATGTGCATTTCGGCAGCAACCCGCGCACGGCACGCAACTTTGTGAACTACATCAAGGAGAAGATATGGAAAAAATAGTGCTGATCGGCCACGGCAGCCCAAGAAAGAGCGCCAATACCATTCAGAACGTCTGCGATATGCTGCATGCATCTATTCATCCGGGCTGCCCGAAACCGTGTGTATCCGCCGCATACCTTGAGTTCGGCGAGCCCAGCATCATGGGCGCAATAGAACAATGCGTCGCCAAGGGAGCGACCCGCATTGTCGTGCATCCGTACTTTCTCGCCGCGGGGGTGCATGTGACCAAGGATATCCCTGAGACGCTCGACGAAGCGCGTGCACGGTTTCCGCAGGTCGAAATTGTCTATACCGAACCGCTCGGCATGCACGAAAAGCTGATCGAGATTGTAAAAGAACGCATCGGTCATGCAGGAAGACTCAAACCGTCGGATATCGAGCCGGGCAGTTTTGCCCAGATCAGCGAGGAGATCGACCTGAGCGGATTCCCGCAGGAGCAGGTCCCGGTCGTTCAGCGGGTAATCCACGCTACCGCCGACTTCGAGTTTGCGGCAACCATGCGCTTTCATGCCGACGCCATTGCAGCAGGCATTGCCGCTATCCGTGCCGGAAAGAATATTCTGACCGATGTGGAGATGGTCCGCACCGGCATCAACAAGAAAGCCCTGGAGCGGTTTGGCGGCAGCGTCATCTGCCATATTCCGGAACGTGGCATCGATCATTCCCATGAGGGCACAAAAACCCGCGCCGAGATTGGCATGGAAAAAGCGCTTGCAGATCCTGTCCATAATATCGGAATTATTGCTATCGGCAATGCGCCGACCGCGCTGCTGAAAGTCGTTGATCTTTTGTCTTCTTCTCATCACGCGTCACTGTTTACCCATTCCCGTCCGTTGGTCATCGGCGTGCCGGTCGGTTTTGTGCAGGCGCTCGAATCGAAAATCCTGCTCGAACGTCAGTCGTTCCCGTTCATTACCAATCTCAGCAGAAAAGGCGGCAGCCCTGTTGCGGCTGCCATCGTCAATGCCCTCATCAGAATGGCAGAAGGAGGTGCCGCGCAAGAGAGCTGAGCTGATGCAAGGAAATGGTAATAACTCA
>JAAYUK010000232.1 GCA_012517735.1 Nitrospiraceae bacterium
CTGTTTTGGTCGAATTTACCTTCGGAAAACGCCTGGATGGAAGACTGCATCCTCCGTGTTGGGGTCAGGACAAGCTTCCGGATCATGAAAAAAAGCACCCCCGCAAGCGTCAGGACCATCAGCCCCCCTGCAACAGCCATGGTGCGCCGTGTCTGGCCGATTTCGGCATAGGTCTTTTCGACCGGCAGGGTTATGGATATTGCACCGCGCACATCTCCCACCCGATACCCCTGATGAGAATGGCATTTCAGGCATCCTTCCTCAATATAGAGGGGCGCGATATAGCGCAAAAACGGCTTTCTGTCGACCTTCTCGACGGTGAAGAGCTCCTGTGACTCGTTGCGTTCAAAGCCGGCCAATGCTTTTCGTTCAAAGTCGTCGGGGGCATTTTCGGGATTGGTCAGCTTCAGGCTGGTGATATGAAACCAGTAGAGCCCCTGATCCTCGGCATAGCGTGAAAGCTCTTTGGTGATCATGGCCGGAGTCTTCAGGAGATATTTCTTCCCGTGCTGATCGCTGATCTCATCATCACGAAGGTACGGGCTGCGTTTCATGTTCGGCAGTTTCTCGATAAAAACGCCGCCATGATCCGCTATCCACGCGCGGGTAATCACCACCTGCCGGAAGAGTACCCGGGCTTCCCGCTCGATCTGCGCCATGATCAGGCGTTCCTGTTGCTGGGCGAGAAAGAAGAACACCGCAATCAGCGCAGCGGCCAGTGTACCGGCGATTCCAATCAGAAATTTGACGACAAGCGGTACTTTAATCGGCGTTTTCATGGACAAGATAGCTACAGTATAGCATCCTGCCGGGGACGGATTCATAACATCCCATGCCGGGTAAGCGTAATTGCCGCCCTGTTTTCCGATGGCCGGCAAAATGTGATATTCTCAAATGCAGTTCAAATGTACGAGGTACGGAGAGTTGCCATGAAAAAAATAGCGGTTTTCGTGCTGGGGCCCGACCGTCCGGGCATAATTGCAACCGTATCAAGGACGCTTTTTGAGCACGGTTGCAACCTTGAAGATGTCAGTCAGACCATTCTGCAGGAAGCCTTTGTCGGCATCTTCATCGGAACGATTGAAAAGACACGCTCTGAGGAAACCGTTCTCGCGGCGCTGCGCACTGCGGTTGAGCCGAAAGGGCTCACCGCATATCTCAGCCTGCTTGAACCCTCAACCGGAGACCAGCCGATTTCCGAATCATATGTGATCACCACCATCGGTCCGGACCGTCCCGGTCTGGTTGCCGGCATTACCGAAGTTCTGGCCGCTCATTCAGTCAATATCACCAACCTGAAGGCGGTTTTCCGGGGAGCGCGGAACCCGCACCACAATGTCATGATCTATGAGATCGACATCCCGCTCGGAACCGATCAGAACGCATTCAGGGCTGCCCTGTATGCTCGGGCGGAGGCGCTGGGGCTCGATATCAGCCTGCAGCACCGCGAAATCTTCGAACAAATCCATCGGGTGTAACGACCATGCTGACAGAACGCGAAATCCTTGCAACACTGGAGATGCTGAAAAATGAGAATCTGGACGTCCGCACCGTGACGCTCGGCATCAGCCTCTTTGACTGCGCTAGTCATGAGGCAGACAGATTTATCACAAACGTCCGTGCAAAGATCACCCGGCTTGCAGCGAATCTGGTGGACATCTGCGAAGAAGTCGGTCTTCGCTATGGTATTCCGGTCGTCAACAAGCGCATATCCATCAGCCCGATTGCAATTGCAGCTTCCGGTTTTTCTGCGGAAGAGATGTGCCGCATTGCCGAGGCTCTTGATGACATTGCGGCACAGCTTCGCATCGACTTTATCGGAGGCTTCGGCGCACTTGTCGAAAAAGGCTTCACCAGCGGCGATCAGGCATTGATCGAGGCGATTCCTGAAGCGCTCAGCCGAACCGACCGTATCTGCTCCTCGATCAATGTGGCATCGACCCACGCCGGCATTAACATGGATGCAGTCGCGCTCATGGGCCGCACCATCAAGCGGACAGCTGAGATTACCGCGGACCGTGACGGGATCGGATGCGCCAAGCTCGTAGTGTTCGCAAACATTCCGCAGGATGTTCCGTTTATGGCGGGGGCATATCTCGGCGTCGGAGAACCGGACGCCGTTATCAATGTCGGTGTCAGCGGACCCGGAGTCGTCAAAAAAGCGATCGACCGCGCGCGTGCCGCACACCCCGACATGGATCTGGGTCAACTCTCGGAAACCATCAAGCGCACGGCGTTCAAGGTGACCCGTGTCGGTGAATTGATCGGCCGGCAGGTTGCCGAAAAGCTGGGAATACCGTTCGGAGTGGCTGACCTCTCCTTGGCGCCGACGCCGAATGTCGGCGACAGCGTCGGCGAGATTTTTCAGAGTCTCGGCCTGAAAAGTATCGGTAACCCGGGATCGACCGCTGTTCTCGCCATGCTGAACGATGCGGTCAAAAAAGGCGGCATCTTTGCCAGCTCCCATGTCGGCGGTCTGAGCGGCGCTTTTATTCCGGTAAGCGAGGATCTGAGCATAGCGGAAGCCGCACGCAACGGCAGCCTTTCGCTCGAAAAACTTGAGGCCATGACCAGTGTCTGCTCCGTCGGGCTTGACATGGTGGCTATTCCGGGAGACACTTCGGCCGAGACGATTTCGGGTATTATTGCCGACGAAATGGCGATCGGCGTGATCAACAGCAAGGCAACTGCGGCGCGTCTTATACCGGTTCCGGGCAAAAAGGCGGGCGACAAGGCGGCATTCGGTGGTCTGCTTGGTGAGGCAACGATTATCAATATCCGCGACGATGGCGGCTCTTCGGGATTCATCTCTCTCGGCGGCCGGATTCCCGCTCCGGTCCAAAGCTTCAAAAACTAGGCGGTAATCAACACCCTGATCGGGAAGCGGCCTGGACAGTCAGTCCGGGCCGTTTCGGCGTAATGTACGAGGACCGGTAGTGCTATGCGGCTTTCTTCATTCCCGACAGCCAGAAAGTTACCGGCCGAATCAGGATTCTCGTATCTTCCGGATTGCGTATGACCCCCTTGTTCCTGATGAACTCCATAAACATTTCGGCATCAGAAAAACCGGTATCACTCCTGAATCCTGACGCATTTTTGAGCACTTTCATGCCATCGCCGCCATCGGCAAGATAGTTGTTGGTAACGATCCGATATTTTTGTTCCGGTCGGACAGGGACTGCAGCTCCGGAAAGATCAACCACTTTCAGGTCCTGGATACGCTGTCCCTTTGCCGCCGGAACGTCGATCTGAAACGACACGCCGGAAACATACAGATACGGCTCCTTGCTGCCGTTGGCAAGCTGATGCTCAACAGCATCTTCAAGTGCCGCTTTCAGTTCAAGCCCACTGAGATCAAGAAGCACGAGCGTGTTGCCGAACGGAAGCAGTTCATAGACACTCCCGATCGTGACCTCCCCAGCCGGAATATCCTTGCGCACTCCGCCAGGGTTCTGCAGGGCAATGACCGCTCCGGCATTCCTGGTCTTCCAGAGCATGGCATCCGCAACCAGGGGGCCCGGGCCGGCATTGTTGACCCGCCTCAGTTCCTGATCGGTGCGGCCGATCACCGTTGCCATCATCTCCTGAATCGGCCGCGAATAGACATCAAGACGCTTCCTCACCTCTGGGTCATCAGGATAGATGACCGCCGAGGCCGAAGCGGCCATCGCTGCTCGGATCGCTTCATAGCCTGCTGATCCTGCAGGCACAACTGCTCCCTTCTGACTGAACCGGTCTCCCACGATCAGCGTCGCTCCTCCGGACCAGGAAGAAGCCCGTCCATCTTCGTCAAGCGTAATTCTGAGAGAACCGAGCGCTTTGGCCCACTCCCATGACTGAACGACCAGCACCGTTTTGCCCTCGGCATCTTGTACTGCCGTCGGATACTCGCCCGCAGGCACGAGACCAAGCATCTTCAACCGGGTGCGATCACCAAGCAGACTATGGGTATGGCCACCGACGATGACAGCAACCCCGCTCAGTTTTTTTGCAAGTTCCATGTCCTCTTCATACCCCAGATGAGACACCAGAACAATCGTCCTGATGCCCTGCGCCTGCAGCGCACGAACCGAGCGCATGACAGTCGCATGCGCATCGAGAAACGCCACGTTCGGCCCGGGATTCGAGATGATGGCAGCCTCCGGAGTGGTAACACCGATAATGCCGACGTCATGAGGACCGATTTTCTTTACGATATGCGGCAGGAGCTTTCCGGCAAGGAGCGGCTCCCGCGAAACATCGAGATTGGCGGCGACTATGGGGAAGTTGGCACGGTCGATCATGCCGGCGAGCAGACCAGGCCCTTTGTCGAACTCATGATTGCCCGGGCACGCCGCATCGATAGCAAGAAGATTCAGAAATTCGCTGTCGACCCGTCCCTGATACTTGATGAAATAAAAGGTTCCCTGCACCATGTCTCCGCCATGCACCACCAGTACGTTCGGATTGGCCCGGCGCACTTCATCAAGCGCGGTCTTCAGCCGTGCAAACCCGCCCAGCTGCGC
>JAAYUK010000038.1 GCA_012517735.1 Nitrospiraceae bacterium
CCTGCTATGACTCTCGTCCTATTGCGCCTTTCAGCAGGGAGGTCAGAGGAACCGTGACCAGAACCAGAAATGCGATGAAGGTAATGGCGGATGGAACCCCGAAGGCATCACCGGCAAGCCCTGAGCAAAACGGGGAGATAGCTCCAGAGCCGATTGTGATGGTGTAGAACAATGCGAACGCCTCGTTTCTGTGCTCTGCGGAGACCATTTCCGGAATACTGCCATACAGGACCGATGAAGTTCCGTTCAGGACAATGCCCAAAAATGGGCTGAGCGCGAGCGCCTCATCGGCACTCAGGAATACCATCCCCGCAATGCAGGTTGCGGTTGCCATCTCTGTCACGACGACAGAACGCAATACCCCGACTCGGGCAGCAAGGATGCCGCAAAACAACTTTCCCATCGCTCCGCCGGCAAATACCAGCCCAAGCGCAAGTGCAATCGTGGACATGCCGGCCCCTTTTTCCTGCAACAGAAACGGCAGGAGTGTGAGGAAGCCGCCCCTCGTCGCGTTGTCGATCATGCCTATGGAAGAAAGTGCCGCAATGGGGGCTGCATTCTGGCGCGTAATGAACCCGAATCCGGGGAGATGTTTTCGGCCCTTTGCGCTGTTTCTCGGCAAGGGCATGCCGCTCAGCGCAAGATAGAGGACAAGAGCCGCGGCAAGTCCGTACATGCCGAGCAGGGAAATGGCTCCCTGCCATCCTGCCCAGGCAATAAGGAATGAAGCGATGAGAGGAACCGCGGACTTGCCGACGTCGCCCGAAAAATTGTAGGTGCTCAGGGCAACTCGGGATGAAACGCCACTGCAAACATATGCGATCGCAGAGGAAGCAAGCGGATGCTGAGTACCTGCCCCGATCCCGCCGGCTACCAGCAAGGCACCAAGCAAAAGCGGCGTGGAGACCAGCCCGATGGCTGTCAGGGACGCTCCTGTCAACATGGTTCCTGCCACCAGTACCGGCACCGTTCCGATCGCCCCCGCAAGAAGCCCCGCTGGCACCTGAAAGAGTGCCAAAGCACCGGAGAATGCTGTGCGCATGAACCCCACCTGGGCGTAATTCAATCCGAATGCCTGCTGCCACACCGGTAAAAAGACGTACAACATGTCGGTCAGCCCATCATGGGTGATATGGGCGAGACATCCGGCGATCAGCACCCTCCGGCGATTACCGGCTGAAATCGGCTCCGGCTCCTTTTGCCTGCCGGTCGGCATCATCCCGACACCTGCGCCAGCCCAGCACCGACAGCACATAAACCTGTATTCAGGTCTGCCAGTATTTTCCGTATGAGTACCGGGAAAGAGTTCCGTACCACAGGGGAGAGCGTCATGCTGAACGTATGGCAGTCAGCAGCCTCAACACTGTACACATAAATATGTTCAGGCAGTGCATATCCACAATACCGTCCAAGCTCCAAAGCCGTCCGGGCATTCACTGAGTGGGGATTCCCTGTTGGCCGTGCGCCAAGCTGATCAAGGCAAAAAAAGGAGATATCGCCCGGCATGCCGCCTTCGGTCTGGATCGCATCAATCAGAATCACGCACCGGTATCCCGCAATCGCATCAATAAAACTGATGCCACCTTCGACAAATTCCTTAAGGTCGATCCCCGAAAGCAGATCCTGAACGCACTCCGACTGATTCCGCAACTTTTCGAGCTCCCGAACCGCATACAGGCCAACCGCGTCATCGGTCAGGATCGGATTGCCAATACCGAGAATCAGCGTTTCTCCCGACATTTATGAACGCTCCAGGGTCTTCACGACCGTCCCGCGATGGTCACGAATGCTGATCTTCATCGGAGTCTCACCCAACAGAGTGTGCGTTGCGCATCCCAAACATGGGTCATACGCACGGAAGGCCATCTCCGTCATGTTCAGAAGACCTTCACGAACCTCCCCGCCCCGGATGAAGTCCTGAGCGGCCTTCTTTACCGAAAGACCAATCGGCGCTGCATTATGCTGAGTCGCTACAACGAGATTGAGTTTGCGCATGAGGCCCTGCGCATCCGTTTCATAATCATGAATAAGCACCCCGCGGGGAGCTTCAACACATCCCACGCCGCGACCAGTAAACGCATAATTCATGTTCCGAATATCCGTTCCCGTAAGCAGTGGATCACGGGAAATTCTTTGCATGTCCTCAGCGGCCTGCAGCGCTTCAACCAGGCGCGCCCAGTGGTAGGCGAGCGTGTTGTGAGCCGGCTTGCCGAGAACCGCTGTCATCTGCTCATGCTCCTTTTGCGCAAGAGGAGTACTCATGCCGCCGGCAACATTGTACCGCGCAAGGGGCCCAACCCGATACAGCGAGGTCGTATCTCCCTCTGTCATTCCCCGCCAGCCCAGCTTCCTGAGATAGGTCAGCTTGATGTATGTCCATGGCTCGACACGCTCCGCAATATGTTCAGCATACGCACACGGATCAAACAGGGCCAATTCCTTGCCGTTCGGATCGACAACCCGAAGCATGCCTCCATAATATGCCTGACGATAGTCGTCATCAACCATACCCATGTAGCAGGTCTGAAGATTATAGGTATTGCTGAGCATACTGTCCAGATAGGCATCATTGGCAAGAACCATGTGCTTGAAGAGCTGTAATGCATACTGTGCAAAATCCACACAGAGGTCGGCTGTTTCGATAATACGCGGCCGTTCACATTCAGGAATGGGGCGAGACAGCCCGCCCGGCAGCCCACCTTCAGGGTGCGCAGGTTTCCCGGCAATCATCTGGATGATCTCGCGTGTTCTTTTTCTGACTTCAATGACTTTTTTGCCGACATCAACACCTGCCTTGCTGATGAGCCCGAGAATGTTCCGCTCTGCCGGATGTGCCTCAGGGCCGACAACAAAATCAGGGCCTGCAAGGAAAAAGAAGTGAATGTAGTGGTCTTCAATGCAATTCGCGTCATACTGCAAACGTCTGACAAGCGCTGCGGTCGGCGGCGGGACAACGCCATAAATCGCATCGAGCGCCCCGAGCGATGCGAGATTATGCGGAGTCGGGCAGACCCCGCATATGTTCGGCACAATCCGTGGCATCTCTTCGGCCGGGCGGCCGACGCAAAAACGCTCAAAACCGCGAAGCTCGGTGACCTGAAAAAAAGCGTCTTTCACATCACCGCGGTCATCAAGAAAAATATCTATTTTCCCGTGTCCTTCCAGCCGGGTTACCGGATTAATCGTTATTCTTTCCATTGAGTCACCCCTTCATTTTGTCTGGAAACTGTGCTCCGCCGCTTTCCAAGAATCGATGTTGCCGTCGTGAAGCGGTAGAAATACCCTGCCGGGTCAGGAACGGACCCGGCGCCGTTTTCTCCGGACTCCAGAAGTGACGCAATTGATGAAACGAAGGCGGTTCCCATATCCGAAACACCTTCGACCGGCCCGAAACATCCTCTGCACGGCATATTGACCTTCATGCATGGGCTGCCGCATCCCTGCCGGGTCGCCGGGCCGACACAGACGATTCCCTGCGCCAGAAAACACTGTTCCGCATCGACCGGCCCTTCATGGATTCTCCTCAGGTTCTGGATGACCAGCCTCTGTGGTTTTGTCGCATTCCGCGGACAAACCTCGCAAAGCGCGGTGTCCGGCGCAAGCGTTGATCCCCTCTGCGGCAGCTTCCCGTTCAGAAACGCACTGATCATCGCGGAAATGAGCGGCGGCGGCGGCGGACATCCGGGAAGGTAGTAATCTACCTCAATAATAGCGTTCAACGGATGGACCTCGTTGTAGAAGACCGGAAGCGAAAGCTCTTTTCCGTGAATGACCGATTGTGGCTCCGGTTCGATTCCGAGCGGGTTGACGACCGTCGGTGCATCATGATACGCTGTGGCGAAAATATCTTCCCTGGTGACCATATTGGCCAATCCCGGGGTGCCTCCAAAACAGGCGCATGCTCCGAATGCCACCAGATTCAAAGATTTCCTTCTGAGCAGATGTGCCAATTCTTCATGTTCCGAATTCCTGACCGATCCGCTGATAAGCGCAAGAGCCAGTTCTCCATCCCGCAGATGTTCGATCTGTTCGTATTTATAGTCGAACGCAACCGGCCAGAGCACTATTTCGAACGCATCGGCGAGCGCAAGAAGCTCCTCATTGATGTCGACAATGGACTCGTCGCAACCGGCACAGGCGCCAAACCAGGCTATGGCAAGCTTTTTTTTATCTCTCATGACGCAACTCCTTGCAGGACAGTTTGCCCAAAGTCGCCAGTTTCATTACAAATGAATCAACAATCCGCTGCATGCGTTCTCCCAGGGGATCGATTCCGGTTACCAGCTCAAGTCGTTCCGGCTCTATGCCGAACGGAGCCATGATATCCCGCAGAACTCGTATCTTTTTTCTCGCCTCACTCGATCCGTCCTGAAAATGACAATCGCCCTCCGGACAGCCCAAAAGCAGGACGCCGGAAAACCCGTCGCTGAATGCCGCAAGTATTGCGTCTGAACTGACCTGTCCGATGCAGGTCACCGGGGTTGCAACCGCATGGTTCAGCGCTTTCAGGCCGGCTCCGGCGGATGCATAGTCCCAACCGAACTTGCAGACATAACAGGAGACAACCGGAGGAGGACCCGATTGCGGCAGAAGCGAGAGGCTGTAACCGGTTGTCATGTCACGGGCGTGCGACGGGCAGGATGCAACACAGAGTCCGCACGCCTTGCACAGTGTTGCATCAGTGCACGCTATCTGTTTGCAGGTCGCCGTGCCGTCATTGCGCAATACATCAACGGAACGGAAGCTGATTGCATGATAGTTACAGGCCGCTGCACATAAACCACATCCGCTGCAAAGTGTCTGATCCACCCGAACCGACACCGGCTCTGCCTGCAGGCCGATGTCGGCGCATGCGTTGCATATGCTGCAGGGGCCGCATTGCATGCATCGACGGGCTTCCGTGATTGCCTCCGATAACGAGAAGCCGATCTCCCGGACATCAAAGGAAAGATGGCGGATAATCGGCGTCCGTTTCGGCTCCGGTGCCGCCCTGAAATGATCGCGAAACGGCACATCACAGCTCATGAGATGACGAGGCGGCCGTTCCAGCACCTCTCCCTTCATATACCGGTCTATTGACTCGGCAGCGATCTTGCCTGCTGCAATCGCATCTATTGCCGCCATGGGACCGACAACCGCGTCACCGCCGGCAAAAACACCGGGGGCAGTTGTCTCCATGGTCAGTGGATCAGCCTCGATGGTACCCCGCTTCGAAATGCGGATCGTTCCGTATGAATCATTTGCAAGCAACATAAGATCGCATTCCTGTCCGATCGCGGACACAACCAGATCGCAGGGGAAAACAAAGGTTGATCCCTCTTTTCGTACCGGCCTGCGTCTGCCGTGAGCATCGGGATCCCCCATGGTCATGCTGCAGCATTCGATTCCGACGAGTCGGGATCCATCGAGAACCACCCGCTGGGGAGCGCTCAGTTCGAGCAACTGAACCCCCTCTTCGAGCGCATCGTGAACTTCTTCCGGATCGGCCGGCATTTCGGCACGAGTGCGACGATACAGGAGCGCAACGCGGTCCGCCCCGCATCGGATGGCTGTCCGGGCAGCATCGACAGCCGTGTTCCCCCCGCCGACGACCGCAACGGTTCCGGACAGTTTCGGCACTCCGGCTTTTTTTACCGCCTGCAGAAAGTGAACCCCGCTCTGCACCGACGGATGATCTTCGTTTTCAATTCCCATCGGTTTGCCGAGCTGTGAGCCGACTGCAATGTAGACCACGTCAAAGCCACGGGATTTCAGGTCATCCAGCGTGATATCCCTGCCTACCCTCACCCCTGGCCGCACTTCCACCCCATGAGCAAGAACATTCCCGATCTCCCGATCGAGCACCTCCTCCGGCAGCCGATATTCCGGTATCCCGTAGCGAAGCATCCCGCCCAGTTTCGGATGAGCATCAAATATGGTCACCGCATACCCTTTCTTGCTCAAAAACGAGGCACAGGTGAGGCCGGACGGACCACCGCCGATAACCGCAACCCTCCCCCCCGCTCTCGACACCTGCGGAATCTGTCTGTCGGACACATGAGCAGCATACACATCGGAAAGGAACTTCTTGAGTAACCGTCTGCGTATGGAACCCCCGTTATCCCTGTAGTTGCATTCCTGTTCGCAGAGCCCGCAGATATATCCGCAGACGCCGAAAAACGGATTGGACTCATACAGCTCCTCGCATATCCTGATGATTTTCTCCCGGGCAAGCGATTCATCATCGGGCAGCAGCGAAATCATGACATTGGTTCGCTGTATCTGCTCGTTAATCGGGCACTTTACCTGACAGGGAGGCAGGATGAGCTTTTCCGTATGATGCGGAATACGTTCTCCCCTGACCTGCATTTCTGGCATGATGATGTTCCTCCTTTACGAAACGGCTTTTTCATGATTACCAATGCAATACGTAGTATCTGAGCCAGACGTAGACGGTCGAGATGATGACCGTCATGACCATGATCGGCATTCCGTAAAGCATGAACTTCAGGAACGAGATCTTCCTGCCCATCTTTTCCGACATGCCCACCACAATCACATTTGCGGATGCTCCAATGGCGGAACCATTTCCTCCAAGACACGCTCCCAGCGCCAACGACCACCAGACCGGCATCAGGTCCGGGTGCTGAAGCAACTGAATGCCCGAAAGGTTCGGCCAGAGCTGGCGCGCCATGTCCACAACGAGTGGATTCATGGTTGCCACATAAGGAATATTGTCAACGATAGCTGAAGCGAACGCGGAAAACCACATGATTACCATGCTTGTTGCAAAAAGGTCTCCCTGTGTCAGCGCAAGCATCTGTATCGACATCCATTTGATGAGTCCGACCTTGACGATGCCGCCGATGATGACAAAAAGGCCCATAAAGAAAAAGATGGTCGGCCATTCCACTTCGGCCAGAACATGGTGCGGTTCATCAATTCCGGACAACAGCAAAAGCAGTGCTGCCCCAAACAGGGCAACGGTAGCCGGCTGAAAGTGCAGCACGCCGTGGAAAACAAAACCGCCGATGACCACAGCGAGAACGGCCAGCGATTTTTTGAGCATAAGGGGGTCCTTAATGGCTTCTGTTTCATTCATCGCCAGAACGCGAGCCTTCAGGTCGTCGCGGGTCTGCAGTTTCCTGCCCCAGATTACCTTGATCGTCATGACATAAAAGACCATGATAATGATGATGACCGGGGCCAGATGGTTAATGAACGCCATGAAGTCGAGCTGCGCCTTGGATGCGATCATGATATTCGGCGGGTCGCCGATGAGCGTTGCCGTGCCGCCGATATTCGACGCAAGCGCATTGGAAATGAGAAACGGTACCGGATCGACTTCAAGTGCATCTGCAATCAGAATGGTAACCGGGGTTATCAGGAGAACCGTCGTCACATTATCGAGAAAGGCGCTCAACGCGGCAGTTACCAATGCAAAAATGACCAGTATCCGAAACGGATCTCCCTTGCCTGCCTTGGCGCTTTTGATGGCAATATATTCGAATATCCCGGTCGGGCGCATGAGGTTGATAATGACCATCATCGAGATCAGCAGAAAGATGACATTCCAGTCGATTCCGGTTTCTTCGACATGAAAGGCTTCGTGCTGCTCAAGGATTTTCAGAATCAGTATGAGTCCTGCACCGACCAGGGCGATAATGGTCTTGTGAATCTTCTCGGATGCAATAAGAATATAGCCAAGAATGAATATGGCCGTGGTCGTCCAGAACTGGGAGCCCATCACAACCTGCGACGCCATCTGTGCCGTTTCGCCGCTCATCGCGCACCTCCTGAACGGCATGGGTGATCGAGCATTGCAGCGGCGACCGCACAATAAACATCCTGTTCATACAGCATCCCGAGCATGTTGCCGGTTTCATCAATCACCGGCAGCTCCCTGACTCCAATCCGTGTCCCGCCGCCATGAGCGCTCCGTGGGAGCCTCACTGCCTTCCTCAGCGTCGTTTCCGTCCGCAGATGCTCTCTGGGCGGGATCATCACATCCTTCGCTTTCATCAAACCTCCCTGTTTTCATCATCGATCATTTTGCATGACACTCAGGCAAAACAGGATCGCATCCAAAAGTGGTACGGTTCTTTCTTGCATAAATCATGCAAGGCTGCCTTTTCTGCGGCGCTTATGGCAATATCAACCTATTGAGGGAGAACTGATGAGAACAACTGAAGATACCGCAGGACACGGCGATGCCTACGGCCTTGCTGAGCTGATGCTCGACAGCGTGCCGATCGGCGTCATATTCTGTGATACCAATTGCGTCGTGCGCTTTATCAACAAGACCTATGCAGGCTATATCGGGATTGACCGGCGCGAGGCGATCGGAAAGAAAATCACCGATCTGATTCCGACATCCCGTGCAGCAACCGTCATGAGCAGTGCGGTGGCTGAACTCCGTGGAACCTGTCGCATCAGACGTGAAGACGGCAGTTTCACCAATCTGATCGTCAATCGGGTTCCGGTCAGGGGAGGCTCCGGGCAGATCGTCGGGTTCATTTCCCAATCAATTATCGCGGATACCGATGAAATGAAAGAGCTGGTCGAAAAAATAACCCTTCTGAACAAAGAGGTTGCATTCTATCGTAAACGCGTTGAAAGCGCCCTTTGCGCACTGTACTCCATTCATAACATCATCGGGGAGAGTGCTGCCATCAGAAAAGTAAAGGAACATCTCTCCCTTTATGCAATAACCGAATCGTCTTTGCTCATTGTGGGCGAGACCGGTACCGGCAAGGAGCTTTTCGCCAGCGCGCTGCATCTCGAAAGCCAGCGAGCGGAAGGACCTTTTGTCTGCATCAATTGCGCAGCCGTCCCCCATGAACTGTTTGAATCTGAATTGTTTGGGTATGTCGGGGGTTCTTTTTCGGGAGCCCGGAAAGAAGGCAAGGTCGGCCATATCGAGCTTGCAGACCACGGCACGCTCTTTCTGGATGAAATCGGGGAAATGCCGCTTCAGATTCAGGCAAAACTGCTCAGGGTTCTTGAGGACAAAAATGTCTTTCGGATCGGCTCGTCCAAGCCGCACAAGGTCGATTTCCGGCTTGTTGCC